>CAMLMI010000175.1 GCA_946480965.1 uncultured Verrucomicrobiales bacterium | reverse complement strand
GGTCGAGGAGGATGGCGAGGTAGTATTCCTTTTTGATGTCGCTCGCGACGGTGAAGTAAACGGTCTGAACCTTGCGGCCGGCGGGGCCGGTCTGGGCGGTGACGAGCGTCTTGTCGAGCATGTTGCCCGCCATCGCCTTCGCGTCGGCCTTGGACTTGGTGAACTTCACGCCGCCCTTGAAGCCATCGGTGAAGGTGCCCTTGCCGCGACCGCCGGCATGGATCTGGGACTTCACCATGGTGGGACCTTCGGGGAGCGAAGCCAGCGCGGTGTCGAACTCGGCGGCGGACTTGGCGGCGGCGCCCTTGGGCACGGGGACGCCGTATTTCTCGAAGAGGGCCTTGGCCTGATACTCGTGGATGTTCATTTGCTTTAGGTAAGTTCGTCGATGGACCGGAGCACTGTCAGGTCCGGAATTTCGGAAAAATGGGCTACGTGCGGTGCTTCAGCTTGGCCCAAGCTTCAAGGTGCTTTCTGCTGGGGAACGCTGCGGCCCGCCAACACGTCGTAGCCAGGATCGATGGCGTTCACCAATTCGGACGGCTCCAAGCCAAGGCCACGGTGGGCGTAGGCGGCAAGCATGTGGCGACGCTCCATCTCTCGGAGGGCGAAATCCACGGCCTCCGTTTTGCTGTCGCACCCGTAGATCTCGATGACGCGCTGCAGGAGCGCTTCGTCGATATGGAGCGTCATCTTCATGCCATGTCTGGTAGGGCATGGCTTGGAGCCGGGCAAGCTTCCAGTCGGAATGCGCGTCATTCCGATCTTAAACCGCAGCTGAGGCGGCTCCGGAATCGGGTTTGAATTCACTTGGCGGACCTGATTCCTTTTCGACGAGTCCAATATCCACCCAAGGAACCTATGAAACCCCATCGCGGAACCCTCATTCTTGTTCTCGGCATTCTCAGCATACCCTGCTGCGGCCTCTTCACCGGAATCCCGGCTTTCATCATGGGCTCGAGCGATCTCAAGGAAATGGATGCGGGCCAAATGGACCCGGCGGGACGGGGCAACACGAACGCCGGAAAGATCTGCGGCATCATCGGCACGATCCTCTCCATCATCGGCATCATCATCCAAGTGGCTCTCATGGTCTTTGGTGCGGGAGCAGCCGTCATCTCCCAGTGAGGCCGTTTTCCGGCAGGCAAAGGCCCGCATCACCATGGGTGATGCGGGCCTTTTGTTTGGATCGAAGCCTCAGCGCTGTTCGATGGCCTTCACCTTCAGACCGACCGGGCCGGTATAGACCGACTGCGGGCGGATGAGGCGGTTGTCGGCGAGCTGCTCCAGCACGTGGGCGGTCCAGCCGCTGGTCCGGGCGATGGCGAATATCGGGGTGAAGAGGTCGGTGGGGATGCCGAGGCTGTAATAGACCGTGGCGCTGTAGAAATCGACGTTCGCGTTCAGCCCCTTCTTCTCCAGCATAAGGTGGGCGATGCGTTCGGACATCTGGATCCATTTCGGCTCGCCCAGCTTGGCGCTGAGGATCTGCGCCATCTTCTTGAGGTGCGGGGCGCGGGGATCGAGCACTTTGTAAACGCGGTGGCCGATGCCCATGATCTTCTGCTTCTGGGCCAGGGCGTTGTCCACGAACTCGTCCACCTTCTCCAGCGAACCGATCTCCTGAAGCATCTTGATCACGCCTTCGTTCGCACCGCCGTGGAGCGGTCCCTTGAGCGTGCCGATGGCGGTGGTGATGGCGGAATACATGTCCGACAGCGTGGCGATGGTGACGCGGGCGCTGAAGGTGGAGGCGTTCATGCCGTGGTCCGCGTGGAGCACGTAGCACATGTCCATCGTGCTCTCCTTCTCGGCGGACGGAATGACGCCGTCGATCATGTAGAGGAAGTTCGCCGCTTCGCCGAGGCTCGCATCGGGGGCGACGAGGGGCAGTCCCTGGCGATGGCGGTGGAAATAGGCGGTGATGACCGGGATCTGGGCGACCAGGCGCAGCGCCTTCCGTCGCTGGGCGTGCTGGGAATCGTCCTCGGCGGTGGTGTCGAAGCAGCCGAGGGCGGAGATGCCGGTGCGGATGACGTGCATCGGCGCGGCGTCCTTGGGCATCCGCTGGATGATGTCGATCACGCCCTTGGGCAGGTCGCGGAAACCGGCCAGCGTCTGCTTGAGCTCGGCCAGTTCCTTCGCGTTCGGCAGGTGGTCGTGGTGGAGCAGGTGGACGACTTCCTCGTAGGTGACCTTGCCCGCCAGCTCGTTGATGTCGTAGCCGCAGTAGATGAGCTGGCCGACGTCCCCCCGCACGTCGCTCAGGCGCGTGTGGGCGGCGACGATGCCATCAAGGCCTTTGGAAACGGTGGTGGAAGCGGTGCTGGTGCTCATGCAAAAGGAGGCGGTAATTCTCGGGATGTCGGATGCTGCGCGACCTTAGGAAGGCACTTCCGACGGGTCAACGGGTTTTGCCTCGGGCCGGGTTTTTCAGGGCGTCTTCTCCTGCGAATCAGCGCCGCTGAGGCATTCTGCTTGAATGCCAGCGAGCCGCACCGGTCAACTGCTGCACCACGATGTTGTCGCGCCTGCTGCTCCTGATCGGCCTCCTGGCCGCGGTTCCTTTCGTCCACGCCGCCACGCTCGGGGCCAGACTGGAGACGGTGCGCATCGCCGGGCGCGACTACAACCGGCTGGGCGACTGGGCGGGGCCGAACGGCTTTGCCCTCGCCTGGCAGGCCAAGGACAAGGTCGTCGTCGCCACGGGCAAGGGGCACCGCATCCGGCTGGAGATCGATTCGCGGAAGATCGATTTCGACGGCGTCTCCGTGACGCTGGCGTTCCCCGTCGCGCTGAAGTCCGGCGAAGCCCACGTGGCCCCGCTGGATCTGGAGAAGACCCTCATCCCGCTGGTCTATCCCGTCCGTGCGGAAACCGCCTCGCCCATCAAGACGATCTGCATCGATCCCGGCCACGGCGGCAAGGACCCGGGCAACATGGAGGGCAAGCGGATGGAGAAGGACTACACGCTCCTGCTGGCGCACGAACTTTCCCGGCAACTCCGCGAGGCCGGTTATCGCGTCTTTTCCACCCGTTCGCAGGACGCCTTCATGGAGCTGGAGGATCGGCCGGCCTTCGCCAACAAACACAAGGCCGACCTCTTCATCTCCCTGCACTTCAACTCCGCCGTCGCCAAGTCCGCCGCCGGGGTCGAGGTCTTCTGCCTCACCCCGGCCGGGGCCGCCTCGTCCTACGCCCGGCCGGAAGCGGGCGGCGGTGCCTGGCTGCCGGGCAACCGGCAGGACGCTGAGAACATCCTGCTGGCCCACTCCGTGCAGAAGGCGGTGGTCAGGAGCACCGAGGCCTCCGACCGGGGCGTGTTGCGGGCGCGCTTCGCCGTGCTCAAGACGGCCAAGATGCCGGCCATCCTCGTCGAGGGCGGCTTCATGTCCAACCCGGCCGAAGGCGGCCAGATCACCCAGGTCGTCTACCGGAAAAAAATCGCCGCCGGAATCGTCGTCGGCGTCGAGGCCTACAAGAAACAGGTCGAGCGTTGAGCGCCGCCCCGCGCGGCCGTGGCCCAAATTTTCCCGCCTCGAAGCTTGTGGCCGTGGGCGGGATGGATTAAGCCACCTATCACCGTGAGTGATGCCGTCGTTGAGACCCGGAAACCGCTGAGGATGAGCGAATGCGGGCGGTGCCGGGCGAAGAACTTCATCCCTGGGGATCTCAAGCCGTTTGCCACGATCCCGTGTTGCAAGTGCGGCCACCCCACCATGATCCCCGTCATGATGCGCCAGTTCGAGCTGCGCAGCATCATCGCCTCCGGCGGCATGGGCACCGTCTTCCGCGCCTTCGACGTGAAGCTGGAGCGCAATGTCGCCCTCAAGATGCTCAAGCGCGAAATGGCCGAGGACGTGGAGGTGATGAAGTCGTTCTACCGCGAGGCCCGGGCCGGAGCCGCGCTGAACCACACGAACATCATCCACATCTACACCTTCGACGAGTTCGAGGGGCAGCCCTACCTCGTCATGGAGCTGGCGGACCACGGCAGCCTCGACAGCTGGATCGAGCGCGACGGCCGCGTCCCGGAACTCAACGTCCTCGACGTGGGCATCAAGATCGCCTCGGCGCTTGCGACCGCCTTGAAGCACGGCCTTCTCCACCGCGACATCAAGCCCTCCAACATCCTCTACAACGCCGACGGCGAACCCAAGCTGGTCGATTTCGGCCTGGCCGAAAGCGCCGACGAGCAATCCGGGGCCAACGACACCGTCTGGGGCACCCCCGAATACGTCGCGCCCGAGAAGATCCAGCGCGAACCCGAGACCTTCCTCTCCGACATGTATTCCCTCGCCGGCACCTGCTACCACGCGCTGACCGGCCGCACGCCCTTCGTCACCGAGAACATCGACGACATGGTCATGGCCCATGTGAACCAGGAACTCGTCGCCCCCGGCCAATTGGTCGAGATCACCGCCGCGACCAACGAGGCAATCGTCCGGGCCTTGGCCAAAGATCCGAAGGAACGCTTCCGCAGCTACGAGGAAATGATCCTTGCCCTCGAGTCCGCCCGCAGCCATCTGCTCATCGCTCTCTACGCCCAGCAGCCTGAAGGCGACGCCGCGGCCTGAGCCGGTTCCTTTGGCCAAATCTTCATGGCCGCTCCCCGATCCAAACCCGTCGTGCCGGAGACGGACGCAGCTTTCATGCGGCAAGCCCTGAAGCTCGCCGCCCGCGCCTACGGCGAAACTTCGCCCAATCCCCTGGTCGGAGCCGTGCTGGTGAAGCGCGGCGAAGTCGTCGGTCGCGGTTGGCACCATCGCGCGGGCCAGCCTCACGCGGAGATCGAGGCGTTGCGCGACGCCGCCCGACGCGGCCATTCCGCGAAAGGTGCGACGATCTACGTCACGCTGGAACCCTGCTGCACCCACGGCCGCACCCCGCCCTGCACCGATGCGATCATCGCCGCCGGAATCCGCCGCGTCGTCGTGGCCGCCACCGATCCGAATCCGTCGCATGTCGGGCACGGGTTCGACCTTCTGCGCCAGGCGGGCATCGAAGTGGTCTCCGGCGTCTTGGCCGAAGAAGCGACCGCGTTGAACGAGGCCTTCAACCACTGGATCGTCCACCGCACGCCCTTCGTCACGGTGAAGGCCGCGATGACGCTCGACGGCAAGATCGCCACGGCCTCCGGCGAATCGAAGTGGATCACCGGCGAACGTTCCCGCGCCCACGCCATGCACCTGCGGCAAGGAGCCGACGCCATCCTGGTGGGAGTGAACACGGTGCTGGCCGACGACCCGTCGCTCACGATCCGGCATCCGGCATCCGGCATCCGGCATCGTCCGACAAAAGTGCTCCGCCGCGTCATCCTCGATTCCCGCGCCCGCACGCCGCTCATGGCCAAGGTGGTTTCGGACGACCACGCCGCCGCCACCACGGTGATCGTGACCGAAGCCGCTCCGAAACGCCGCGTCGCGGCCCTGGCCAAACGCGTCGCCGTCCAGGTCGCGCCCGTGAGCCACGGCCGGATCGACCTGTCGTGGCTGCTGGAGTTCCTCGGCGGCCAATCCGTGACGAGCCTGTTGGTCGAAGGCGGTGGCGAGGTGAACGCGTCGTTCTTGGAACAACGATTGGCCCAGCGCGTGGCCTTCTTCTACGCGCCCAAGATCCTCGGCGGCGCGAAGTCGCTCAAAGGCGTGGCGGGCGATGGGGCCGAGGACCGCGCGGGAATCCTGTCTCTGCGCGAAGTGAAGTGGCGGCACTTCGGGCCCGACCTGTTCATGACGGCGCGGTGCGATTGATCTCTCCGTAGCGGCGAACGGAAGTTCGCCGCCAACTTCCCCGCCGCGGTCTTGCCACCGGCTCCGCGCTTGCACCGCCGGACCGCTGGCCGAAACTTCCTGCCGTGTTTACTGGCATCGTCGAAGAAACCGGCTCGGTCGTTTCCATCCAACCCGCGCAGGACGCCATCCGCCTCACAGTGAAGATGCGCGTCTGCGGCAAGGGGCTGAAGAAGGGCGACAGCGTCTCGGTCAATGGCTGCTGCCTCACCGCCGTCACCATCTCAAAAAAACAGCGCGACACGCTCGTGCGCTTCGATCTGCTGAAGGAAACCTGGACCCGGACCAATCTCCAGTTCGCCCAGCCCGGTGCCGCCGTAAACCTCGAACGCGCGATGGCGGCCGGGGGGCGGTTCGGCGGGCACTTCGTCACCGGCCATATCGACGGCCTGGGCCGCATCGCGAAGTGGGAACGCCAAGGCGAGGACCACTTGCTCGACATCGAGGCGCCGAAGGAAATTCTCCGCTACGTGGTCTTCAAGGGTTCCATCGCCGTGGACGGCATCAGCCTCACCGTGGCGGGCGTGACCAGAAAAGGCTTCCGCCTCTGGATCATCCCGCACACGCACGCCGTGACGGCGCTGCGGGAGCGGAAGGTGGGCGACGCGGTGAATCTGGAGGCCGATCTGCTCGGCAAATACGTCGAGCAGTTCACCGCCAAGCGGCGTTGAAACGCGGTCAGCGGATGCGGATCTCGCGGATGCGGACCTCCGGGACCTCGTATTCCGTGCCCCGCACGTCCTTAAAGACATACATGCGGGTGCCGGGCTTGAGCTTGGGCTTGGTGACGTTGGTGAAGTCCGAGCCGCTGGTGGTCAGGACGTCGTAGCGGGACGCGCAACCGGTCAGCAGACCGACGGCACACAGGAGGACGAGGCAACGTTTCATGGGCTTCTCCGATCCCTCTCCGCAAGGCGCGCTCTCCACGGCGAAGCGCTCGACCGGGCGGAGCCGGGGAATGGCGGGCGTGATCGCAGGTTGCCCGGGTGAAAGCAAGGAGTCCCTTGGCGCGGCCGTTTTCGGGCTGGCCGCACACCCCCCAGATCCGGTTGGTTGTGCCCCGTGCCGACGCGTCCGACCGTTTCAAAGGCGGTTCCCGCCTGGGAGAAATCCCCCGCAACAGCCGGAGCCGTCGAAGTTCCGATGCTAAAACTCCCATCAAAAAACCGCCCGTTCCGGACCGCGTTCACCCTGATCGAACTGCTGGTCGTCATCGCCATCATCGCCATCCTGGCCGCGATGCTGCTCCCCGCCCTCTCCAAGGCCAAAGCCCGGGCCCAGCGGATCAGCTGCCTCAGCAACGGCAAGCAGCTCGGCCTCGGCAGCCAGATGTTCGCGATGGACGACAGCCGCGAAGCCCTGAGCGGCACCGTCAGCTATGGCGACGACGACATGAACTGGCTCTACCCGGCCTACGTCTCCGCCGCGAAGTCCTTCCAGTGCGCCTCGACCAAGAACACCGTGCGGACCACTGAGACCCAGCCGATCACCGCGCTCATGGTCAGCCCCTACAGCAGCTCCGACCAGTCCGGTGTCAGGTTCTACTCCGAGCGCATCCATCGCGACGGCGTCTATTACGTGGACCTGGTGAACAACGCTGCCGGCCGAGAGGGCCTGACCGGCCATAGCTATGAAGTGTCCGGTTACCTCGCCGGAAACACGGCCAATGCCAAGCGCAAGACCCAGAGCAACGTCGCCTCTTACGGCTACACGCTTCTCGGCCCCCACACGTTTGGCCAGACCGGCGGGCCGTCGGACATCTGGATCATCTACGACGCCGACGACCGCTTTTCCGGCGATCCAACCCGGCCAAACGAGGACTATCCCGACGCTGGCGACAACCACGGAAAGGACGGCGGGAACGTGATCTTCGCCGACGGCCACGCGGAATGGGTCCGCCGGGCCAACTATGAACGCAGCTTCGCCCGGGGCACCGATGAAAGCCGCGCTCCGTTGGTCAAATGAGGCCTGGTTGTTGAAATCCCGATCAGGAGGTCTCAGCGAAGCTGGCGACTCCGGCCCTGGACCGGGTGTTCGCCAGCAGAGAACGCGACGGTTGCCATCCTGGTAAAAGGTGTAGTTTTTTTGATCTACGGAACTTTGCCGATGCGGCCTCCACCCGGGCGGTGACAAGCGCGGGAGGCCCGACCTACACTGCGGCCATGTTCGCCGCCGCCGATCTCTTCGACCTGTCGCAGACGGAGCACGCTCGCCTTTTCGACGGCACCGTCCATGCCTGGGAGGTGCTGGGCCGCCTCCGCGACTACCTGAAGACCAACCTCCGTCCCGCGCTGCACAACCGCTGCGACGGCCGCGCCTGGATCGGGAAGGACGTCTTCATCGGCGAAGGCACCGTGGTCGAGGACGGTGTCATGATCAAAGGCCCGGCTTGGATCGGGAAGAACTGCGAGATCCGCCACGGTGCCTACCTCCGCGAGAACGTCATCATCGGCGACGGTTGCGTGGTCGGGAACTCCAGCGAGCTGAAGAACGCGCTTCTCTTCAACGGCGCGCAGGTGCCGCACTTCAACTACGTGGGCGATTCCGTCCTCGGCCACAAGGCCCACCTCGGTGCGGGCGTGAAGATATCCAACCTCAAGCTCACCCCCGGTAATGTGATCCTCGTCCACGACGGCCGGTCCATCGACACCGGTCTGCGCAAGTTCGGCGCGTTGCTCGGCGACTTCGCCGAGGCCGGCTGCAACAGCGTGCTCAACCCCGGCACCATTCTCGGCCGCCGCGCGCTCGTTTACCCCAACGTGAACTGGCGCGGCATCCTCCCCGCCGACCGCCTGGTGAAGAACCGCGCCGAGCTGGAGATCACGGAGCTGAGGCCGCGCGGCTGAGACGCGGACATGCCATCTGGCCAAGAGCATTCCGTTGGAGAGTTGGCGTCCCTGTGTCCCTGGGCCGCACGGTTTTTCTTTGAAGGATTTCGGGTTGGCGGGCGTGTCTCCAAGTGAAGACCATGAATGCCACGTCCAAGTTCGCCATGAAATCAACCCCGCTCCCCCTGCTCGCCGCGCTGTTCCTGTCCATGTCTCCTACGGGATGGGCGCAGGATTCTCGGCCTAGTCAGCCCATTGCTCCGGCTTGGCCAAGCGTTCCAAGTCAGCCGCAGCTCACCAAGTTCGATTTGGACTTCAAAGGCGGCACGCCCAAGCAGCTGGCCGAGGCCATCTCCAAATCAATGGGGCGTTCTTTGAACGTCCTCATTCCCGATGAATATGCGGACACTCAACTGCCCGCGTTAAGATTAACAGGGGTCACAGTTCCGGAGCTGTTCAAAGCCCTGAACGTCGCCAGCGGAAG
>CAMLMI010000174.1 GCA_946480965.1 uncultured Verrucomicrobiales bacterium | reverse complement strand
ACCCCACCACGCACCACAGGTGGAGGATCTTGGTCCAGAGATAGAGGTTCATCGTGCCGGGCCCATCCCAGCCCAAGAACAGAGAGGCCGACAAGCCTCCGGGCACTGGAACCGCGTCCCGACCCAAATCCCGTCGCCGAAGAAGGTCTGTAGATCAGGGGGAAGCCTGCACCCGGCCTTCGGTCCTTCGACAGATCTACTCCCGCAATCGGCCTGAAGCATTCCCTTCATCGTGATTGGCGGCATTGAAAGGAACGCGAGAGAGCCCGGAAAAGCGTTCCGGAGAAGACGGCTTCCCGCCGATTCCTCCGTTCCATTGACCCGGGTCAATGTTGGGGAGCGCTGCTTGGCCGATGCTTTCAATGAAGATGAGCGATTGCCTTCTCCTGAACCGGAACGCGGCTGCGCCGAAAACCACGGGCTGCGGACTCGAAGGCGCTGCGCTTGGTCTGCGACACAGCCGCGCTCCAAAGCCGACGGATCGGCCGGAGGCCTGCCCTGCCGCGTTTCGCCGCCACCACCCCTTCCCTCTATGAACGCCCCATCCTCCCGATCCCGCGAGCTGCTCGAGGCCCTGCGCCAAGTGATCGACCCCGAGCTGGGGTGCAACATCGTCGATCTCGGCCTTGTCTATGATGTGGCCCTCGAAGCCGGCCATGCCACCGTGACCATGACCTTGACCACGCCCGGCTGCCCGATGAACGAGGCGATCTCCGGCGGCGTGGAGCAGGTCCTGCTCGCGGAGGAAGGCGTCTCGTCCGTGGAGGTCCGCATCGTCTGGGAACCGCCTTGGACCCCGGACCGAATGTCCCCCGCCGCCAGGCAGCACGTCGGCTTCAACGAGCCGAGCGAAGCCGGCTTCTAACCCGAATTCTCCCGGCGTGGCGGCGACGGTCCGGCGACGGGAAATCTGCAAACCATGAACACAACCACCTCCCTCCCTGAAATCGATCCCGCCAAGCTGATGGACGTCCGTCCCATCCCCTGCTCCGTGAAGCACGGCCAGATCCTCCAGCGCTGGCGCGAGCTTCCGCTGGGCGACCACTTCGTGCTCGTGAACGACCACGACCCGGTGCCGCTCCACTACCAGTTCAAGGCGGAGTTCCCCGGACAGTTCACCTGGGAACACCTCCTTTGCGGCGCCGACGAGTTCCGGGTGAAGATCACCCGCGTGGCCCATTGAACCGTCGCCGGTGACCGCACCGGGAGCCGGCCCATGATCGCGCCGCGGCGAGCAGGAAGGACCGAGGGCCTTCTGCCGTCTTGCCGCGGACGCCCCTTGGCTGATCTGTAACGGAACCATGAACACGCCGCCTTCTCCCGATTGGGACCCGAATTCCCCCGAAATCCAACGCGACCTCCGTGCAGCCTGTGACCGGATGCGCCGCACCTGCCCGGTCGCCTACTGCGAGCTCTTCGGCTGGTCGGTCTTTCGCCACGCGGACGTGATGCAGGTGCTGCTGGACCATGACGCCTTCAGCAGCGTCGTTTCCCGGCATGTCTCCGTGCCGAACGGGATGGACCCGCCCGAACACACGCCCTACCGGCGCATGATCGAGCCCTACTTCGCCCCGGAGCGGATGGACGAGTTCGAGCCCCGGTGCCGCCGGATCGCCGCCCGGCTGGTGGAAAAGGCCCGGGCCGCCGGGCGCGTAGAGTTCATGGCGACAGCGGCGTTTCCCTTCGCCGCGCTTTCCCAGTGCGCGTTCCTCGGCTGGCCCGACCGGTGGGCCGAGGCGCTCGTGCGGTGGGTCTCCAGGAACCAGGAATCCACCGCCGCCCAGGACCGCGAGTCGCTCGCGCGGAACGCGGATGAATTCGAGGCCATCGTGTCCGAGATGCTGGAGACCCGTCGGAGCGAAGGCACCCGCGACTCCGCCGATCCCACCGCGTCGCTCATGCGGGAAACGGTGCTCGGCCGTTCCCTCGACCTCCCGGCGCTGACCAGCATTCTGCGGAACTGGACCGTGGGCGAGATCGGCACCATCTCCGCCGCCGTCGGCATCATGGCCCTCTATCTCGCCGAACGGCCCGCGCTCCAGGCCCGCCTGCGCGGCGAGCCGGGCCTGCTCCCGACGGCCATCGACGAAATGCTGCGCATCCACGGCCCCCTTGCGACCAACCGCCGGGTGGCCACCCGGGCCGTCGAGTTGGGCGGAAGGCGGATCGAAGCGGGCGAACGCATCACCCTCCACTGGGTCTCGGCCAACCGCGACGAGGCCGTCTTCGGCGATCCCGACGAGTTCCGCCTGGACCGCGACCCGTCGAAGAATCTGCTCTACGGTGCGGGCATCCACGTGTGTCCCGGCGCGCCCCTCGCCCGACTGGAGCTGCGGGTCTTCATGGAGGAACTGCTCGCCCGCAGCCCCGCGCTCGCGCCAGTGGCGGATCACCCCGCCGAAGTGGCCGTGTATCCGGCCAGCGGCTACGCCCGCGTGCCGCTGACGGTGGGGTAGGCCGAACGGTGCGGACAGAAGGGTGGAGCAGCAGAACGGAGAAGCGGGACTACAAGACGTCATGCAACCGGGGACGTGGGCCGACTGTAGCGGCCTCCCTTGCCCGGAATTCGATCTCAGGGCCAACGAGACGGAGTGGTTCGGACAGGCTCAGAACAAAGACTCCATATTAGGCGCTCTTCATTCGTCACGCCTGGAGCCATCGCCGCGCCCTTGTAACGTTATGGCTTGGTCTCAAGAAAGCCCGTGGGGCACCGCAGAAAAATGGCCGGTTCCAGGAGAGAACCGGCCATGTCGAAATGCGCCTTACCGTTGAATGCTAAGCTGTCCGGCGTTTACGCCAGATCTGAAGCCCCGCCAACGCGCCGAGCAGGCCGGCTGCGGCCATTTGGCTGACTTCAGGCACCGGAGGAGCGGCCTCCAAGGCATCCACGTTCTCATTGTCCACGCCGAAAGCACCCCTGACATCAAACGCGGTGTCCCACAGGTGTCCGCCGTGGTCGAGGAACGCGGCGGTTCCTGCTGAATCCCCGAGGCGATAGGTCCAGATCTCTCCGCCGTCGAACAGGGTCAACGCTCCGTTCGGCGTCTGGTAGGAGATCGGCTCGATGCTGAAGAGGATCTCGTCGTCCACGAAATCCAAGGGCGTGACCGGGTTCGGATGCCCGCCGTCGATCGGCCGGTCATCCGTGTCGTTGCGATAATACATCAATGCATCCAAATGGACCTCCTCGATCAAAGTCGCGATCTCGATGTCGTTCAGATCATGGCCGTTGACGGTGCCGGCCCCCAAATAGAGGCCAATCGCCGCAGCCAAGGAATCCCTCGATAGCACCGGTTTTTCGGAGGAGGTTATAATGGAATAGTGTAGTCCACCGGGATCGGTGGATAGCCGGGGATCGGTATGCAACGAAATGAAGTCGGAGTCGGAGACTCCGTTTGGACCCCAGATCTCCAAGGCGTCGAGGTCGTTGACCCCGTTCCTGTTCACCTGCGCCTTGGTGGCCCAGACTCCGGTGGTTCCATCGGGGCTCTCATACCAGATGCTGTTGGCCGAATGGGAATCGTCGGTAACCGAGATGAGCAGATGGGCCGCGTTGAAATAGGATACTTCGTGGAAGAGGTAGTCCCGGCGGTTCGCCAAGGCGTCGATTTCCTGCGGCAAACTCCCGGGAGGGGTGACATAGCCCGCAGGCAATACGGGCCCGTTCGCGACTCCTCCCAAGCCGTCCCAGAGCAGGACCTGTCCCGGGGTCAATGCTCCGCTCGCATTGATGTCATGGAAGTCCGTGTATTCCTTCCCGGGAACCGGCGGTGGAGGAACTGGCGGAGGAAAAGCCGCGAGGCTTGAGAGACCGCCGCCGAATATCAGCGCGGTGGTCGCAGCCGTGAAGTGGAACGGTGTTCTTCTGTAGGTCTTCATGTTTTTATTGATCACAGGTTATCTCGCGGAAGGCCCCATACAGCGGCTTCTTCCTTCCCATGACTGTGAACCATTCCCGCCGCCTCACACTAGGACACACCCGTCTTATATCTTGGCAATGCCGCCCCGTTTCTTGGAAGACGGGTCACATGGTCCCTTTCGAGAAGACGCCTGTAATCGCATCGTTGAAATTCATGGGAAGGCTTTGAACCGATCCGGAATATCCGTCGGCTTCGTGAGGTTGTGCCATGCCCGGTCGCGGGGAACCGGCCTACAACGCGTTGCGCCAACAAGGACGCAGAGGACTGCGGTAGGCAGGTTCTCCAACTCCGCGTTCGCCCTCCTTCCTGAAGAGGTCACGGCCGTAATCCCCGCAATATCGGAGGATACTTTTCCAAATTGGGGCGAGCATCCGTTTTGCCAGGGAGGTGAAGTGGACTGGACATGAAACGGGTCATTGAAACGAGCGAGACCCTCGGCCTCTTGGAGACGCCCGAAGGCCAACGCGAGCTGTGCGCCTCCGCGACCGGGAGCTTCGACGAGTCCGCCGGCTTGTTGGCCGTGGACCTGGAGGCGTTCCTGCGCAATGTCGATCTGGTGACCAAAGAACGCCGGTTTTCAGCGGATTGGCTTCCGAAGCCGGAAACGGCCCGGGAGCGCGTCAGCATGGAGGAAGCGTCCGCAGTGGCCCGCGAAATCTTCCACAACTGGGTCCGCAGGGTCCGCGACTCCTCGCCCAGCCTCCAGTGCCATTGACCCCCACCGAGAAAGGAACCGCCATGCTGCCCAAATACACCGTCGAATATTCCACGCCGTTCAGGAAACACGCGCAGACGAGCCATTATTCGACCGACGACCCGGTCGCCTGCGACGAATTTGTCGAGGAGTTGCTGGATCGGGGGCTGATCATCCAGTCCATCAAACACGAGGGGCTGGACCTGCCGGCGAAAGACTTCGACCGGATCGTCAAGACGGCCGCCGGCGCGCTGGCGTCCAAGCGCATCTGCGCGTCGCTGCGGCTCAAGCCGGACGAGACCAAGTTCCGTTTCGGCTTCGCGGGGTAGCCGTTTTTCGCGGGCGCCGTCCCCCGACACCGTCGGCTCCCCCATTCGGACCTAGGGATTTTCCCTAGCGTCCTCGGTGGTTCCTCGCGGTCGGCATCGGCGGCGGCGCCACTGTCCACCTTCTTGGGCTCTCCTAAAGTTGCGGCCATGCGAGCCAAGACGGGAGGGACGAGAAAATGAACAACGATGGAAATCTGATGGAGACGCTGGAGAAATCCGCGATGTATCAGGACTACGAACGGGCCTTCTGCGAGGTGACCGGGATGCCGATCGCCCTGCGGCCCCTGGAGACGTGGCGCCTTCCCCTGCACGGCAAGCGCAACGAAGCCCCCTTCTGCTCGCTGATGGCCGGGAAGAACCGCACCTGCGCGGCCTGTCTGCAGCTGCAGCAGGACCTCGCGCGGGACGCCAAGGACGGCCCCCGGACGATGACGTGCGCCTATGGCCTCTGCGAGACGGCCGTGCCGGTGAAGCTGGGGGAGAAGACCATCGGCTTCCTGCAGACCGGCCAGGTGCTGCGGCATCCGCCGACGGAAGCGCTGTTCGGGCAAGCCGTGGGCAAGATGAAGGAGCTGGGCCAGGAGCCGGACACCGCGGAGGCCCGGAAAGCGTTCTTCCGGACTCCCGTGGTCTCGCGGCGCAGGATGGACTCCGTGGAGAGCCTTCTCGGCATCTTTGCCGACCAACTGGCGGCGAAGGGCAACCAGCTCGCCATTCAGGCGGCCAACGCGGAACCGCCGATGATCGCGAAGGCGAAGCACTTCATCCGGGAGCACCACTCCGAGGAGCTTTCGCTCGGTCGGGTGGCGGCGGCCGTGAGCACGAGCCTCTTCCACTTCTGCAAGCTGTTCAAGAAGGCCACCGGCCTCAACTTCACCGAGTATGTCTCGCGCGTGCGGGTGGAGAAATCGAAGGACCTCCTGCTCAACCCGAACCTCCGCGTCAGCGAGATCGCCTTCGCGGCCGGCTTCCAGTCGCTGACGCATTTCAACCGGGTGTTCAAGAACATGGTCGGCGAGTCGCCGACCCGTTACCGGGACCGCCTGCATGGGCCCGCCGCATCCGCCGCGAAGGGGAAGGCCCCGATGCCTGCCCGTCCCGGCGGCGGCCTTGCCTGACGGATTCCCCGGCCACTACGCTCCCCCGATCATGCCCCCGGACCCCTATTCGGAACTGACGAGGGCGGAATTGGTCGCCCGGCTCCGGATGTTTGATCGGCTCCTGCCCGCGCCGTTCCAAGGAGGGCACGACAGCGACCCCGTCCCCCCCCCGGAAACCGGCCTCGCCCACGACATCTCCGCACGGAACCGGGCCACCCTGAAGGAGCTGAAGGACATTAAGGCCGCCTTGGACGAGCACTCGATCGTCGCCGTCACGGACGCCACCGGCCGCATCACCCACGTCAACGACAAGTTCTGCGGCATCTCCGGGTATTCCCGGGCCGAGCTGCTGGGACAGGACCACCGCATCATCAACTCCGGCCACCATCCCCGCGAGTTCTTCCGGGAGCTCTGGACGACCATCCGGCAAGGCCACACCTGGCGCGGCGAGATCAGGAACCGCGCGAAGAACGGCACCCACTACTGGGTGGACACGACGATCTGCCCGTTGCTCGGCCTGTCCGGAAAGCCGGAACAGTTCATCGCCATCCGCACCGACATCACGGAGCGCAAGGCCCGGGAAGCCGAGCTGCGGACCGCGACAAGCGGCCTGGCGGAGAAGAACAAGGAGCTGGAAGCCATCGTCTTCGCCACTTCCCACGACCTGCGCTCACCCCTGGTGAACATCGAGGGCTTCCGCCGGGAGCTGGAGGAGGTGTGCGGGGACATGCGGGCGGTGCTGGCGATGGCCCGGGACGGCATGGTGCCCGCCGCCAAGGTCGAGGAAGCCTTCGCCGTGGCCATCCCCCGCGCGCTGCGCTACATCCAGGCCGGCACGGCCAAGATGGACTCGCTCTTGTCCGGCCTGCTGCGTTTCTCCCGGCTCGGAAGGGTGGAGATGGTCATCCGCCCGCTGGACATGGACCTCCTGGTCGCCGAAGCCGCGCAGGCTCTCCGCTTCCAGAGCGAGCAGGCGGGGGCGGTCCTCACCATCGATCCGCTGCCGCGCTGCCTGGGAGACGCCGCGCAGATCGCCCAGGTCTTCTCCAACCTGATCGACAACGCGCTCAAATACCGCGATCCCGGCCGGCCCTGCGTCATCGTCATCCGCGGCCGGATCGAGGCCGGCCGCGCCGTGTATTCCGTGGCCGACAACGGCCTCGGGGTGGCCCCGGCGCACCGCGCCAAGATCTTCGAGATCTTTCACCGGCTGGACCCGGAAAAGACCCAGGGCGACGGAATGGGGCTGACGATCACCCAGCGCATCCTCGAACGGAACAACGGCGAGATCCGCCTGGAAAGCGAACCCGGGGTCGGCTCGACCTTCACGGTGTTCTCGCCCGCAGTCTGAACCTTCCCATGCCACCAGAACCGATCATCCTTCTGGTGGACGACGACGAGGGGCTGACCCTTCTCCTGCAGAAAGCGCTCCGGCAGGAAGGCTGCCAGATCGCGTGCGTGTCCTCGAAGGCGGAGGCGTCCGAGTGGCTCGGGAAACACTCGGCGGACCTGGTGCTGATCGACCTCAAACTGCGGGACGGCGGCGCCGCCGAACTGATGGATGAGCTGGCCCGCGCCGGACGCCCTCTCCCCTTCATCGTCATCACGGGCCAGGGCGACGAGCGCATGGCGGTGGAGATGATGAAGCGCGGCGCGATCGACTATCTGGTCAAGGACCTGGGATTCCTCGGATTCATCCCCGCCCTCGTCCGGGGCACGCTGAACCGGCTGGCCGATCAGAAGCGGCTGGTGGAGGTGCAGGCGGAGCGGGAAGCGCTCGCCCGCCTGATCGAGTGCAGCCACGACTTCGTCGCGCTGGCCGATCTCGAAGGGCGGGTCACGTTCATGAACGGCCGCGCTCGGCGCATGATCGGCCTGGAGGAACACCGGAGCCGCGGGGGCCAACGGTTCGCCGACCATGTGGCGCCGCGCTGGCGGTCGTTCTTCGAGGACACGGTGCTGCCGACGGCGCGGATCCGGGGGCTGTGGGAAGGAGAGATGCAGTGGACGCACTTGGGGACCGGCGAGCCGATCGACGTCTTGTGTTCGATCTTCGTGGTCCGGAACGCCTCGGGCCGACCCGTCGGCTACGGCAACGTCACCCGCGACGTGACGGAACGGAAACGCCTCGAGAAGGAGGTCATCGAGATCGGCGAAAGGGAGCAGCGCCGGTTCGGCCGGGACCTGCACGACGGATTGGGGCAACGGCTGACGGCCCTGGAATTCTTCACCCACGCCCTGCAGGCCGAAATACAGCGGCAGGCCCCCGGTCTGACCGCGTCGTTCCAGCAGCTCGGCCAGGAGCTGCGGGAGACCATTCGCCTGACCCGGGCGGTGGCGCACGGGCTGGCGCCGGTGACGCTGGAAAACGACGGCCTCGCCCATGCGCTGGAGAACCTGGCCAAGGACACGTCGGCCTTGGCCGGGATCGATTGCCGCTTCGTCGCGGAGTCGCAGCCGGTCGTGCCGGACGCCGAAGAGGCCACCCACCTCTACCGGATCGCCCAGGAGGCCGTGAACAACGCCCTGAAGCATGGCCGGGCCAAGACGGTGCGCCTCTCCCTCGCCGATCCGGGCCGGAGCCTGGTGCTGAAGGTGGAGGACGACGGCCACGGCTTCGTGGTCCCGCCGAACAACGGCACCACCCCCGTCGGCATGGGCCTGCGAGCGATGCGGTATCGCGCCGAGCTCATCGGGGCCGTGCTTGAAATTGTCTCCGCTCCCGGACAAGGATGCCGTGTCACCTGCACCCTCCCCAAACTCCCATGAACACATGGAGAGACGCGCCCCAGCCTCGGGCCGGGGAACGGAAGCCGGCCCCGGCCAAGCGTATCCTGCTGGTGGACGACCATCCGCTCCTCCGCGCGGGCCTCGTCGGCCTCATCCACGGGCAGCCGGACCTGACGGTGTGCCGCGAGGCCTCCACCGCAGCCGAGGCGCTGGACGCGATCACGAGGTGCGTGCCCGACCTCGTCGTCACCGACCTCGCGATGCCGGGCAAGGGCGGCCTTGAGCTGATCAAGGATCTCAACGCGCTGTATCCCGATGTCCCCGTGCTCGTGCTCT
>CAMLMI010000173.1 GCA_946480965.1 uncultured Verrucomicrobiales bacterium | reverse complement strand
GGCGCACCTGGTTCAGCGCCACCTTCGCGTCGTCGAGCGCCCGCGCGAACGCGAGTCCATACAGAAAGCCCGCGTCGAACTCGGCGACTCCAGAAGCGGCCGCCGCCTCGGGCTCCTGCTCGCCGTCTATCTCGCCGGGCTGGGCCTGGTCTGGTTCGCGGGCGACACCGACCGGACCATTCTGGACCAGATCCACCTGGAAAACCGGGATTCCCTGACCGCCAAAGCCGACTTCATCAGCGATTCGAGCGACCTGGTGCTGGCCGTTCCGGTATCCATCGCGCTCTGGCTCTACGGCGCGGCGCGCGGCCGGGTCCGCTGGAGAAAGCTCGGCTTGGCCTGCTTGATGGCGGCACTGATGGGCGGGCTGCTGGTCCAGATCGGGAAACACCTCGCCGGCCGCCCGCGTCCCGACGCCGTCGCCACCTATCCGGAACGCCTCTACGGCCCCACCGGCAAGAGCAAGCTCCACTCCTTCCCCTCCGGCCACACCGGGACCTCCACGGCCACCGGGGCGTCCCTCGTGGCCGCCGGACCGGTGATGATCGTCCCGGCCACGCTCTACGCCGGCGTCACCGGCTGGTCGCGGATGCAGCTGCGCAAACACTACCCGCTCGACGTGGCCACCTCGCTGGTGATCGGCACCGTGGTCGGTTTCTGCTTCGCCAGCGCCGTGCCCGGATCGCCGGTCCGCCTGAGTCGCCGTCGCCGGTCGGCCCGGAGCCGCATCGCCGGTTCGCCCAAGATCGCACCGGCCTCATGAACGCAGTGCAACCGACTCCATCGGCCCGTCCGCTGCGGATCAAGCTGCTTGGCAAATACTGGCCCGGCCATGACGGCGAGGGCTGGCCCGAGAAGTTCCCCGGAGGACGTCCGGTCTGGGGCAACTGCCACTTCGTGTTTGACCGGAACTGTCGCGACTACGATTGGCTCGTCGTCTATGGCGAGATGCCCTCGGTGCGCGGCGAGCGGCATCCGCTCTGGGTGGAACCGCTTGCCTGCCCTCGCGAGAACACGCTCTTCATCACCTACGAACCTTCGACAATCAAAGTCTATGGCTCCCGCTTCCTGGCTCAGTTCGGCTGGGTGTTGACCAGCCAGGAGCCCTGGGTCATCCGCCATCCCGGCGCGATCTTCGGTCAACCGGGCTTCCTCTGGTATTACGCCTTCAGCCAGCCGCGCGGCAGCTACGATGCCCTCGTCCGCAACGTGCCGCTGGCCAAGACCGGCGAGATCTCCGCCGTCTGCTCCGTCAAGCGCCAGCGCAACACCCTTCACCGCCGCCGCTATGACTTCGTCATGGGCCTCAAGCAGCGGCTGCCCGAGATGGAGCTCTTCGGTCGCGGCATCCGCCCCGTCGAGGACAAGGCCGACGCGCTCGATCCCTACAAATACCACGTCGCCATCGAAAACTTCCTCGGCCCGCACCACTGGACCGAGAAGCTGGCCGATCCCTTCCTCGGTGCCTGCATGCCCGTCTATTACGGCTGCCCCAACGCGGAGGACTATTTCCCGCCGGAAAGCTTCCTCCGCGTGGACATCGACCGCATCGACGAAGCCGCGGAGACCATCCAACGCGCCATCCGTGACCGGCTCTACGAGAAGAATCTTTCGGCTGTGCTCGAAAGCCGCCGCCGGGTCCTGGAGGAATACGGTCCCGTGCCGCTCATCTCCCGCATCGTCAACGAGCGGCACCGCGCGTCCGCCCCGCCGCCTGGTCCCGACGACGCGATCCTGAGCCGCCACGCGTTCCGGCGCAGCGGAGTCGCCAACCTCGCCGGCTCCGCGTGGGATTGGACCACCGTGACGCTGCGCCATCGGCTGGGGCTCGTGCCCAAAGCTCCGCGTTGAGCGCCCATCACTGGCGGCACCATTGACAGTCTTCGCGCACCGCTGATTGACTCGACTTCCCCGTCGGCGTTCCACCGGCGGCAACCCGTTCACAGAACAGCATGAGCAACACTCCCGGCGTGGCGGCCATCGGCTGCGGTTATTGGGGCAAGAACCTCGTCCGCAACTTCCACAAGCTCGGCGCGCTCCGCGTCGTCTGCGACCCGACCGATGCCGGCCGCGCCAAGGCCGCCGAACTCGCCCCCAGAATTCCAGTCTGCAAGTCCATCGAGGAGGTGCTGGCCATGCCGGGCATCGACGGAGTCGCCCTCGCAACGCCCGCCGTCACACACCTGCCGCTCGCGAAGCAATGTCTCGCGGCCGGAAAGGACGTGTTCGTCGAGAAGCCGATGGCCATGAGTTCCACCGAAGGCCGTGAGATGCTGGCGGCGGCCAAAGCGGCCAACCGCGTCCTCATGGTCGGACACATCCTGGAATACCATCCGGCCGTGCTCGCGCTGCGGAAGCTGATCGCCGAGGGCCGCTTGGGCCGCATCCGCTACATCTATTCGAACCGGCTGAACTTCGGGAAAATCCGCACCGAGGAGAACGCCCTTTGGAGCTTCGCACCGCACGATGTCGCGGTGATTCTCCGGCTCGTCGGAGCTTTGCCCGAGGAGGTTTCCTGCCGGGGGTCGGCCTTCGTTCACGGGCACCTCGCGGACGTCACGGTATCCACCCTGCACTTCGCGGAGAACGTCCACGCCCACATCTTCGTGAGCTGGCTGAACCCCTTCAAAGAACAGAAGCTCGTCGTCGTGGGCACCGAACGCATGGCCGTCTTCAACGACATGGCTCCCGCCGAGGAGAAGCTCCTGCTCTACAACCAGCACGTCACCGTGCAGGACGGACAGCCCATCCTGCACAGCCAGGACGTGGAGAAGATCGCCATCGAGAAAGCCGAGCCGCTCGAAGCCGAGTGCCGCGACTTCCTTGAGTGCATCGCCACGCGCCGCGCCCCGTTGAGCGGCGGCGAGACCGGACTGCGTGTGCTCCAAGTCCTGGAAGCCTGCCAACAGTCGATGGACCAGCAAGGACGCGGCGTGCGGCTGTCGCGGGGGGACGCACCATGAGCTTCTTCGCCCATGAAACCGCCGTTATCGACCAACCCTGCGAGATCGGGGAAGGCACGCGCATCTGGCACTTCGCCCACGTCTGCGCGCAGGCGAAGATCGGAAGGCACTGCAGCTTCGGCCAGAACACCATGGTCGGCGACGGCGTCCGCATCGGCGACAACGTGAAGGTGCAGAACAATGTCGCCATCTACTCCGGCGTGGAGGTCGAGGACGACGTTTTCCTGGGGCCCTCCTGCGTTTTGACGAACATCAGCAATCCGCGCTCCCAGATCGTCCGGAAGAAGCTCTACGAGAAGACGCTCATCCGGCGCGGCGCGAGCGTCGGGGCCAACGCCACCATCGTCTGCGGCACCACCATCGGCCGCTACGCATTGATCGGCGCGGGCGCGGTCGTCACCCAGGACGTGCCCGACTACGCGCTCATGCTTGGCGTGCCCGCGCGCCAACACGGCTGGGTCAGCCGCCACGGCCATCCGCTCCGCCCGAATGCCGAGTGCAAGCTCGTCTGCCCCGAATCAGGCTGGAGCTACGTCGAGGAGAACGGCCGGCTGCGCTGCGTGGAACAAGATGAGGAAGCGCCGTTGCCCGAGGCACTGCGCGAAGGCCGCGAAGGCTACCGACATTTCAGCCCCAAAGCCTGAGCGACCGGAAAGCGGGGCTTTTCGTTGTTCCCTGCCACCGGGATTTCTGGTTAACCACAACCCACATGCAAGTTCCGCTGCTGGACCTCAAGGCGCAGTATCGCGCCATCAAGCCCGACATCGACCAGGCCATCGCCCGGGTCATGGAATCCCAGTATTTCATCCTCGGTCCGACGGTGCAGCAGTGCGAGGAGAAGCTCGCCCCGTATTGCGGCAGCGCCCACGCCATCGGCGTCTCCTCCGGAACCGACGCCCTGCTGGTCGCGCTCATGGTCGAGGGCATCGGCCCGGGCGACGAGGTGATCACCTCCCCGCATTCCTTCTTCGCCACCGCCGGCTGCGTCGCCCGTGTGGGGGCCAAACCCGTCTTCGTGGACATCGATCCCGAGACCTACAATCTCCGGCCCGACCTGATCGAAGCCGCCATCACGCCCCGCACCAAGGCGATCATCCCCGTCCACCTCTTCGGCCAGATGGCCGACATGGACCCGATCATGGAAATCGCCCAGCGCCGCAATCTGGTGGTGATCGAGGACGCCGCCCAGGCCATCGGTTCCGAATACAAGGGACGCCGCGCCGGCTCCATCGGCCACTACGGCTGCTTCTCCTTCTTCCCGTCCAAGAACCTCGGCTGCGCCGGCGACGGCGGCCTCGTCACCGCGTGCGACGCGGAACGCGCCGAGAAGCTCCGCATCTTCCGCGCCCACGGCTCCAAGCCGAAATACTTCCACAAGGTCATCGGGGGAAATTTCCGCTTGGACGCGCTCCAGGCCGCCATCGTCGAGGCCAAGCTGCCCTATCTCGACGGCTGGACCGCCCGTCGCCAGGAGAACGCCGCCCGTTACAACTCCCTCTTCCAGCAGTCCGGATTGGTGCGGCGCGGGCTCGTGAAGACGCCCTTCGAGGCCCAGGAACGCCGCCACATCTACAACCAATACGTCCTCCGCGTGGAGCGTCGCGACGCCCTCCAGAAGCACCTCACCCAGGCGGGCATCGGCAACGAGGTCTATTACCCCGTGCCGTTCCATCTCCAGGAATGCTTCGCGTATCTCGGCGGCAAGCCCGGCGATTTCCCCGCCAGCGAGGCCGCCGCCCGCGACACCGTGGCCGTGCCGGTCTATCCCGAGATCACGCCCGAGCAACAGGCCTACGTCGTAGAAACCATCGCCGAATTCTACCGGTGACGGATCGGAAAACCGCCCATGATCCAGAACAAGAAAATCTTCATCACCGGCGGTGCCGGCTTCATCGCCAACACTCTGATCCGTCGCCTTGCGGACACCAACCGCATCACGGTGTATGACAACTTCACCCGCGACACCCTCACGGGCAGCGGCCTGCGGAACCACCCGAACCTCACGGTCATCCAAGGCGACGTGCTCGACGCCGCCAAGCTGGAAGCCTCGTTGAAAGGGTTCGACCTCGTGGTCCACGCCGCCGCCATCGCCGGCATCGACACCGTCATTCGCGACCCAGTCCTAACCTGGGAAGTGAATCTCATCGGCACCGCCAACGTGCTCCGCGCCGCACAGAGGAACGGGATCACCGACCGGTTGCTCGATTTCTCCACGTCCGAAATCTTCGGCACGATGGCCTACAACTCCTCGGAAGGGGATGTGGCCGTGGCCGGCTCCGCCGGCGAGGCCCGCTGGGTCTATGCCGTCAGCAAGCTGGCCGGCGAACACCTCGCCAAGGCCTACCAGCAGAAGCACGGCCTCCCTGTCGTCACCGTCCGCCCCTTCAACGTCTATGGCCCCGGCCAGACCGGCGAAGGCGCAATGCAGATCTTCATCAAGCGAGCGCTCAACAACGAGGACATCTTCATATACGGCGACGGCAACCAGATCCGCGCCTGGTGCTATGTGGACGACTTCGTCGAGTGCCTCATGCGCTGCCTCAGCTCGCCCAAGGCCATCGGCCAGTCCTATAACATCGGAAACGCCCGCGCCGTCATCACCGTGCTCGGCCTCGCCCAGACCGTCTGCCGCGTGTTGCAGTCCAAGTCAAAGATCGTCTTCAAACCCTCGCTCTCGGCCGACATCGGCCTGCGCATCCCCAGCGTGAACAAGATCGAGGAGGATCTCGGCTTCAAGGCCCAGATCGACCTCGACGAAGGCATTCTCCGCACCGCCGAGTGGATGCGGAAAACATGAGCGCCCCCGCCCCCATCACCCTAGCCAAACCGTGGTTCGGCGAGGAGGAAGCCGCAGCGCTGAAGCGCGTGCTCGACAGCGGCTGGGTCGTGCAGGGACCGGAGGTCGCCGCGTTCGAGCAAGCGGTGGCCGCGCTCCACGACATGCCCCACGGCGTCGCCGTCTCCTCCGCCACAGCCGGCCTGCACCTGATGTATCTGGCCCACGGCATCGGCCCGGGCGACGTGGTGCTCATTCCCAGCTTCGCCTGGCCCTCGGCCGCGAACATGGCCGCGCAGGTCGGCGCGGTTCCATTCTTCATCGACGTGGACCCGGCCACCTACAACCTCACCGCCGCGACCCTGCGCCAAGGGTTGGAGCGGGTGAAACGGCTGCAAATCGGCCGTCCTAAAGCCGTCGTCGCCGTGCATGAGTTCGGCCTCGCCGCGCCGATGGCCGAACTCTTGGACGTGGCCCGCGCCGAAGGTTTGCTCGTGCTGGAGGACGCCGCCTGCGCCCTGGGCGCGGGCTGCCAAGGGACGCCGCTGGGCCATTTCGGCGGCAGCACCGTCTTCAGTTTCCATCCCCGCAAATCCATCAGCACGGGCGAAGGTGGAGTCGTCCTCACGAAGGATGCAGCCGTGGCCGACGCGCTGCGCGCCCTCCGCAACCACGGACAAGAAATGCGCGATGGCCAGCGCGAATTCACCAGCGCGGGGTTCAACTACCGGCTGACGGAGTTCCAAGCCGCCGTCGGTCGCGCGCAGATGGATCGCTTCGCCGGCATCTTGGAGATCAAACGGCGGCTGGCCGCGCGGTATTTTGAAGCCCTGGCAGGCGTGCCCGGAGTGGCGTTGCCGTCGAACGATCCCGAACACACCTGGCAGACCTTCATGGTCGTGCTGTCGTCGCCCGAGGAACGCGCCCGCGTTCAGGCCCACTGCAAAGCCCAGGGCATCGAGACCGGGCCGGGATCCGTGGCCGGCCATACCGGTCTGGTCTGGGGCGAACGATTCCTGGCTCCAGAAGACCTCTGCCCGGTCTCAACCCGCCTCGCCACCTGCGGCCTCGCCCTGCCGCTGCATCCGCTGCTGACCGAGGCCGACATCGACCGAGTGGTCTCCGTCCTGAAAAGCGCTCTCCGGTCCTGTTCTCTTCCGTGAAACGGCTCGTCATCCTCGGCACCGGCGGCAACTGCCTCGACATCCTCGACGCGGCGATGGCCATCAACGAAACGGCCGGAAGGTTGGTCTATGGCTGCGCAGGATTCCTCGACGACAACCCCGCGCTCCAAGGAACCCGTCAACAGGGGCTTCCGGTGCTGGGCCGGCTGGCCGATGCCGCGCGTCTGACCGACTGTGTCTTCGTGAACGGCGTGGGTTCGCCCAACAACTTCTGGCGCAAACCCGCCATCCTCCGGACCACGGGCGTCCCGTGGGAGCGTTTCGAGACGATCATCCACCCGCAGGCGTCCGTCTCCCGTTTCGCCAACATCGGCCCGGGCTCGGTGCTTTTGGCCGGAGCGATGGTCGGCGCCCGTGCGATGATAGGCGCCCACGTCATCGTGCTGCAGGGCGCGATCATCAGCCATGACTGCCAAGTCGGCGACTTCGGCTGTGTCGC
This sequence comes from uncultured Verrucomicrobiales bacterium, assembly GCA_946480965.1. The sequence continues at coordinate 1,839 of CAMLMI010000173.1, read as the reverse complement.
CTCCGGCGGGTGCCTGTCCGGTGGCGTGGTGATGGAGGAATCCTGTTACCTCGGTGCCAACGCCAGCGTGCGTGGCGGCGTTCGCCTCGGCGGCGCCAGCTTGGTCGGAATTGGCAGCGTGGTGCTTCGCGATGTCGCGCCTCGCCATGTCGTGGCCGGCAATCCCGCGCGCTTTCTGCGCGAACTGGCACCATGATATCCGACTCGACTCCGCCTCTTCGCATCCTCCAGCTCCTGCCCGCGCTGAACGAGGGCGGCGTGGAACGAGGCACGGTGGAACTGAGCCGTGAGTTCACCAAACACGGGGCCGACTGCATCGTCGTCAGCAAGGGCGGCAAGCTGGTGCCGCAGATGGAACGCGACGGAGCCCGACACGTGACGCTCGATGTCGCCTCGAAGAACCCGTTCACCGTGCCGTGGCGCGCCGTCCGGCTCCGCCGTCTTTTCCGGGAACTCGAGCCCTCCATCATCCACGCCCGCAGCCGAGTTCCGGCCTGGCTCTGTGTGCTGGCTAACCGCAATCCGCGCCGTCCTTTCATCACCACCGTCCACGGCATGAACAGCGTCAACGCCTACAGCCGGGTGATGACTTTCGGCGACCATGTGATCTGCGTGAGCGAAGTGGTGGCCGCTTACATCCAGGAAAACTACGGAGTGCCCGATGCCCGCATCACCGTGATCCAGCGCGGAGTGGACTTGCAGGTGTTCGATCCGTCCAGAGTGGACGCGGCGTTCATCGAGGAGTTCCGTTCCAAGCACCAACTCCACGGCCGCAAGGTGATCCTGTCCGTGGGGCGCGTCACCTGGCTGAAGGACTACGAAAGCTTCATCGACGCGATCGGGCTCGTCCGCCGCAGCCGGCCGGATGTCGTCGGAGTGATCGTGGGCGGCGTCGGTGCCGGCAAGGAGGCCTATGCGGACACGCTCCGTGAGCGGGTCAAAAAGCTGGGACTGGAGGAGCACTTCGTCTTCGCCGGTTCGCACTCGAAGATGCCCGAGATCTACGCGCTGGCTGACGTGCTGGTGAACGCCTCGTTGAAGATGGGCAACGTGGGCCGCACCGTTTCCGAAGGGCTGGCGATGGGCACTCCCGTGCTGGCCACCACGGAAAAGGGACTCAACAACCTCGTGCGGGACGGCCTCAACGGCTATATCATCAACACCCGTGATCCGCAGGATCTCGCCGCGAAGATGGCCCTCGCACTGGAGCTGCCCCGTGTTTCCATCCGGAGCACCGTTCCGGCGGAGTTCACCCTCGACCACATGGTGGCGAAGACGCTGGAAGTTTACCGCAACCGGCTCGCCGCCGGCTCCACCGTCCGATAATCGCCGGAATCGCCTTTGGCGAAGGCCGTGAGGCGTTCGTCTAGGCCGGGCAGATGATCCACCGCCAGCGCCGATGGCCCGGACCGTTCAATCAACGCCCCGATCAACCGTCGCGCCTCCGTCTCCTCCATTCCAAGCCCATGTGCGTAACGGACGGATTCCGGGCGGAACCACCAGTCGTCCGGAACCTCGCCGACCACCAGCCGGGCGAATCGTTCGGCGAAAGCCGTTTCGGACCAGTTTGTCCGAAGGAACGTCCGCGCGTCCGCGCCTGCGGCATCCCGGGCCACCGCGTCGAGGGCCAGATTCCTGAGAGCTTCCTCCAGTCGGTCGGGGTGGACCCAAACAGTTGGAGGCATCTCCCCGGGAGCCATGAATCCGGGAAACAGATCCCACCCATACCCACCCACCACCGCCGCTTTCCCAAACGCCGAGGCTTCGGCGGCGAAGCCCGCCAATGGCACGTCCGAGTAGAGCTGGTCCACGACGAAATCCGCCTGGGTGATCTCATGG
>CAMLMI010000172.1 GCA_946480965.1 uncultured Verrucomicrobiales bacterium | reverse complement strand
CTTTCCAGCTCCAGCGGGGTGATGGCGGCGCAGAGCAGAAGCAGCAGGAAAACGCCCAGCGCGGTGTCGCGCGCCTTCGGCGGGTTCAGGGAGGCCGGGTTGTTCGCGGCGAAGAGCGTCAGCCTTCGCCAGAAAAAGAACGCCCCGAGCATGGGCACCAGCCAGCCGTAGGCGTATTGCGGCAGGTGGGTCCAGTATTGGGAGAAGGCGTGGAAGGTCCAAAGCCACGCGACGGCGATGATCGCCAGCGGAGGCCATTGCAATTTGGGAGCCTTTCCAACCCCCGCCGCCTCCGGTGCAGCAGCTACACTTGGATTCATGGGAGCGAACTATACGGATGCATCAAACCTTGGCAATGGCCCAACGGCTACGACCGGAAAGCCTCGCCGCCTGCTCTGACGGAGGAACCCCTTTCCCGCTCAAGCGGAAATGGGCTGCGAATCCAATACCGCCACGGCGGCGGCATGCCCGTTCGTGTGGGTCAGGCTGAGGTGGATGGACGCGACGCACCGCAGGCGCATGAGCGCGGAGCCCTTGGCGGAAAGCTCGATCTGCGGCGCGCCCGAGCCCCGGTGCCGCACGACGATGTCGTGCCAGCCCAGCTCGGAGCCGATGCCGGTGCCGAAAGCCTTGGAGACCGCTTCCTTGGCGGCAAACCGAGCGGCGATGGACCTGGCCGGATGTTTCTGCGAGGAGCAGTAGGCCAGTTCATCCGGATGCAGCACCCGTTCGGCAAAACGTTCGCCGAAGCGCTCCAAGGCGGTCTCGATCCGCGCGATCTCGACCAGATCGATGCCGATGCCCACGACCATTTCTCAGCCCCGGTAATCTTTCATCAGGGCCAGCATGTCCGTCACGGCCCGGGAGATCCCGGTGAAGACGGCGCGGCTCACGATGCTGTGCCCGATGTTGAGCTCCTCCAGATGGGGCACGACGTGCAGCACCGGCAGGTTCTCGTAGTTCAAGCCGTGCCCGGCATTGACGCGCAGGCCGAGTTGCTTGGCGAGGCGGGACGCGCCGCTCAACCGGCCCAGTTCCTCGTTGCGGCGGTCCTTGTGGTGGAAGTGTTCGGCGTAGGCCCCGGTGTGCAGCTCGATGAAACCGGCTCCGGTCCTGGCCGCCGCTTCGATCTGCGGCAGATCCGCGTCGATGAACAGGCTGACCTCGATGCCGGCGTCGGCGCACTTCGCGCAGGTCTCCTTCAGCGCCGCTTCGTGCCCGAGCACATCCAAGCCGCCCTCGGTCGTCAGTTCCTGCCGCTTCTCCGGCACGAGGCAGACGATGTCCGGCTTCAAAGCCAGGGCAATCGCCACGATCTCCGGCGTGTTGGCCATCTCCAGGTTCAACCGCGTCCGGATCGAGTCGCGCAGGCGGCGCACGTCGCGGTCCAGGATGTGGCGTCGGTCCTCGCGGAGATGCGCGGTGATGCCATGCGCACCGGCGGCTTCGCAGGCCAAAGCCGCCGCCACCGGGTCGGGTTCACCCGTGAACTGTCCGCGATAGCGGGCTTCGCGGATCGTGGCGACGTGGTCGATGTTGACGCCCAGTTTGAGCATGGCGGTCAGGGATTGCCGGGAAAAGCGGGAGCCGGGGCGGCTTTGCGGACGGCGGCGATGCTGGCCGGAGAATCGGCCAGCCAACGGGCCAGATGCACCAACTCGAAGCCGGTCAGGCCCAGATGGGACTTGCGGTTGAACCCGAGCTTGCCGTCCTTCCCCAGCGTCAGTTCGGTGATGGTGTTGCCCAGGCCTTCGCCGGTGCTTTGCAGGAATCGTTCGGTGGTGCTGAAGGGCACGCGGACCTCGGCGGGGGTCTTGAGCGAAGTGCCCTGGCCGATGGCCGGCGCGAGCTGGCTCAACACGCGCCAGTAGCCGACGCGCTCCTGGGAGATTTCCCAGTCGTAGAGCACGACATCGTCGCGGCCGGTGAACTGCTGGAGGAGCCCTTCCGGGGCTGGCTGGGTGTTGCGGTGGGGCAGGGGGGCGATCAGACCGCCGGTCAACCAGCTTCCGGTGGGGTCGTTCGTGGCGGTGACCTGGGGCATGACCAGCGACAGTCCCGAGATCTGCACCGCCGTCTTGTTCGAGTTCCAGGCCATCTGGCTGGTCTCCGTGCCGCCCAACAGGGGATTGATCCTGGGCGGCATGGTCGAAGCGATCCGGGCGACTTCCTTGGCCGGATCGGCGGAGGCCAGCACGAAGTAGGTCTGGAAGGGGACCTCCGACTGCGTCCAGAGGTAGGCCTGGGACGAAGCCAGATTGGCCCCGAGGAAAGCGCCCAGCACGGTGTCCGCGGAAAAGATGGGGCCGGGCGCGCGCAGGGCGGTGAAGGACACGAGCGGGTCGTGCACGAGGTTGGTCGGCACGTTCCACTTGGCCTTGGGCCAGGCGCTCTTCTCCGTCAGCGCCACGGTGCCGGAAGTCTTGAGGAACTCGCCCTGGGCGGCCACCGCGAGCTCCACGCGGCCGAGCTTCACCGGCAAGGCGGGCCATTGGCAAAGCTTGGCCAACGCGGGCAGATCGGCCTCCACGGAAAGCAGCGGGGCGTTCGTGCCCGCCGCGCCCTTGGGATCGGCGGAAACCTTGGCCAACGCGGCCAGACGCGACTTGATGGCCGCTTCCGCCGGAGCCTTGCCGGAACCGAACGCGGCCACGACCCAGGTGCCATCGCGCAGGGCGGTCAAATGGACCTTGGCGCTCGCGCTCTGGAGTCCGAGGTCCGTCGCGGCCTGTTTCACCTGCTGGATGAACCGGTCGCCCTCGTCCGCCGCCAGATGCGCGGCGAAGAGCGCCGTCCAGCCGGAGGTTCCGCCGCGGATTTCCACGGCGGAATCCGCCACGAGTCCCAGTTCAAGCGCGGTGGCGATGCCGGTGGATTTCTCCGGCGGGGCACCGACCGCCTGGGCCGTCCAGCGGGCGAAGCGCGTGGCCGCCACTTGGCGGAAGGCAAGGGCGTTGGTGGTGGAGAGGAGCGCGTGGGCGCGGGGCTTGACCGCGAGATCCGCGACGTTCTCGGCCCCGATGAACCGGTGGCGATAGACCACCGGGGGCTCTTCCGCGCCGACGGCCCGAGAAACGGCGCAGCCGGTGACAACGCAGCACGCGGCCAGCAAAGCGAACCAAGGTTTCCAGTTCATGGACGCGGAGAGTTATCCGCACGTCCGGCCGGTTGGCAATGGTCGATTCCCGTCCGGACCCAAGGGAGCGAACCTTCCGCCGGATAAGCGCCTGCGTCCTCAACTCTGGCGACGTTACGGTCGGAGCCCGGCTGTGGTTTCTTCCCGTCCGCCCGTTCCACCCACAACCATCACGACACCCCATGAAACTTGTCTCCACGCTCGCGGTCTTGGCCGCGCTCGGCACCGGTTCGCTCCAGGCCGCCGGGCTTTCCTTCACCTTCGACACGGACCTCCAGGGCTTCGGCGCGGCCGAGCGCGGCGTGCCCGCTTGGAGCGCCGGTTCCGTCCAGGCCGACGGCACCGGCAGCGGCTGGGCCTGGACCATCAAGCGCGCCTTCGACGAGACGGAACGCGCCGCCATCCTCGCAGCCGCCGGACAGGGCGGGACGCTGTCCTTCGACCTCACGGTGAACCACGCCACCAGCTTCGGACCCAACGGCGGCACCACCAGCGACTGGTTCCAGATCAACCTTGTGGGCAATTCCAGCGCCGGAGGATGGAAGCAGCTCGGCAACATCTTCACCCTCGGCGGCTGGCATGATCTGAACGACACGTCCGTCCAGACGATGACCGTGGAGATCCCGCTCTCCGACCTCGGATTGAACGTGGCCAGCACCTGGTCCGAGATCCAGTTCGGCCAGAATTCCGGGGCGCTGCCGGTGAACTTCCTCGTGGACAACGTCGAGATCGCCGGGGTCACGCCCGTGCCGGAACCGGCGTCGGCCGCGCTGATAGGCCTCGGAGCCCTGGCCTTGTGGCTGCGTCGCCGCGCCTGACCAAGCGCTTTCTCCATCGGGGCTGACCCACCCCTGACCCCTCCCAGGAGGGGAACTGTGCAACCGAGTCCGGCTGTCGGATGGCGCTCTGTCTTATCGCCTCCTGGGAGGGGTCAGGGGTGGGTTCCGGGAAGATGTAAATCCACGGCCCATGTTTTCATCGCCGATCCTCGGAAGTTTCTCCCGAGGATCGGTGCTTTTGACCGCTTGCAACCGGCCGATCGTGGAGGAGTCTCTTCGGCGTCCAGAACCTTGAACCTTCTTCTCCCATGAAAGCCCGCCTGTTCTCCTTCGCCCTCCTGACCTTGTCGCTCTCCGCCTTCGCCGCCACGCCCAAGGCCGGCGAGGCCGCCCCGAAGTTCGAGGGCAAATCCACCGACGGCAAAACGCTGAAGCTCGACGACTACCTCGGCAAACAGGCCGTGCTCCTCTACTTCTATCCGAAGGACAACACGCCCGGCTGCACCAAGCAGGCCTGCACCCTGCGCGACCGGATGGGCGACTTCACCAAACAGGGCGTCCAGGTCATCGGCGTCAGCATGGACACGGAGGAGAGCCACCAGAAGTTCATCGCCGACCACCAGCTCAACTTCCCGCTCATCGCCGATCCCGACGGCAAGCTCGTGGCCCAGTTCGACGTGGCCATGAAGGACCGCAAGCTGGCCCGGCGCGCCAGCTTCCTCATCGGCAAGGACGGCAAGATCGTCCACGTGACCGACACGCCGTCGGCCGACGTGCATCTGTCGGAGATGCAGGAAGCGGTGGCCAAGCTGGCGAAATAGCGGACCTACCGGCCATCCGGCGCGGTTCACAAAATCACATCTTCGCCGGGGATTCGCGTGGGGTGAAATCGCTTGCTAGGCGCGGGTGCCGACTGGTTCGTTCAACGCCCGAAGCCCCCGCACCATGAGCAAGCCCGCCTCGTTCTTCGTCGTCGGTCTGTTGACCGGAGTCCTCCTGGCCTCCGGCATCTTCTCTTGGCTGGGGAGCCGACGGGGCGCTTCGGGCGCGTCGGCGGACGCCGGGGTCAAGGTGCTGCGGGTCGCGCACGCGCTGCCCACCGCGCATCCGGTCCACCAGGGCATCGTCTTCATGGCGAAGCGCGCCGAGGAGCTCTCCGGCGGCAGGCTCAAGCTGGAGGTCTTCCCCGGCGAACAGCTCGGCACCGAGACCCAGTGCCTGGAACAGACCCAGGCCGGCACGCTCGCCATCACCAAGGTCAGCGCCGGGGCCATCGGCAACTTCGTCTCCAGCTACAAGGTCTTCGGCCTGCCCTATCTCTTCCGCGACGACGACCATCTCTGGAAGGTGCTGGAAGGGCCCGTCGGCGAGGACCTGCTGCGGATGCTCTCCGTGGGCAACGACGGTCGGGAGAGCGGCCTCACCGGGCTCTGCTTCTACGACGCCGGCAGCCGAAATTTCTACGGCAAGGAGCCGATCCGTTCCCCGGCCGATCTCAAGGGCCGGAAGATCCGCGTGATGAACGACCCGGTGGCGATGGACCTCATCCGCGCCTTCGGCGGCGCGCCCACGCCCATCCCTTGGGGCGAACTCTACACCTCGCTCCAGCAGGGCGTGGTGGACGGCGCGGAAAACAACCCGCCCAGCCTCCTCACCAGTCGCCACTACGAGGTCTGCAAACACTTCACCTTGGACCACCACACGCGCCTGCCGGACGTGCTGGTGATGAGCTCCAGGATTTTCGGGCGGCTGTCCCCGGAGGAGCAGGGCTGGATCGCCCGGGCCGCGCACGATTCCGTGGACTACCAGCGCAAACTGTGGGCGGAGGACACGGCGCGTTCGCTCGAGGAGCTGAAGAAGGCCGGCGTCGAGATCCTCGAAGTGGACCTTGAACCCTTCCGCCGACTGGTCGGGCCCGTGATCGAGAAACACGCCCAGGGCGCGATCAAGGAGATCGTCGCGCGCATCGAGGCCGTGAACTGACTCGCCCATGACCGGTCCCCTCAAACGGCTCTGCTCCCGCGCCCTCGGCGCCCTCTGCATCGTGATCTTCACCGGCCTCGTCGTCGTCGTGCTGTGGGGCGTGATCACGCGCTACGTGCTGGGCGATCCGGCATCGTGGTCCGAGGAGGTGGCCCGCCTTTGCCTCGTCTGGCTCTCGATGGTGGGCGGCGCGCTCGCCTATCTGGAGAACAGCCATCTGGGCGTGGACATCGTCACTCGTCTGCTCGATCCGGCGGCCCGCCGGTTCGTCGCCGTCCTGAACCACCTGCTCGTGCTCGGCTTCGCCCTCGCGGTCATGGTCTATGGCGGCGGCTCGCTCTTCGTGGAGCGCTGGCAGTCGGGCCAGATCATGTCCGCGCTGCCGATCCTCAAGGCGTGGTTCTACCTCTCCGTGCCGGTCAGCGGGGCTCTCATCGCGGTCTTCGCCCTGGACGCCATGATCGGCACGGCTTGCGGAAGGCCGCTGCCGGGAAGCGAACCCGTGCCGGAAACGGCCGCCAACCCCGCTCCTGAGAAATGACCCTCGGTCTCGGCATCCTGCTCGTGCTGTTCGTCGTCCTGTTGCTGCTGGAGACGCCGGTCGCCTTCGTCATCGCCATCGCCACCGTGCTCGCGGCCTGGGCGCTCGGCTACGAGTCGGTCCTGCTCGGCGTGGCCCGCGATCTGGTCAACGGACTCGACAGCTTCGCGCTGCTCGCCATCCCGTTCTTCATCCTCGCCGGCGACCTGATGGGCGCGGGCGGCTTGGCCCGGCGGTTGATCGACTTCGCGGCGCTGCTGGTCGGACGCTTCAGGGGCGGGCTCGCCCTGGTGAATACGCTCACCTGCATGTTGTTCGGAGCCATCTCCGGTTCCGCTTCCGCCGCCGTCTCCTCCATTGGCAGCACCTTGATCCCGGAGATGAACCGCAACGGCTATCCGAAGAACTTCAACATCGCCGTCACGGCCTGCGCCGCGACGACCGGCCTGCTGATCCCGCCGAGCAACGTGATGATCGTCTATGCCGTGGTGGCGTCGAACGTCTCCATCGGCGCGCTCTTCATGGCGGGCGTGGTTCCGGGAATCCTCGTGGGGCTGTGCCTCATGGCGGTGTGTCTGGTGCTCAGCGGGCGCGGCGGATACGGCGCGCTCCAGGCCCCGGCTCGCACCTGGTGGAGCGTCTGGATGATCGTATGGAGGGCGTTGCCCAGTCTCTTGCTGGTGGTCCTGGTTCTCGGCGGCATCCTGGGCGGGGCCTTCACCGCGACCGAAGCGTCGGCCGTCGCCGTGCTTTGGGCGTTTTTCCTGACGGTGGTCTGCTATCGGACGATCCCGCTGCGGAACCTGCCCGGGATCATCGTCAACTCCGGCCGCACCACCGGCATCGTCATGCTCCTCGTCGGGGCCAGCCAGGTGATGAGCCGCATCCTCACCCAGGAACAGGTGCCCCAGGTGGTGAGCGAGGCGCTGCTCGGCCTCTCCAGCAACCCCATCCTCGTCCTGCTCACCATCAACCTCATCCTCCTTCTGGTCGGCACGGTCATGGACATGACGCCCGCCGTGCTGGTCTTCACGCCCATCTTCCTGCCCGTGGCCCTCGCGCTCGGGGTCGATCCCGTCCACTTCGGCATCATCCTCATCGCGAACCTCTGCATCGGCCTGCTGACGCCGCCGGTCGGCACCTGCCTCTTCCTCGGCTGCACCGTCGGCAAATCGAACATCGTCGCCGTCTCCCGGGCGATGATCCCGTTCTACTGCGCGATGCTCGTGTCTTTGGCGCTCATCACCTACGTGCCCTGGTTCTCCCTCTGGTTGCCCAAGCTGACCGGCACCTTGAAGTGAGCGCTTATTCCGGCAACGGCCGGTCCTTCGTCTCCGGCGCGAACCAGATCAGCACCGCGCCCGCCACATAGACCAGCGCGATGGCCGCGCCCGCCTGCGAGTAGCTGCGGTCGAAGAACCCCATCAACGCTGGCATCTGCCAGGCGCCGAGAGCGGCCAGGATGCGCCCGAAGTTGAAGGCCAATCCCTGGCCCGTCGCCCGCATCCGCGTGGGAAACAGCTCCGGCAGATACAGCGGCAGCCAGCCGTAGAACGACGCCGTCGTCACGCCGGTCAGGAACACGGCAAAGAAGAACATCCCGTCCACCGCATTGAAGCCCCGGAAGAGCCATTGGCAGACGCCCAGCGCCGAAAGGCAGAGCAGAAAATACGTCGGCCGCCTGCCCCAAGCCCCGCCCAGCAACGCCGCCACCACGCAGCCGACGGTGGCCCCGGCCGATTGCGCCAATTGGCTCCACGCCTTGAGCCCCGGCTGTTTTCCGCCGGTCATCTGGTCGGCCCAGAGCGGAATCCACTGCACGATGCCCCAGGTGACGATCAGGGCCACGGAGGAAAACGAAATCGCCAGCAACGTGCTGCGCAGCCGCTCCGGGCGGAAGATCTCCCAGCTCGAAGTCCGTCCGGACTTCTGCACCGAGGCCTTCCACTTCTCCGATTCCGGGACGAACAGGCGGATCAGGAAAGTCAGCAACGCGGGCAACGCGCCGATCATCATCACCCAGCGCCACGAGTCGGAGGAGATCGGCCAGAGGATGCCGATCAGCGCGATGACGCAGTAGCCGAGGTTCGCCGCCGCGCCGATCAACGCGGCCATCAGCGGCCGTTTGTTCGAGGGCCAAGTCTCCATCACCAGCGCCACGCCCAGCGCCCATTCGCCGCCCATGCCCAATGCCGCCACGAAGCGGAACGCCCCCAGATGCCAAGGTTCCGTCGCGAAGTAGCACAGCCCGGTGAAGACCGAATAGCAGAAGATGCTCCACGTCATCGCCTTCACCCGGCCGATCCGGTCGCCCAGCCAGCCGAAGACCAGGCCGCCGATCGCCGCGCCCACGAGGAACAGCGCCGTGACGATGCCCATCCACGTCTGCACAAAGCCCTCGTCGAGCAGCCCCGCCTTCGCCTGCATCTCCTGGAGCGCCGGTCGCGCCACCAGCGGGAATATCCCCATCTCCATCCCGTCGAACATCCAGCCGAGAAACGCGGCGGTGATGGTCATGAAGCGGGCGCGAGAGGCCGCAGCGGGCTCGGGGGTGATCATTCGCCCAACGACAGCAAATCCGGACCGCAGAAGCCACTGGGATCTTTGCTCTGCCGTGTCGCGGGTCCGAGCTGGCCGGGCTGCCAGATGCTTTGTAGAAACCATGAGGCTGCCAATGGAATAGCTGCCTTCCCTCACCCCGGGCCGATGCAGCAAGGCGCCTGCTTCTGCGAAGATGAGGCAGGGCGAAGGCTCAGGCCGAGCCGTCTTGGCGCTAATTTCCGGCTTGCCGCGCAGCAATCGTCCCGGTTGCCGTATCGTCGGCGTTGCGTCGGCAAGGACGCACTTTTCGATGAAG
>CAMLMI010000171.1 GCA_946480965.1 uncultured Verrucomicrobiales bacterium | reverse complement strand
TTCGTTTTCCGCGCTCCGCGCTCCCCGTTCCGCGTTCCGCTTCACAGCAACAGCCGCTCGATCTCCGCGTAGTCCCGCACCACGTGGTGCGCCCGGCGCAACTGCTCCGCCGGGAGCGAATTGGTGATCGCGACCACCCGCATCCCCGCCGCCAGCGCCGCCTCCACGCCCGCCGCCGAATCCTCGATCACGCAGCACCGCGCCGGTTCCTTCCCCAGCAGCTCCGCCGCGCGCAGGAACACGTCCGGCGCGGGTTTCGGCCGGCCCACGTCCTGCACGCTCACCACGGCGCGGAAATGGTCCCGGAGATTCTTCAGCGCCAGCACCTCGTCGATCACCGCGTGCAGGGAGCCCGAAGCCACCGCCAGAGGATACTTCGCCGCCAGGTCGGCCACCAGTTCCGGCAGGCTGGGAAAGAGCGGCTGCTCCGTCCGGATCAGGTCGATGAACCGCTCCTGCTTCCAGCGCGTGAGCTCGTCGAGGGTCTGCTTCGGCCGGTGCAGCGCGATGAAGTCGTTCCACACCGTCACGTCCGACGTGCCGAAATACTTCGGAAAATCGATCCCGTGCCGGTCGCCGAGGCCCATCTGGTGGAAGACCTCCAGGAACGCCCGTTGGTGCCGGGGCTCGCTGTCCACGATCACCCCGTCCATGTCGAAAATCACCGCGTCGATGCCGCTCTTCATCCGGTCAGCCTGCGTGCGCCCGCCCCCGCCAGCAAGCGACGATCCCGTGAACGCGCTCCAAGGCCCGGAGAGGCCTTGGTGGTCCAGATTGGCAGATGCCCTGAAGAAACGACGGCGCCGCCGATGGAAGACAGCGGGGGCTCGCCCCACCCCGGACGCGGCTTTCAGCACAGGTTTCCACGGAGCAACCGCCCGTCCTCGCTACTGGCCACCGATCCGGCGCAGGAACTCCGCGCCGTTCAGGCCCGCGATCCGCACCACCTTGTGCCGCCCGGTCTCGCCGCGCACGAGCTGCACGCGGGATTTGGCGAGGTCCAGCTCTTCGGCCAGCAGTTCCAAGACAGCCTGGTTGGCGGCGGAGTCCACCGGCGGGGCAGTGACGCGGACGCGCCATTCGTCGCCGACGGGTTCGCCCAGCTCGTTGCGCGAGGCGCGGGGCTGGACCTTGAGCCGGAGCAGGAGACCGTCGGGGGTCTCGGTGAGAAAGGGCGGCAAGGCGGACACAGGCGCACGCTAGCGGCGAACCACGATGGGCGGCCAACCTGTTTCCTCCTCTTCGTCCTCGTCTTTCTCCTCGTCCATCCGATTTCGGGAAAGACGAAGACGAAGACGAAGAGGACGAGGACGAAGAGGACGAGAGAGCCAGCCCCACCCGGCTTTGCTCCCGTTTCGCCGCCGGGAAATCCGCAAACGGTTGGTTGCCACGCGGCCCCGCATTTTGTTCCAGTCTCCCCGATGGCTGGACTTCATCTCCACTCGGGCAACCGGCTCGAACGTCTGGCGGACGCGCTGGTCGGCGTGGCCCGCGCGCCGCTCTCGTCGCCCTTCGCCGAGGAGACGGTGCTCGTGCAGAGCCTCGGCATGGCCCGCTGGCTCAAGCTGGAGCTGGCCACCCGGCTCGGCGTCGCCGCCGGTTTCCAGTTCCCCTTCCCGCGCGCCTTCGCCCTGGAGCTCTTCCGCGCGGCCGGGGTGAAGACGGACGAACAACCGTCCTTCGACCCCCGCTCGCTGACTTGGCGCGTCTTTTCGCTGCTGCCCCAGTTGGCGTCGCAGCCGGAATTCGAGCCCATTGCCCGGTATCTGGCGGACGGCGACGGCCGGAAGCGCTTCCAGCTCTCGGCCAAGATCGCCGCGGTCTTCGACCAATACCTGACCTACCGGCCGGACATGATCCGCGCCTGGGAGTCGGCCAAGGGCGGCGCGAAGGCGAAGGCCAAGGCCGATCCGCTCCTGAAGGACGACGACCAGTGGCAACCGTTGCTCTGGCGGGCGGTCTGCAAGGACTGGGGCGACGGCCACCCGGCCAAGTGGCGGGAGGTCTTCCTCAAAGCGGTGAAGGACGGACGCATCGACCGGGCCCTCTTGCCGGAACGGCTCTGCGTCTTCGGCGTTTCGGCGCTGCCGCCGCTCCACCTGGAGCTGATCTCCGCGTTGTCTTCGCTCATCCCGGTCCACATCTTCCAGCTCCGGCCTTCGCTGCACTACACGGGCGACCTGCTTTCGCACCGGGAACAGGCTCGCCTGCGCCAGCGCGACGTCCCGCTCGGTGCGGGCACGGCGGACGAGATCGCCGGCCACCGTTTGGTGGCGTCGCTCGGCCGCAGCGGACGCGAATTCCTGAAACTGCTCTACGGCCAGGATGGCATTGAAGAGGAGGAACACTTCGAGTCCTTCGCGGAATCCGCTGAAGCCCCGGCCACCGAGGAAGGAGCCGGAGCCGCCCCGCCGCTTTCCCTCCTCCAATCGCTGCAACGCGACCTGCTCGCCCTGCAATCGCGCGCTCCCGACGAGCCGAAGATTCCCGTGGCGGCGAACGACGATTCGATCCGCTTGCATTCCTGCCACAGTCCGATCCGCGAGGCGGAAGTGCTGCGCGACCACTTGCTGAAGTGGTTCACCGACGATCCGTCGCTCCAACCGCGCGACATCGTGGTGATGGTGCCGGACCTGCCCACCTACGCGCCCGCCATCGAGGCGGCGCTGGGCACACCCGAACGCCCCGAAGAGGCGATTCCCTTCACCATCTCCGACCGTTCCCCGCGCGACCAAGGAGCCTTGGCCGCGCTGTGGCAGGCGCTCGAGCTGCTCGGCGGACGTTTCGCCGCGCCGGAAGTGGTCGCCTTGTTGGAGCGCGACGCCGTCCGTAGCCGCGCCGGTTTCCAGACCTCGGATCTTGATTCCATCCGCGCCTGGCTGGCCGAAGCGGAGATCCGCGTGGGCCTCGACGCGCCGCGCACGGCAGCGTTCCACGGCGAACCGTTGAACACCTGGGCCGCCGGGTTGCGCCGTCTCCAGCTCGGCTACTGCGTCGCGGGCGAAGGGCCCGTGGCCGTGCGGGACACGGTGCGTCCCACGGCGGTGGAAGGCAGCGACGCGGCTGTGCTGGGACGCCTCTGCGAAGCGGTTGAACGGTTGGCCAACGCCGCCACGGCCTTCGCCTTTCCCGCTTCACCGAAGGAATGGGCCCAACGGTTGCGCGACTTCGCGGAGGCGATCCTCGGCCGGGACGCGATTCCGCCCCGCGAACAGGAAACGCTGCGCGCCGCCCTTGCTTCTCTCGTGGCCGCGGAGGAGCACGCCACCTGCACCGAGCCGCTGGATTTCGCGACCGTGCTGGAACATCTCGGCCCGGTGCTCGGCGAAGACCGCCACGGCTCCGGCTACCTCGCCGGCGCGATCACCGTCTGCGGGTTGAAGCCGATGCGGAGCATTCCTTTCCGCGTGGTCTGCTTGCTCGGCATGAACGACGGCGCGTTCCCCCGCCGGAACGTTCCGCTGAGCTTCGACCTCACCACGCGCGAACGCCGCGACGGCGACAGCTCGCCGCGCGACGACGACCGCCAGCTCTTCCTCGAAACGCTCGTTTCCGCGCGGACCCGGCTGCACTTGAGCTACGTCGGCCAGTCGCAGCACCACGGCCAAGCGGCTCCTCCGTCGGTCGTCGTCAGCGAACTGCTCGATGCGTTGGAGCATGACTACTGCGGCCAAGAAGGCGCGTCGCTGCGCGACCAGGTCGTGGTGAAGCACCGCTTGCAGGCCTTCAGCCCGGCGTATTTCAGCGGCGGCCCGCTCTTCAGTTTTTCGCGCTCGAACTTCTACGCCGCCCGGCAATCGACCGACACGCGCAGCCGGCCCAAACCGCCCTTGGCCGGGGAAACCGGCGAACCGGTCGAAGGCCCGCGCCATGTCTCGCTCGACGATCTCGTGCGTTTCTTCCGCAACCCGCCGCGCTGGTTCGCGGAACGACGCCTCAAGCTCCACCTGCCGTCGCGCGCCGATGTGCTCGCCGATGCCGAGCGTTTCGAGACCGGCGCCCTCGACCAATACGACGCCAAGTCCGCCCTGCTCGAAGTGCTGGTCGCCACGGTCGACGCGCCTCCAGTGGCGACACCTCCGGTGGTGGAAGCGCCCACCGCTCCCGAGCCGACCGCAGAGACACCTTCGGCGAACGAAGAGACCGCTTCGTTCGAGACCGCCGCTCCGGCCCAAGCGGAATGCGCGGCCGCTCCCGAGCCGGTCGCAGAATCTCATTCAACTCCGACAATTGCTGAGTCGCCCACGGACCCCGCGCTCGTGGCTGTGGCTCTTGGTCATCTCGAAACTTGGCGGCGCGCGGGACGCCTGCCTTCCGGTCTCGTCGGCCAAAGCGAGGTCAAACGGTTGGCGCTGGAGACGGTCCGCTTCTGGTCCCAGGCCGCCGGGCATCTCGGCCCAGGAGCGATCCGCCAGGTCGAGGCGACGTTGGAACTCGGCGACGCCACGCTCCACGGCCGCGTCACCCTGCGCGGCAACATTCTGGTGCGGATTCGTCCGGCC
This sequence comes from uncultured Verrucomicrobiales bacterium, assembly GCA_946480965.1. The sequence goes on along the minus strand of CAMLMI010000171.1, from coordinate 4,828 downwards.
AAGGTAAAGGCCACGGATCGGCTGCGCGCGTGGATCGAACACCTTTTCGCCCTCGTCGCCACCGGCGAAGCCATCCGCACCGTGCTCGTGGGCCTGGACGATGTCGTCGAGTTCGGCGAGACGATCGAGCCGCGCGAAGTGCTCAAGACCCTGGTCGATCTCTATTTCATCGGGCAGACCGGTCCCCTGCCCTTCATGCCGGAGACCTGCTTCGCCTACATCCAGGCATTGCAGAAGAACCCGGACGACACCGAGAAGGCGCTCTTCGCCGCGCGCCAACGCTGGCTGGGCGACGAGACCGGCTTCGGGCCCAAGGGTGAACGTCTCGACGACGCCTGCCGCCTCGCCTTCACCGACCGCAACCTCACGGAGGAACCCGGCTTCCTCGAACTGACCGCCGCCGTGTTCCGCATCATGGCGATCCACGGAAAGGATTCCTCGCGATGACCCCGTTCGACCTGCTCCGCGACTCCCTGCCGCCCGGCGTGCGCGTGATCGAAGCCAGCGCCGGCACCGGCAAGACCTTCACGCTCGCCGGTCTCGTGCTGCGCCTCGTGGCCGAGGAGGGCCTGTCCATCGACCAGATCCTCGTCGTCACCTACACCAACGCCGCGACCGAAGAGCTGCGCGACCGCGTCTGGAAACGTCTCCGCTCCGCGCTCGACGCGCTGGAACGCGGCGCTTCGGGCGATCCGCTGGAGCAACGCCTGCTCGTCCGCGCCGGGATCGACGTTCCCCGCCCGGAACCTGTCCCGGCTCCAACTCCCGCACGGGTGGAACCTTCCGGGGCGGTTTCGACCGAACCGAACGTTACGGTCGAAGCAACCGACGCTGTTGCGGAAGAAACCCCGTCGTTTGAAACCGCCGATGAGGGCGCTCCGGCTCCGAGCCCCGACCAGTCCACGGAACCCGAGCCCGCACCGGTGCCCGCTGAAGTGGCCGAACCGGTCGTCGATCCCTGGGCCGGAATCGTCGCCGATCCCGCGTTCCGCGCGTTGGCCATCCAGCGACTGCTCGACGCGCTGACGCTCTTCGACGAAGCCGCTATCTTCACCATCCACAGCTTCTGCCAGCGCGTGTTGTCGGATCGCGCCTTCGAAGCCGACCGGTTCTTCGACACCGAGCTGTCCACCGACCAGCCCGCGATGGTGGCGGCCGTGGCGACCGACTTCTGGCGCGAAGAAACCGCGCGGTTCGATGCGAAGCTCATCGCCTCCGGCCTCCCGGAGACGATCTCGCCCCAGACATTGGCCGAACTCGCCCGTGGCTTTCTCCCCCATTCCCACTGCGAAGTCGTCCCGTCGGCCGACACCGGTCGGCAGGAGGAAATGCCCGCGCTGTTGGCCACCGCTTTCGACGCCGTCGCCGCTTGCTGGGCCACGGACCGCGCCGCCGTGCTCGGGCTCTTCGGCGGCGGCAAGGACAACCCTTGGTTCAAGCAGGAGCTGTCCGCCGACAGCGCGCGCGAGGAGATCGCGAACGCCTTCGACCTGATCTTCCGCGAGCAGGCGTGGAGCGCCGACGCCTTCGCCTGGCTGGACCGGCTGCACACCGAGCGGATTCGCGGCGAGATGAACCAGCGCAAGAAAGCCACTTTGCCGGAGACGCCGCTTCTGGCGCTCCTGAGCACCTGGCTCGATCTGCGCGAGGAATTCGCCCTTCTGCTCCAGGCCCATTTCCTCACCGGCCTTCGCGCCGCGCTGGAAAAGCACAACCGCCGCAGCAAGAGCCAGACGTTCGACGACCTGCTCCGCCAGGTCGCCAACGCGCTGCTCCGGCCGGGCGGCGTGGCGCTGGCCGAAGGGCTCCGTGCCCGCCATCAAACGGCGTTGATCGACGAGTTCCAGGACACCGATCCGCTCCAGTGGGCCATTTTCCGCAGCGTCTTCGGCCGCTCCGACCGGCATCGGCTCTACCTCATCGGCGATCCGAAGCAGGCGATCTACGGCTTTCGCGGCGCGGATGTCGCCACCTACCTGGAAGCCCGGGGCGTCGCCGGCCACGAGTCCCACACGCTCGCCACGAACTGGCGTTCCGAGACGTCCCTCGTGGACGCGGTGAACCGGCTCTATCAGGACCACGCCAATCCCTTCGGCGTCGCCGGGATCGAATACGAGCGCGTCCAGTCCGGCGGCCACGCGGATCGCACGCCGTTGAGCGATGCGCAACCCGGCCACGCCGCGCTGGAGCTTTGCACGTTGTCCAGCGACGACGACCGGCCCATCGGCGTGGCCGTCGCACGCGACCTCGCGGCCAAGGCGGTCGTGGCCGAGATCCTGCGCCTGCTCCGCACCAAGGATGTCCGCCTCGGCGCGGAACCCGTCCGCCCGCGCGACATCGCCGTGCTGGTCCGGACGAACCGCGAGGCCATCGATCTCCAGGAACGGCTCCGCGCCGAATCCATTCCCAGCGTGCTCCAGGCCGCGCGCAGCGTTTACGAATCCGACGAGACCACGACGTTGTTGCGCCTCCTGTCGGCCCTCGAAGCGCCGCAGGATCTTCGTCGGCTGCGCGCGCTGCTGGTCCGCACCGAGCAGGGATTCTTCGTCGCCGATCTGCTCCGGCTGGAGACCGACGAAGCCTTCGCCGCCGCCACGCTGGACCGTTTCGCCGCCTTGGCCCGGCTATGGGCGGAGCGCGGCTTCGCCGTCATGTTCCGCCAGTGGCTCCAGCAGGAGCGCGTGCGCGAACGCCTGATGAAGCTGCCCGATGGCGAACGTCGCCTGACCAATCTCCTGCACCTCGGCGAGCTGCTGCAAACGGCCGAGCTGGAAGGCCGTCGCGGCTCGGGTCTCGTGCAATGGCTCGCCGAACAGTCCTCCGCCAACCGCGCCCCGTCCGAAGCCGAGGAAATGCGGCTGGAGAGCGACGAGAGCGCCGTCCGCCTCGTCACCATCCACAAGAGCAAGGGCCTCGAATACCCCGTCGTCCTCTGCCCCTTCCTCTGGCACTCGGTGGAGAAGCGCGGCCAACGCGCCGCCAGTCCCGAGGCCGTGCCGCAAGCCGGTGAACCGCCCGTCTTCTCATTGCGCGGCGTCGAATCGCCGGAGCTGAAAGCCGCGCTCGAACAGGCGACTCTCGCGGAGCAGTTGCGCCTGCTCTACGTGGCGTTGACCCGCGCGAAGCACCGCTGCGTGGTTTTCTGGGGCGACGTGCGCGGGGCCGAAACTTCAGCCCTAGCCTTGTTGCTCTTCGGCGGCCGTCTTTCCGCCGAGCGTCCACCGATGGATTCTCTCCGCACCGAGATGCAGCGCGTCGATTTCCGCCAACGCGCGCGCTTGCTGCGGCAATTGGCCGAACGTTCCTCCGGCCACATCGCCGTGCGCGATGGCTGGGCCGATCCGGCAGAAATCCAGGCCCGCATCCGCGACGAAAAGGCCGCCGAAGAAGCGCCGCCGGTCCAGCCCGAACGCGGTCGGGGACGTCGTCAACGGGGCCGGGGCCAGCGTCGTCGCGACGAGGCTCCGGAAGCCGCACCGGAAGCCGCCGCCGTCGTCGCCGAACCGGAACTGGTCCGCCCTTCCCTGCCCGATCTGCGGAATCTCCGGCCTTGGCGCATCTACAGCTATTCGCGTCTCACGCTCGGTGCGGCCGAAGAATTGCCCGACCACGATGCGGCTCTTCTCCCGCCGTCGCCTGCTGAAAGCATCTCGCTGGAAACCATCGCACCACCGGCCGATCCGTTCTTGGAGTTCCCCAAAGGCACGGCCGCCGGCACTTGCCTGCATGAGCTGATCGAGTCCATCGACTTCTCCGCCAAACCCGCCGCGTGGAAGGAGACCATCGAGAAGGTCCTCCAACGTCATCTCTCCGACGCGGCCCGCTGGCAGGCGTCCGTCACGGCCATGTTGCAGCGCCTCGCCAAGGTGCCGCTGCGCCATGCCCACGGCAGCTTCACGCTCTCCCAGGTGAAGCCCGCCGCGCGCAAGAACGAGCTGGAGTTCTTCCTCCCCGGCGGCGCGATCGAACGCGGGGCCTTGGCCTCCGTCTTCGCCCGACACGCCGCGACCGCGCCGTTCGCCGCCTGGCCGCGTCGCGTGCAGGATCTCGCCTTCGAGCCCGGCGGCGGGTTTCTCCAGGGCTTCATCGACACCGTGGTCGAACACGAGGGCCGCTGGTTCATCCTCGACTGGAAGAGCAACTGGCTCGGCGCAGCGGCCGCCGATTACGGGCCGGACGCGCTGGCCGACGCGATGAACGCGCACTTCTACGTGCTGCAATACCACCTCTACGCGGCGGCGCTCTTCCGCCACCTGAAGGTCCGCTTGCCGGGCTTCGATCCCGCGAAGCACTGGGGCGGCGTCCACTACGTCTTCCTTCGGGGCCTCGACGAATCGACTCCCGGCCGGGGCGTCTTCCACGACCGGCCGAGCCCCGCGCTGATCGCCGACCTCGAATCCGCCCTGCTGAAATGATCCCGGCGATGAAACCCATTCCCACGGACGATCCCGCGCTGCTCCTCGCGAAGCACGTTTCCCGCACGCTGCGCGACATGGCCGACGCCGAACCGGACGCGGTCGAAGCCGCGGCGCTTGCGCTCGTGGCCGCCGAACGTGCCGGCCACGCCTGCGTGCCGCTGGAAGACCTCGCCGCCGTCGGCGTCTCTTCGGCGCAACTGCTCGCCAGCGGCCTCGTCTCCACCGGTTCCGAAGCTCCCGCCACCGGCGTGCTGCCGCTCGTGCTCGATCTGGACCGGCTCTATTTCCAGCGGCTCCACGACTACGAACATCGCCTCGCCCAGAAGCTGGGCGCTTGGCTGCGTCAGCCGGACTTGCCGGTGGATGAAGCCGTGTTGTCGGAAGTGCTGGCCCAAGCTGGGATGAAGTCA
>CAMLMI010000170.1 GCA_946480965.1 uncultured Verrucomicrobiales bacterium | reverse complement strand
TAGAGGCCGAGGAGGAGCGAAGGGGTTTCGGGAGCCGCGAGGATTTCGTCGAAGAAGACGGCCAGGGATTCCGACGGCACGACATCGAGACCCAGCGGAGGTTCGCGCATTTCGCCGACGCGGGCGCGCAACGCCATCATGTGTTCCGAGCAGAGATAGGCGTGGAGGCTGAAGGCGGTCTTCAGCTCGTAGATCGGCTCGGAGGTGATGCGGGCGGTGAAGATCTCGTGCAGCCGTTTGAACGCGTAGTGGAAGCGCTTGAGCCGGGCGACGCAGTCGTCGATCCGCAGTCCGGGCCGCTGGGCTTCGGCGAAGGAACAGAGACCAGCCAAGGGCGGCAGGCCGTGGAGGGAGACGGGGTTCATGGAAAAGAAACGGCGCGATGGTTGATGAAGCCCCTCACCCCATCCCTCTCCCCATCGGATGGGGAGAGGGTGGCCGAAGGTCGGGTGAGGGGGCGCTTCTCTGCCATTCTCTGATGCATGGTTCAAAAGAGCCGCTGGAAGCCTGTCCTGCTCGGCTCAGGCGAATTCCAGCCCGCGCATCGTGCCGGTGGCGGAGGCGAACTTGTCGGTCTCCAGGCCCATCCGCTGGAGCATGGAGACGAAGAGATTCGGCAGCGGATAGTTGCGTTCGCGGTCGAAGGCGAGGTGCTGGCCGTGCTTGAAGCCGCCGCCGGCGAAGATCACCGGCAGGTTCGTGGTCACGTGGGTGTTGGCGTTTCCGAGATTGGAGCCGTAGAGGATCATGGTGCGGTCCAGCAGCGTGGCGTCGCCTTCGCGCACGGCCTTCAGCTCGGAGAAGAGATTGCCCAGGAGCTTCATGTGCCATTCGTCGATGGCCTTGAGCTGGGTGAGCTTTTCCTTGGACAGGCCGTGGTGGGAGAGGTCGTGGTAGCCGCCGCTGGTGCTGGTGCCGTCGAAATCGAGCGCGGGGGAATTCACGCTGTCGAGCAGCAGCGCGACGGAGCGGGTGGAATCGGTCTCGAAGGCGAGGCGCGCGAGGTCATACATCAGGCGGACCTTTTCCATGTATTCGCGGGGGCTGGCGGGATCGAGCGGCACGCCGGCCGAGACGGTGGGCTTGGGCTTCCGCTCCCATTCGCGCGACATCTTCATGCGCTGCTCCAGCTCGCGGACGCTGGTGAAATACTGGTCGAGCCGTTCGCGGTCGTGGCTGCCGACGCGGCGCTGGAGGCTCTTGGCCTGATCGGCCACGGCGTCGAGGATGCTTTCGCCCAGCTCGAACTTCCGCACCTGCTGCTCCATGTCGGCCTCGGAACCCTGGACAAAGAGGCGGCGGAACACATCCGAAGCCTTCTCCTCGCACGGGATCAAGACGCCGGAGCCGGTCCACGACAGGCTGCGCATTCCTTGCTCGACGTTCACGCCGAGGTTGAGCGACGGGAGGCGCGTGAGATGGCCGATGCGTTCGGCGATGTATTGGTCGAGGGAGATGGTGTTGCGGAACCCGCCCCGGCCGGGATGCGGCGCGGCGGTGAGGAAGCAGTTGTCGGCCGGGTGGCCGCCATCGACATCGGGATGCGACACGCCGCTGAAGACGGTGAAGTCGTTCCGGTGCGCGCGCAGCAGCTCCAGGTAGGGCGAGAGCGCGTAGTCGCGGCCGGTCGCCTGCGGGAAGAACTGCTCGGGCACCAGGCCGAGATTGTTGCAGATGGCGAGCATCCGGCGCGGGGTTCCATCCGCCGACGGCAGCGACACCTTGGCCGTCGGGCTGGCGAAGACGGGAATCATCGAGTCCAGCATCGGCAGGGCGAGCGCGATGCCCGCGCCGCGAAGGAAGTGGCGGCGCGAAATGCCCCGGCCGGTGGCGATGAACGGGGCGGCGACGGCGGAAGCGGGAGTCTTCATGGCGGGTGTCGGGTTATTTGTTCAGGAACAGGTCGCTCTGCACAAGGCCATGGATCAATGACCGCACGCCGTGGCCTTCGCTTCGGAATTTTTCCAGGATTCTTTCGATCTCCGCCCGGTCGGAGAACCGGACGGGCGCGCCGGTGGCATAGACGGCGAGCTGGCGGAGCAGATTGCGCGCGAGTGGGTCGGGATCGTTCGCCAAGAGAGTCTTCAATTCGCGGATGTCGGCAAACTTCCGCCCGTCCGGCAATTCGCCCGATGCATCGACCGGCTGGGCGAGGCCGAAGCGGTAGAGCACGCCGTTGTGGCCCACGCCCTTCACCGGATCGCCCGCACCGACGGAACGGTAGCGGTCACGCCAACCGCCCATGACGTCGAAGTTCTCCAGCGCGAAGCCCGCCGGATCGATGTGACGATGGCAGGCGTTGCAGGTCTCCTGCGAACGGTGCTTGGCGAGCTGTTCCCGGATCGTGGTCGCGCCGCGAATGTCCGGCTCCACGGCGGGGATGCTGGGCGGCGGCGGAGACGGCGGCTTGCCCAGAATGCGTCCCATGATCCAGGTGCCGCGAATAACCGGCGACGTCGTGGTGCCGTTGGCCGTGACCTTGAGCACGCTGCCCTGCGTGAGCAGGCCGCCGCGCACGCTGTCCGACGGGAGCGGGACTTTGCGCAGAGCGACGCCTTCGACGCCGGGAAGGTCGTAGAGCCGGGCGAGCCGTTCGTTGACCAATGCGAAGTCCGACTTCACCAGGTTCACCGCGCCGAGATCGTGCCGGAGCAGTTCGCCGAAGAAGGCGCGGGTTTCGTCGCCCATCGATTCCACCAACAGATCGTCGAGCTGGTAGTCGGGATACAGCTCGGTGTCGGGCGCGGTGTCGGCGATCACACGAAGATCGAGCCAGTAGTCGAGGAACGAACGGACAAAGCGCTGCGACCGGGGATCGTCCAGCAGCCGCTCGGTCTGCGAACGCAGCACTTCGGGCCGATGCAGGAGCTGGCGGCGCGCGATCTCCAGCAGCTCGGCGTCGGGCGCGGCATTGATCAGGAAATAGGAGAGGCGTTCGGCCAGAGCTAGGTCGTTCAACCGCCCGGGGCCGTGTTCCTGGAGATAGAGGAAACCCGGCGAGCTCAGCACCGCCGTGTAGCCCGCGAGCATCGCTTCGGTGAAGCCGTGCCCGGTCGCCAAGGCGCGGTCGATCACGCCCTGGAAACGCGCCACGTCCGATTCCTTCGGAGGAACGCGATAGGCGCGGGCGAGGAAGTTCCGCAGCAACCGCGCCGAGTCCTTCGCCGGATCGGTCGGCTGAACGGCCACGCCCCGAGCCTTCGGATCGTTCGTCACGGGCAGATCTCCGAAGAGCAGTTGGTGTCCGGCCGGAGGCCATTGCTCGATCAATGGCCCTTCCACCTCCATCCACTGGAAGGCGACGCCGGGCGTGCCTTCGGGCGTCGTGAGCGGGTTGCGATGATCGGGCGGACGCGACCGGTGCAACCGCGCGGCGTCGGGCCGGATCGTTTCTCCGGCCAGCAACCACACGTCCAGCTCGGCCACGGTCGGCTCGATGCCGAAGTCGAAGCTGCCGAGCTTCCGCAAGATCCTCGGCTCCGTGTCGGAATACAGCGTCACCGGCTCCGAGCGACGGCCCTTGGAGACGGCGGTGAACTTGGGATCGATCCAGAAGCTGTAGCCGGACAAACGCAGCCGGTAGCGCCCGGAAACCGGCGCACGGAAACGCCCGAAACGGATCTCGGTCGGCTCGTAGGTGCTGACCACCACACCCATCGCCTCGCGGTTGCGGCGCTCCATCGGCCGGTCGTCCGGCGGGCGTTGCGGGCTCTGCGCCTCCGTCAGGTCGCGCTGGAGATCCCAGCCGATCATCGGCCAGGTGCGACGATCCTTGGGGCCTTCCAGCTTGATCGCACCGAAAAACTCGCCCTGGTCCCAGGCGTAGAAGCGGTTGGTCGTGGTGGTGGGCTTTTCCACACGCGGAGCCATCGCTTGGCGCAGGGCGAAGTCCGCCGCCGAAAGATACCGCGCCAACTGCACGTGCGAGACATCGAGCGCCCCGCCCACTTTGTTGAAGCCCTCGGCAACGGTGTCCTCGGGCAGAAAGTCCTTCACTTGGAGATACGGCAGCGAGAGGAGGTCGCGCAGCGTGTCCTCGTATTCGTAGCGGTTCAGCCGACGCTGCACCGCGCGGCCTTCGCGAGAAGTCTCCTTGCGCTCGAACGCGACCAGAGCGGTGGCCAAACGGTTGGTGAACGAGCCGCGTTCCTCCGCCTTGGGTTGGCTCTTCTTCTTGGGCGGCGGCATCTCGCCCGCCGCGACCTTGTCATGGAGCGTGACCCAGAGCGTGCGGTTGCGGGGCGAAGCGAGATCGAAATCCGCTGCGGTCAGGTCAAGGCCGCCTTCCTTCGAGACCGAATCGTGGCAGTCGAAGCAATGCTCCTGGAGAAACCTCGCCATCGCCTTCGGCGGTTGCTCGGCCGCCATCGTCGTGCCCGCGACGAGGCAGACGAACAGGACGATCCAACGTGTGGCAAACGGCTTCATGGGAAGGCGGATCAACTCAAGCCGCCGCCGGGAAATCCGCAAGCGTCGTCCCTGTCCGAACCGGCCCCCGATTCCGGGGGAGGAACTGCGGGAGATCCGCGCTCCTGCCGCCTGTCATGAAGCGGGCTCCGAGCTTTGAGGTTCCTTCAATCCACCCGTTGCAGCTCCACGCAGCGGTGCTTGTCGTCGCAGACGAGGACGAAGCGGCCGTGGACGCCGTCGGCGGTGACGAAGCGTTGCAGTCGATTGGCGGGGAACTGGACGGTCTGACCGGTCGTGGCGCGGACGATGACCTGCTGGATGAGGCCCCGGTAGTAGTCGAGGCAGCGTTCCGGCCCGATGCTCAGCTCGAATTCGTAGCGCGGCATGTTCAGTTCACAGCCGGGTCGTCCGGCGAATCGGCCAGCAGCCGGTAGCGCGGGCCCTTCGTGCCGAGGACGAGCCGCCAGATCCGGGACGGTTCAGGATGGAAGACGAGATCCAACGTCGCGGGATGGGTGAGCCAAGCCTTGCGGCGCATCTCGGCGTCGAGCTGCCCGGCCGACCAACCGGCGTAGCCGGCGAAGACTTTGATCTGCTGGCTGGGCGACCAGGCGGAGGCGAGCTCCAGCAATTCCTCATGCGAATGTCCCCGGGAAAGGCCGGGCATCACGTTCGGGCTGAGCAGGAGCGTGTCGGTGTGGAGATAGGTCAGGGCGGAAGGATCGACCGGGCCGCCGTTGAAGAGCGTGGCGGTCTTGAGGGAATCGGGGAGCAGGCCCGCCAGCACGTCTCCGACCTTGCGGCCTTCCGGGCGATTGATCACCAGGCCGAAGGCGCCTTCGGGCGTGTGTTCGCAGACGAGCACCACGGACCGGTGGAAGCACGAACCCGCGAGCTCGCCGCCATCGAGCAGGAACTGGCCTCTGAGCGACTGGTGCGGCATGGCGGGAAAACGCTGCCCGACTCCGAAGAAAGATCAACCGTCAGTATGCTTTGATTGGGAAATCATGCGGCCGCGAATCCCGGCCTTTGATGCCTCGTCGCAATACTGTTCGGCGCGCCACTTTGTGATCGGACCCAATCTCAAAACCATACCTGTCGTTCTGGCTTTCTCGGCTAGGAAGTTTGAAGGCTGGTCTCTAAGCTCAACAACGATGAGCTTCAGTTTTGCAATCTGTGAAAGCTTCTCGAGTGCAAATTCAACTTCAACATCTTGAACTCTGTGGGCAGCGGGGATTCCGAAATTCGCTGTGCCGGATTGGCGATAGCCGCACAACTTGCATTCGGCGGTCCATACTGTGGCACCGGTGACTTGTAGTTCTGGTGCCGAGCATTGGGGGCACGAAGTCATCTTTTGGGTAAAATCAGCGGCTCGACCGCTTTCCAGACGGCTTCGGCGACTTCCTCGACGGGACGCGTCGCATCGACGAGGCGGAAGCGGGCGGGTTCGGACCAGGCCAGTTGCCGATAGCCCGCGTCGATCCGCTCGAAGAAGGCGCGGTCGGCTTCCTCGAAGCGGTCCTTTACCGGTTGCCCCGCGCCGCGCAGGCGACGCCGCTCCTCACTGACCGCGAGCGGCACGTCGAGGAACAGCGTCAGGCTGGGCACGGTGGACCCGATGGCGATGTCCAGCACCTGCCGAACCTGCTTAAGATCCAGCCCGCGCCCGAGTCCTTGATAGACCACGGTGGAGTCGTGGAACCGGTCGCAGAGCACTACGGCGCCTTCGGCCAAGGCGGGACGGATGACTTCGCGCACGAGCTGGGCGCGGCTGGCGTTCATCAAGAGCAGCTCGGCCTCGGGCGACATGCCGTCGCCGGCGGCGCTGTGCTTGAGCAGGTGGCGGATTTCCTCGCCGAGCTTCGTGCCGCCGGGTTCGCGGAGACGGACGACCTTGCGGCCCAGCGCGGCGATACGGTCGGCCAAGAGCTGGATCTGGGTCGATTTGCCGCTGCCTTCGTTGCCTTCAAAGGTGATGAAAAGTCCGGGCATGAATTTGGAAAATCAGAGAGAGACCACGAATGGACACGAAACAACACGAATGCGGAGGGATGCGATGAGCCCACGGAGAACGCGGAAGACGCTGGGCCGCGCCGGAAACCGTTCTGCGTGATCCGCTTTGTCTGCGGGCAATCCAGACGACCGATTGTCCGCATCGGTCTGCTCATGCTGGAAGCTTGGCCCGAAGGATTCGTGTTCCTTCGTGTTCCTTCGTGGTTTTCCCGAGGAGCGGTTCACAGCAGTCCCGGCTGCCGTCCACTGACGGCCTTCAATCCCAGCTTCTGGAAACTTTTCTCCGTGGCGATGCGGCCCTGCGGCGTGCGGTTCAGGTAGCCCTCCATGATCAGGTAGGGCTCATAGACTTCCTCGATGGTGTCGGGCTCCTCGCCCACGGCCACCGCCAAGGAATTCACGCCGACGGGGCCGCCGCCGAACTTCGCGATGATCGCCTCCAGGATGCGCTTGTCCATTTCGTCGAGCCCGTCCTGGTCGATCTCCAGGATCGCCAGTGCCTTGTCCGCCAACTCGGCGGTGATGCGGCCGTCGCCCCGCACCTGGGCGTAGTCGCGCACGCGGCGAAGGAGGTTTCCGGAAATGCGCGGCGTGCCGCGGCTACGACGGGCGATCTCCAACGCGCCGGCCGGATCCGTCTCCACCTTCAGCAGGTTCGCGGCGCGCAGGACGATCTTCTGGAGCTGCGCGCTGTCGTAGTAGTCGAGGCGTTCCTTGATGCCGAAACGCGTGAGCAACGGTGCGGACAACAGGCCGCTGCGCGTGGTCGCGCCGATCAGGGTGAAGCGCGGGAGATTGAGGCGGACGGTGCGGGCGTTAGGGCCCTGGTCGATGATGATGTCGAGCTTGAAGTCCTCCATCGCGGGATAGAGGTATTCCTCGATGGTCTTTTGGAGACGGTGGATCTCGTCGATGAAGAGCACGTCGCCCTCCTCCAGATTGGTCAGCAACCCGGCGAGATCCCCGGCCTTCTCGATGGTGGGACCGCTGGTGGCCTTGAGGCTCGTGCCCATCGCCTTGGCGATGATGTTGGCGATGGTGGTTTTGCCCAGGCCGGGTGGGCCGCTGAGCAGGATGTGGTCGATGGCCTCGCTGCGCTGCTTGGCGGCGGTGACGGCGATCTCGAGGCGTTCCTTGACCTTGGCCTGGCCGGTGAAGTCGGTGAACGCCGCCGGACGCAGCGTCTGTTCGAGCGCGGCATCGGGCTTGGTCAACACGTCGGAAATCATGCGTTCGGCCATCGTCGGGTGAACATCGCGGCGGGGCAGGGGGACGCTCAAGGGGAAAGGTGGAGAAGGCGGCGGAACCGGAGATGCCGACCTTAGTCTCGGGAAAGGTTCGCTGCCGCACATCCGCGCAAGCGGGAGAAGATGTGGCACCTACAAAAAGACGAGCGCAGTTGGGCCAAGGGCATGCGGACTTTCGGCTCCCGCCATTTCGCTTTTCCTGTTGCTCCGTTGTTCGGCTGCGGAAGAGCGACACTTTGGTGCCGTCAGCATTCCACGAGGATCTGGAGCTGGAGGGATTCGGCGATGCGCCGGGTGAGCGGCGAACTGGCCAGGCTCTGGCCATCGAGAGTGGCGGCTTCGACGATGCCTAGGGTGCTCAGGGTCAGAAACACGGCTTCCGTCTCCCGCAAGGCCAGGGGTGTCGTGTGTCGCAGGGCGGTGGGCAGGCCGAGGCTTCGGCAGATTTCCAGGACGAGTTCCCGGGTGACGCCTTCAAGCGCTCCTTCGTCGAGCGGCGGGGTGTGAATGGTGCCCTGGTCGATCCAGAAGAGATTGGCGGACGCGGCTTCAACGACATGGCCGCTGGTGTTCAGCAGGAGCGCTTCGTCGGCTCCGCGCACCTCGGCCTCGGCCCGGGCCAGGATGTTCGGGAGCTTGTTGGCGGTCTTGAGGTTCAGCAGGGGATCGCCCGTCGCGACGCGCAGCGAGGAGGTAATCAGATTCCAGCGGGGCGCCACAGCCGGTGAGCGGTCCGGAGACAACGGGTGGCAGGTGAGGATGAGCGTGGGCCGGTCGGCGCCTTTCGGTGAATAGCCCCGGGGACCGGAGCCTCGGGTCAGCGTGATGCGGACGACGGCGTCGGTCAGGGAATTGGCCCGGAGGAGGGAAGCGAGCGCGCGGCCCAGGTCGTCGTCGGTCATTGGCGGGTGGATGCCGAGGAACTCGGCGCCTCGGCGGAGCCGGCGAAGGTGCTGGGTCCAGCGGAACGGTTTGCCGTTCACGACGAGGACGGTCTCGAAGAGCCCGTCGCCGTAGAGCAGGCCGCGATCCGTGACGGGCACGAGGGCTTGGTCTTCGGGAACGATGCGGCCGTTGAGATGGACATGCACCGGTTCGTGATGACCGATCCGGGCAAAAAAGAAAGGCCCGCCGACCCCAGGATCGGCGGGCGTGCGGTTTTGGCAACGGGATCAATTCGTTTCGGACTCGTCCACGACGATGTAGCGGCTGCCGTTCTTGCTCCAGACCCGGAGCAGAGTGGTTTTGTTCTCCGGCTTTTCGGTCAGGGCGACGGCTTCGTCGGCGCTCTTCACCTCCTTCCGGTTGATTTCGAGGATGACATCGCCGGGGCGGAGCCCGCGCTCGTAGGCCGGACTATCGGGTTCCACTTCGGTGACCACCACGCCCTCGATGCCGCTGGGCACGCCGAATTGCCGGCGGGTGCGGGCGTCGAGATCGCCGACGGTCACGCCGTTGAGCGTGCCCTGGTCGTGGAAAGCCCCGGCCAGATCCTTGGAGGCATCGAGCTCCTGCAGCTTGAGCTTGAGTGTCTTGGCCTTGCCGTCACGGATGACCTTTACCGGAACGGTGGAGCCGGGTTTCTCTGCGGCGACGGTGAACTTCAGGTGGCGGCTATCGGTCACTTCCTTGCCGGCGAACTCGACGATCACGTCGCCGGATTCGATGCCGGCATTGGCGGCGGGCCCGCCGGCCTTCACCTCGCCCACGAGCGCGCCCTTGGCTTCCTTGAGCTCGAACTGCTTGGCGAGCGCGGGCGTCAGATCCTGGATGAGCACGCCGATGTAGCTGCG
>CAMLMI010000169.1 GCA_946480965.1 uncultured Verrucomicrobiales bacterium | reverse complement strand
ACTTGTCTTCGTCACCGCCTTCGAGAACCGCCGCACCATGCAGACCTTCGTCTCTCAGATCGCATGGGAGTCCGAGGTGTGGGTCGCCGAAGACCCAGACCACATGATCCACTTTAATGGGGAACGGTTTCTGGGACCCTATCCTGATGTGATGCCGGAACAGTAGGCGTTCAAGCTCCGCTGCGGACGATGTTCACCGACCTACAGGACTCCGCTCCGTCGCAGGAGTTCCCTCACCGCCTCGGTCCCGCTGGGTTGCTGGGGAGGTTTGGCGCCGGCTTGGAGCGGCGCTTCGACCACACCCGCTTAACTGCCGCTCTCGCAATGCATGCCAGCCGTGCTCGGCATTACGTCCTCGTTGGCTCCGCGCAGGGGAACCATTCCGTTTGCTGGTCGCCGTGGCGGCCGAGGTCGGTGACGCGGCGGCCACGGAGGAAGGCGTAGTAGCCCTGCACTCCGGCCGCCATCGCCCGGCGGGTGCAGTCGCGGAACTGCTGCCCGTTCCGCTGGCTGTCGCCGATGTTGGCCCGGAGGGCTTCCGCGCAGAAGTCGGCCGCGACCGGTGGCAGCCTCTCGAACGTAACCGGCAGTTTCTTGGCGTCGCCGGAGACGAGTCCGCACTCGAACCGCGCCCTGAAAGGAGCCATCGCTTTCCATGCCGGTTAGGCATTGATGCAATGGCCGGATCGATCCGGCCATTTCCCTCCCGGCCACCCAAACCCGGATCGCTACTGCGTCTCCCCCTTTGTCACGCGCAGGAACACTTCCTCCAGGCCCAGTTCCTCTTCGCGCAGGCCGGTCAGCTTGTGGCCGGACTTGATCAGCGTTTCGGCGATGATGCCGGGGTCGGCGTCGTGGCCGATCAACGTGACCTTCAGGCGGCCTTCCTCGACCTCGGCGGCGGTGATGGAGGGGACGGTCTTGAGCAGGGCGGCGGCGGCCTCGGGATCGGGGGTTTCCACCCAGAAGACCCAGCCTTCGGCCACGCGGTCGCGCACTCCTTGCACCGGCCCGCTGTAGATGAGCTGGCCGCGTTCGATGATGGCGCAGCGATTGCAGAGGGTCTGGAGCTCGCTGAGGATGTGGGAGGAGATGATGATGGTTTTCCCCAGGCGCTGGAGTTCCTGGAGGATGGCCATCATCTCGATGCGGGCGCGGGGATCGAGGCCGCTGGCGGGTTCGTCGAGCAGGAGCAGGTCGGGATCGTGGATGAGGACCCGGGCGAGGCCGATGCGCTGCTGCATCCCTCGGCTGAGGGCTCCGATGAGGGCACCGCGTTTCTCGGTGAGGCCGACGAGTTCGAGGACGTCGCCGACGGTCTTCTCGCGTTTGGCGGCGGGGAGGCGGTAGCAGGCGCCGAAGAAGTCGAGGTATTCGGTGACTTCCATGTCCTTATACACGCCGAAGAAGTCGGGCATGTAGCCGATCTTGCGGCGGACGGCGTCGGCCTCGCGCACGACGTCGGAGCCGAGGACGCGGGCGGCCCCGGCGCTGGGCTGGAGGAAGGTGGCGAGGATGCGGAGGGTGGTGGTCTTGCCCGCGCCATTGGAGCCGATGAACCCGAAGAGGTCGCCGCGGTGGACGGTGAGGTTCAGGTTCGAGAGCGCGGTCATGGACCCGTAGGTGCGGGTGAGGCCGGCGGTTTCGACGGCGGGCACGGGAGGCAGGGGCGGGGCGGCGTCAGACATGGCGGTGGGGGGTGGGGAAATGTCGAACATTCAACGTCCAACGCTGAACCTTGGAGGATTGGAAAAGCCGTTTCATCCGATCGAACAACTACGGCGCGGTTTCCAGCGGGACGGCCATCCGCCAGAGCGACTGGCGCTGGGTGAGGGCGGCGTCGAAGCGCGGGATGGCGGGACCGGAGGCGGGCCTGGAATCCATCGCGACGAGGACGGCGTAGCCGCGCCTGAGCAGAGGGGAAAGGTTGAGGCCCTCCACGGGGGAGAACTGGGGGTTCTGCGGCATGTTGGCGTTCAGTTCGTCCACGAAGGAGGCGGCGAGGAGGATGGTCTCGGGGGACTGGTGGGTGGCGCCGGGGTTGCGGTTGAAGGAGGCGCGCCGGGCCTGCATGGCCTGCTGGATGGAACCGGCCTGGGCGCGGACCTCGCTGGAGAGGGAGCGGCCGTTCCTAGGCAGGATGCCGGTGGAGGCGGCCCCGGCGGCGAGTTCGCGCAGGTCGAGGAAGCTGTCGCCGATGGCGAGGCGCAGGGGGCCGACGGTGTGCTCGCCCCGGTTCCGGATGGTGTAGTCCCAGCCGTTCGGCGCGGGCCGGACCTCGAGTTGGAGCGGCGGCGTGCCGGTATCGACCCAATCGGTGACGAACATCTGGCTGACCCAGACGGGGACGAAGACTTCCCCGTCGAACTGGTTGCCGTTCATCCGCACGTCGGAGGAACCCTCGTTGCCGCCGCCGAAGAAGGAGGAAGCCTCGTGGCGGAAGGCGCTGAACTTGTGTTCGCCCGCCACGGGATAGCGGTCGTTGGCCGGGGAATAGATCGTGCCGAAGGTCTTCCCGAGAAACACCGCCTGGTCGCCGCGCGGCTGGATGTCCACCACGCTGACTTCGTTCCACTCCGTGCGGCCGGCGCGAAGGGAATAACCGGTGATGTAGATGACGGCGGAGAACGCGGTGACGTAGGCCGGAAAGGTGATCCACGTGAGCATCGGGCGCTTGAGCCGACGGATGAGGAAGTAGTCCACCGGCCCGATGATGACGACGTAGGCGAGGAGCAGGAGCAGCAGCCAACCGAGGGAGAGCTTGCGGATCTGCTTGGTCTCGATGACCGCGCCGATGGCGCCTTCGACCGGCTGGCGTCCGTAGCGTTGGAGTTCGGGGCCGGCATAGAGGCTTGTCGGAGGATCGATCAAGCGGGTCCAGAACCAGGGGCGTCCGGCGAAGGAAAAGAACGGTTCGCGTTCCGGATCGAACATCAGGGCGGTGACCAGGCCTTTGCCCCGGTGATTCTCCACGATGAGTGGCGAGCCCTCGGCGGATAGGCGGACCCGTTCGGCCGGGGCCCGGGCCAGAACGACCGGCATGGTGGCCTCCTGGAATGCGGCGTCCCCGACCAGTTTCCGTTTCTCCAGATAACTGGCGGCGGAGCTGGCCTGGCTCGTGCCGCCGCTGCGCTTGTCGGTCTCGGTCCACTGAGTTTCCAGCGCCTTGCACCAGTCGAAGAGGGCCTTCCCCGTCGGCAGGGCCTGCACGGCCCCGAGCTCGGCCGGGACCAGTTCCAGCAGCCAGGGCGTGGCCGTCACCTGGCCGACCTGGTCGATGCCGAGGATCAAATGGCCGCCGGCCTCGACCCAGGTGAGGAGCGCATCCACCTGCGGGGGGCGAAGCTCCAGGGCGCGCCCCGTGTTCAGGTAGAGCGCGGTCATGCCCTGGAGCGCGATCGGGTTGTCCGGAAACAGCTCGGGCTGGAGACGGACCACGGCCGGGGTGACATCGACGTTGCGTTCGCGCGTGGCGACGAACTGCGGCATGGAGGCCGCGCTGCGCGGCATGGCGGCGAGCAGCGGGATCTCGGCCTGCAGCACGCGGAAGGACTGGGTGGCGTGCTCCTTCAGGGCCTTGCCCTTGGCGTCGCGCAGCACGATGCGCCACTCGGGATTGCGGCTCCCGGCGAAGACGGGGATGACCACGCGCTTGCGCGTGCCGGTGGGGAGATCGATCGGCAGCCGGATCTTCTGGTCGGCCCCGCGATCGGGCGAAACCTCGATGGTGCCCGCGAAGCCGGGGCCGTTGTTCTGTGCCTCGCACACCACCGGGAACCACGCGCCTTCCCGGGCGTGATCGGCGAATCCGGGAAACACGTCGAACTGCAGCGGCTGCTGCGCGCTCACCAGGCAGGGCAGCAGCAGGACGAGCAGAAGGCAGGCGCGCCGGAGAAGCCCGCAGGCGGCGAAGAATCCGTTTTCGGGCACGGTCGGTGGTTGCGCGTCTGGGCCTCCCATAAATGGCTCCCGTGTTTATGCCCGAGCACTTCGCGGTGTCCACCAGAATGACGCGCGGACCGCCCCCTTCGCTCGCCGTCGCCCGATGCTCACCCGGATTGGGGATTTGCCGTTGCGCGGTCCCGTCGCATAGCGTGCGCCGCAGTTGCCTATGAAATCCTTCCTGACCGCTTTCCTCGTCGCTCTCGTGGCGGGCGTCACCGTCTCCTGCTCCACCGGTGCCTCCACGCCCCCCAAGCCGCTCCGCGCCCTCCTCGTCATCGGCGGCGGCTTCCACGACTACGCGGCCCAGAAGGAGATCCTGAAGAAGGGCCTCGAAGCCCGGGCCAACCTCGTCGTCGATGTCTGCTACACCCCGGCTCCCGGCGGCGCGACCCGGACCAAGTTCGACTGCTACACGAACGCCAATTGGGCCGCCGGCTACGACGTCGTCATCCACGACGAATGCTCCGCCGACATCTCGGACCTCGACTACATCCGCAACATCGTGGACGCGCACAAGACGGTGCCCGCCGTGAACCTCCACTGCGCCATGCACAGCTACCGCGTCGGCAATCCCGGTCAGCCCGCCGAACCCGGCACCGACCGCGCCCGGTGGTTCGAGTTCCTCGGCCTCCAGTCCAGCGGCCACGGCCCCCAAGAGCCGATCAAGATCGAGTTCATCG
This sequence comes from uncultured Verrucomicrobiales bacterium, assembly GCA_946480965.1. Next base: position 4,895 of record CAMLMI010000169.1, on the reverse strand, counting down.
ACCATCCCGTCACCAAGGGCCTGACCAACTGGACCACGCTCAAGGAGGAACTCTACAACAACGTGAAGGTCTTCGAGAAGGCCACCGCCTTGGCCCGGGGCAAACAGTCCCTGCGCGGCCGTGACGGCCAGGAACGCATCGAGGACAAGATCGTCGTCTGGGTGAACGACTACCACGGCACCCGCGTCTTCAACACCACGCTCGGCCACAACAACGCCACCGTGGCCGACGCCCGCTACCTCGACCTCGTCACCCGCGGCCTGCTCTGGGCCACCGGCAAGCTCGACGACCAGGGGAACATCAAGAAGGGCTACGGACCGGTGATGGCTCCATGACCTGCGAACATCTGCAACCGCTGGAAAAAGCCATTCTCGCCCGCGGCATTCGCGAAACATTCCGGGGCGAAGCATGGTCCCTGAACTGCCGCGAATGGGTCTATTTCGACTGCTTCATCGACGTGGAGGCTGTTCGGCGCGCTTTTGAGCTGTCCCCTTCCGTCGTGGAACACGCCCATCGCGGCACGCATGACGGACAAGAACGCGGGCTCGTCTGCTCCCGATGCCACGACGCGCTCATGGGCCACTACGAACCGAAGCCCGGTTTGCCCCTGTTTCCCGGATGACCCGTGAAGAGGCCCTCGAAGCGACGATTGACATTCCCCCTCAACTCCTGTTGTTTCTCCGCCGTTGTGAACCGGACCATGTTCAAAGCCGTAACTGGAAAGCGCCTCCATCGCTCCGCGATGTGTTTTTGGCGCACCGTGGCTTTGGGCACCGTGGTCTGAGAGAATTGGAACAGAATTTGTTTATCAGACCCACGGTTGCGAAAGCGGCCGTGGGTTTTGTGTTTTTTGAACAACGCCTGCGCAATTCCGGTCACAGCGACCAAAAGAAACAGACAGACAACACCGACAGAATGAGAACCAAAGACAAGAACCTGCCGATCCAATATGGGGAAGAAACCCGGTTCGGCGTCGAGGCCCGGAGCGTGCCCTTCCGGGCGACGCTCGAAACCGAGCTCGAACGGCTCAAGACCCGGCTCATCCAGGGCTACCTGAGCGAGTTCGCCGAGCCCGAGTTCAACCGGCTCCTGCGCCAGGCGGCCAACGAAGCCGCCGCCATCGCCGGCACCTCCGCCTACCCGCTGCTGCTCCTGCCCGCCCTGCTCGACGAGAAGGCCCGGGAGGCGCGGCGGCAGGTGGCCAAGCAGAACCTCATCCGCTCCCGCAGCGCCTTCATCATGGACGAGGTAGCGGCATGAACACCGGAACCTCCTTCATTCGTTGGATGGGGAACCGCTGACGCCGCCCGCCCGGGCTCTCCCGGGCGGCGTCAACGGTTCCCCGTCCTTTGCCCGCTCTGTGACGGAAGGATTCCGTTTGGCAGACGTTTCCGTTCCGGCCATTCCTCTCGCGTGACCGATCTGCCTCCCGGCGAACGCCCCAAACGCCGCCCGCGTTATTCCGGAAAAAACCCGCGCCAGTTCCACCAGAAATACAAGGAGCTGGACCCCGCTCGCTACGCGGCCGATGTCGCCAAGGTTCTCGCCTCGGGCAAGACCCCGGCCGGAACGCATCGTCCCATCATGGTCGCGGAAATCCTTGAAGCGCTCGCGCCGCAACCGGGCGAATTCGCCGTGGATTGCACGCTCGGCTACGGCGGGCATGCCACGGAATTGCTCAAACGTCTCACACCCGGCGGAAAGCTCTTCGGCCTCGATGTCGATCCCTTGGAACAGCCGAAGACCGAGCAACGCCTCCGTGATGCAGGATTCGGCCCGGAGGTGTTCCAGGTTCGACTGATGAACTTCGCCGGTTTGGCCAAGCTGCTTTCCCAAGAAAACCTCGTCGGCGTGGATCTCGTGCTGGCCGATCTCGGCGTGTCTTCCATGCAGATCGACAACCCCGAGCGCGGTTTCACCTTCAAGGCCGACGGGCCGCTCGATCTCCGACTCAATCCTCAGCGCGGCCTTTCCGCCGCCGCTCTTCTGGCCAAGGTGGATGCGCCACGGTTGGCCGAAATCCTCGTCACCAACGCCGACGAACCGCGTGCCGTCTTCCTTGCCGAGGCCATCATCACCGCCCAACGCTCCACGCCCATCACCCGCACCCAGCAGTTGGCCGACGTCGTCCGTCGCGCCTTGGTCGGACCGGGCAAAAGCCCCGCCAAGACCGAAGCGGGCGACACGTTGCGGCGTTTGTTCCAAGCCCTGCGGATTGAGGTGAACGACGAGTTCGGCGTGTTGGATTCTCTGCTGCGGGTGCTGCCCACCTGTCTCAAACCCGGTGGCCGCGTCGCCATCCTCACCTTCCATTCCGGCGAAGATCGGCGGGTGAAAAAGGCCTTCCAAGCCGGACACCAAGCGGGCCTTTACTCCGCCATCGCCGAGGACGTGATCCGCGCGAGTCCGGAGGAAGTGCGGGCGAACCCGAGGGCTTCTTCGGCCAAATTGCGCTGGGCGATCCGGGCCGGTGCGGATGAGGCGAACTGAACGTCTTGAAATTGGACGGCCCCTCTTGCGCTAGCGTTAACGGTTCGGAGTGCTCCGGTGATCCGACGGGGTCCCACACCCTTAGCGGGCGGTTTGTTCTTGGGTTGGGACCGTCCTGTTTTTGGAATCGGATAACCACCCCTTTCGCAGGCCGCCGACGGGGTGCCCCCCGCTAATAGTTGCAGCCGCCTCTTGGAGCTCAACGCGATTTGAGCTTAGTCTGGAGGACATTTTGCGGGCGTTGGCGTGGTCCATCGTCGGCAAGATCCAGGGTTCGCGGGTGGTCGTTGGGAGCATTCCAGGCGACGAAATCCGCCGATAATAGAGCCCTGAACTGTGCGGCGCACGGCGCCGAATCATGAATGATCTAACGTCGGACAATCTGGGCAGCGTTAACCTCAACTTTGTCGAGGAACTCTACGAACGGTTCCTCCAAGACCCCTCCTCCGTGTCGCCGGAATGGCAGGGTTACTTCAACAGCGAACAATTTCTCGACGGGGCTTCGGCCGGAACCCTCCAGCCGGCGCTGAAGAGCTACAGCCTCTTCAACCCTCCCGCCGCCGCCCAGGCGGAGCTGGCCTCGACCCGAGCCCTCGAAGACCGCATCGACCGCCTCGTGCGCGCCTACCGCTTCCGGGGCCACATGATCGCGGAGATCGATCCCCTCGGGCAGCCGCGCCGGATGCCGGACGAGCTCAAGCCCGAGACCTACGGCTTGACCGAGGTGGACATGGACCGGGAGTTCCCCGCGCTCGGCGTCGGCGGCCACGGCCGCAAGCTGATGAAGCTGCGCGACCTCCTCTCCGTCCTGCGCAACACCTACTGCCGCAGCATCGGCGTCGAATACCGCCACATCGACTCCGTCAACATCCGCCGCTGGCTCCAGGACCGCATGGAGCCGAACGAGAACCGGATCAACCTCACCAAGGACCAGCAGGTCCGCATCCTCACGCGCCTGACCGACGCCGTGATGTTCGAGGAGTTCATCCGGAGGAAATTCATCGGGGCGAAGAGCTTTTCCCTCGAAGGCTGCGAGAGCCTCATCCCGCTGCTCGACCTCACCATCGAGAAGGCCGCCGAACAGGGCGTGACCGAGATCGACATGGGCATGGCCCATCGGGGTCGCCTCAACGTGCTGGCCAACATCATGGGCAAGCACCCCAAGCACATCTTCCGCGAGTTCGCCGACCTGGAGCCCGAGAAGTATCGCGGCTCCGGCGACGTGAAATACCACATGGGCTACAGCCGCAAGTGGAAGACCGCCTCCGGCAAGCAGCTCCATCTCTCGCTCTGTTTCAACCCGAGCCATCTGGAGTTCGTGAACCCGGTGGTGCTCGGCCGCGCCCGCGCCAATAGCGACCGCGTGGGCGACACCGATCGCCGCCGCACGATGGCGCTCCTGATCCACGGCGACGCCGCGTTCGCCGGCCAGGGCGTCATCCAGGAAATCCTCAATCTCAGCCAGCTCCCCAACTACTCCGTCGGCGGCACGCTCCACATCATCGTCAACAACCAGGTCGGCTTCACCACCTCGCCGCACGAGGCGCGTTCGACGCTCTATGCGACCGACGTGGCGAAGATGCTCCAGATCCCGATCTTCCACGTGAACGGCGAGAACCCCGAAGCCGTCGCCCAGGCCGTGAACGTGGCGATGGAGTTCCGCGCCGCCTTCCAGCGCGACGTCATCATCGACGTCTATGGCTACCGTCGCCTCGGCCACAACGAAGCCGACGAGCCGTCCTTCACCCAGCCGCTGCTCTACAAGGCCATCGAGAAGCGCAAACACGTCCGCGAAGCCTACCTCGACAACCTGCTCGCCCTCGGCGGCGTGACCCGCGCCGAAGCCGACAAGATCGAGGAAGAGCGCCGCAACCATCTGGAAAACGCCCTCGCGGAATCCAAGACCTACAAGCTCCCCAACGAGTTGGCCTCCGGTGTCTGGGCCCATTACGTCGGCGGCGAAGACGCATCCGTGCCCCAAGCCGACACGACGGTTCCCGCTTCGCGGCTGACCGAACTCGTCACCAAGGCGACCGAAGTGCCCGACGGCTTCACCGTCCATCCCAAGCTCAAGAAGATCCTCGAAAACCGCCGCGCCATGGCCAAGGGCGAGCTCGGCTTCGACTGGGCCGGATCCGAGCTCGCGGCGTTCGCCAGCCTGGCGGCGGACCGTTTCCGCGTCCGCCTCACCGGCCAGGACTGCGGCCGCGGCACCTTCAGCCACCGCCACGCCGCGTTGCACGACTACGAGACCGGCGCGGTCCATGTGCCGCTCCAGCACCTCAGCCCCAGCCAGGGCCAAGTGGACATCCTCAACAGCCCGTTGAGCGAAGTCGCGGTGATGGGCTTCGAATACGGCTACAGCCTCGAATGGCCGGACGGCCTCGTGATGTGGGAAGCGCAGT
>CAMLMI010000168.1 GCA_946480965.1 uncultured Verrucomicrobiales bacterium | reverse complement strand
CCGTCCCAAATGGAGGCGCCCCTCAATCCTCCGGCTCCATCCCAGAGCCAAGCTGGATGGCTGTTTTCCAGTATCACCATGTCGCCATCGGAGTATTCCTTCCCAGTAACCGCAGTTGGTGGGAGGGGCGTCGTAGCAGACAGCGCAATCAGGCCGGTCGCCCAGCCGAGAGCCGCCGTGGGCAGGGTCTTGGATATGCAGGCAGAGTTCATGGGGTCCATGCCGAGGTTGTAGCCGCTTCTTCACGGGCTGCGGGTTGCCGTTCGAATGGCAGTCCCGAGCCAGACCAGCATCCGCGCCGGAGAATCCGCATCGCCACCATCGCCGCCAACAAACCCGATGCCGCCACGGTCCCGGCCTCCGGCACCGGGGTGAGGGCAACCGCCTCCAGGGCATCCACGTTTTCGGAGAAGACGCCAAACGTCCCGCGGACATCGAACTCCGTGTTCCAGAGATGGCCTCCGTGGTCGAGGAACTGGGCCGGGTCGCCGCCGTTGATCGTGTAGGTCCAGATCTCGCCGCCATCGAACAGGAATCCTCCACCGGGCAGCCGCAACGGCTCGATCGAGAACAGGATCTCGTCGCCGGCAAAGGGCAGGTCGGGCGGGATCGGAGGACGCGGGTCTCGATCAATCGCCGAATCGTCCGCTTGGTTCCGATGATACATCAGCGCGTCCAGATTGATCGCGCGGGCCAAGTCGCCGATTTCGGCGTCGCTCAAGGCCACCCCGTTGACGGTGCCGGCTCCGGGCACCAGGCCGAGCGCCCAGGCCAGTTCATCGGACGGCAAGACCGGGTATCCCGTCCGGGTATGAATGGCGACCGTGCCGCCTTGGTCGCTGAAGCTGGAGTAGAAGTCCGTGTTCGACACCCACTCCGGCCCTCCGACCTCCAGCGCATCCACGTCGGTGGGAAATCGGCTGATCTGTTCGGGTCGCGCCCATGGGCCCCGGCTGCCGTCGGGGCTTTCATAGGAAATGAGCGCGCCATCGTCGGTCGGACCCCAGAACGAAACCAAGAGCGCTGCGGCATTCCGATAGGCGACATCATGGAAATGGGCGTCCCGCCGGTGGGCCATCGCGTCGTGGAAGTCGCCGCCCAGCCCCATCTCATTGCCCAAACCATCCCAGAGTATCGACGGCGTCGGCGGCAAGGGAACCGGTGGAAACACGCTCCCGGAATATTCCTTTCCCGTGACCGCGGTCGGCGGGAGCGGTTCGGTCCCGAACAGGACTCCCGCACCTGGAAGACCGATCACGGAAAGAACGACCATGGGCAGCACGGCATTCGATGGTTTCATGGGAATGGGCATGGACGGTTCGGGCCGCCGATGGTCCCTGTCGAAGAAAACCCCACGCCGCATCGGCCGGAGACCCGATCACAGGGTAGGCGCCGGCTCTCGGCCGGACAATTGGCGAAGATCACCCGATCTTGAGATAGTCGCCTTGTTTCTTGTCCGTCCCGGATGTTCGCGACATGCAGGGATCGCGCTCGAACGCCCCGAACTTTGCATTTGATCTCCTCGGCTCTGCTCCTACCTTGGCTCCCGTCAGCCAACCATCACTGCCTATGAAAACTCTTTCCCTCATCGCCGCGTTGTTCGTCACGGCCACGTTCACCGCTTCCGCCGAGGAAGTGACGCTGTCCGGCAAGGCCACCTGCGCCAAGTGCGACCTGAAGAAGGCCGAAAAATGCACCTCCGTCCTCCAGGTGGAAAAGGACGGCAAGACGGTCACCTACTATCTCGAGGGCAAGCCCGGAGCCGATTTCCACAAGGAGATCTGCTCCGAGTCCAAGTCCGCCAAGGCCACCGGCACCGTCTCCAAGAAGGACGGCAAGGACATCCTCACCGTCTCCAAGATCGAGGCCGTCGCCGCGAAGAAGTAACCGGCCCCGGCACCGTTTTCGCAGACCCGCGTCCGCAAGGTCGCGGGTTTTTCCGTTTGCGGACGGACTGTCCCGCTCCGTAACGTCGCGCCGGTTCGCGGCCCGCGGGTTCCCTTTTCGGCGCGACCTTCCAGTTTTCCCCTATGAGCACCGCCACCGTGTCCCTCAGCGACATCAACTCCCTCATCGCCGGCCTCCACAAGCTGTCCCGCAACCTCTGGTGGACCTGGAACCAGGGCGCGCAGGAGATCTTCCAGGAGCTGTCCGCGCGGGGTTGGCAAAACCTCTACCACAACGCCGTCGCCGTGCTCCGCGAGGTCTCCGAGTCCGAACTGCGCGTCCGGCTGATGGACCCCGAGTTCGCCAAACGCGTGCGGGAGGTGCTGAAGGACTTCGACGCCTACATGGGCGACCAGGACACGTGGGGCCGGAAGAACGCGCCGCACCTCCACCAGCACCACGTCGCCTATTTCTCCGCCGAGTTCGGCTTCCACGAGAGCCTGCCCATCGCCGCCGGCGGTCTCGGCATCTTGGCGGGCGACCACACCAAGGCCGCGAGCGACCTGGACCTCGGCTTCGCCGGCATCAGCCTCTTCTACCGCGAGGGCTACTTCCAGCAGGCCATCAACCAGGACAACTGGCAGACGGAATACTACACCCTGCTCAACCCGAAGAACCTGCCCGTCGAACCCGTGCTCGACGCAAAGGGCGAGCCGATCGTCTGCTCCGTCGAGATCGCGCTGAACCAGGTCTTTTTCCAGGCCTGGCGGGTCAACGTCGGCCGCGTCCCCGTTTACCTCCTCGACACCAACCGGCCGGAGAACGAGCAGCGCTTCCGCGACCTCACCCTGCGCGTCTATGGCGGCGACAGCACCACGCGCATCATGCAGGAGATCCTCCTCGGCATCGGCGGCATCCGCCTCCTGCGCAAGCTCGGCTACCAGCCCAGCACCTTCCACATGAACGAAGGCCACGCCGCCTTCCTCGCCCTGGAGCTGGTCCGTGAGAAGCTTTCCTCCGGCAAGTCGCTGGACGAGGCCAAGGCGCTGACCACGAAGGAGTGCATCTTCACCACCCACACGCCGGTGGAAGCTGGGCACGACCGCTTCAGCGCCGACCTCATGGGCTATGCGCTGAACAAGATCCAGAACCAGCTCAAGCTGTCGTTCGATGAACTGATGGCGCTGGGCCGCGTGAATCCCGCCGACGCCAACGAGCCCTTCTGCATGACGGTGCTCGCGCTGAAGTTCTCCCGCGCCGCCAACGGCGTCAGCGAGCTGCACGGCGAGGTCAGCCGCCACATGTGGCAGGAGCTGTATCCGGGCAAGAAGGTGGAGGAGGTCCCCATCGGCCACATCACCAACGGCATCCACATCATGGGCTGGATGAAGGGCCCCGTGCGCCGGTTCTGGAAGCGCAAGACCGCCTTCGCCGCCAACCCCGCCTTGTCCGGCTCCGTTTCCGGCGAGATCACCAGCTTCTGGAGCAAGAAGGCCACCAGCCATTGGGAGAAGGAGGTGGACACGCCGGAATTCTGGAAGATGGCCACCGACCCGAGCTTCGTTTCCGACGAAGAACTGTGGGCGTTGCGCTACCGGCTCCGCCGCGAATTGATCGAGTTCGCCCGCCGCCGCCTCATGGCCCAGGGCCATCGCACCACGCAGGAGGACTTCATCGCCTTCGAGCACCTGCTCAACCCCGACGCGCTGACCATCGGGTTCGCCCGCCGCTTCGCCACCTACAAGCGCGCGCCGCTGATCTTCGACCAGTTCGAGAACGTGGTGAAGCTGGTGCGCGACACCCAGCGGCCCGTGCAGTTCATCTTCGCAGGCAAGGCCCATCCGCGCGACGACGAGGGCAAGAGATACATCCAGAAGGTCATCCACCTCAGCAAATACAGCGAGCTGAAGGGCCACCTCGTCTTCTTGGAGAACTACGACATCCACGTGGCCCGCCAGATGGTTTCCGGCTGCGACGTGTGGCTGAACAACCCGCGCCGTCCGCTCGAAGCCTCCGGCACTTCCGGCATGAAGACCACCGTCCACGGCTGCTTGAACCTCAGCATCCTCGACGGCTGGTGGCGCGAGGGCTACGACGGCCACAACGGCTTCGCCATCGGCGAGGATTCGCACCCCGACAACATCGACGAGCAGGACCGCCAGGACAGCGCCAACCTCTACCAGGCGCTGACCGAGGAGGTCGTCCCGTGCTTCTTCGACCGCGACACCCACGGCATCCCGCGCCAGTGGGTGCAGAAGATGCGCCGCTCGATGGCCACGCTCGCCGCCCAGTTCAGCACCAACCGCATGGTGAAGGACTACGCCACGAAGTATTACGCCGCGAAGTGAACGGACCGGGGCAGAAAGGAGCCATGCGCCTCGACCAGGCCCTGGTGCAGCGCGGATTGATCGAAAGCCGGGAGAAGGCGCAGCGCGCCGTTCTCGCCGGACAGGTGCGCGTCAATGGCCAGCCCGCCAAGAAGCCGGGCGACAGGACCAAGGACTCCGACCAGCTCGAACTGACCGAGCGCGAAAAGTTCGTCTCTCGCGGCGGCCACAAGCTGGAGCACGCCCTCCAGCACTTCGCCCTCGAGGTCGCCGGACTCACCGCCATCGATCTCGGCGCGTCCACCGGCGGTTTCACCGATTGTCTGCTACAACACGGCACGACCCGTGTCTTCGCGGTCGATGTCGGCCAGGGCCAGCTGGCCTGGAAGCTGCGGAACGATCCGCGCGTGGTCGTGATGGAACGGACCAATGCGCGCAGCCTCACGGCATCGTCGTTCCCCGCCCCTTTCACGCCCGTCGATCTGATCGTGGCCGATTGTTCCTTCATCTCCCTGACCAAGATCCTGCCCGCAGCCAAACCGCTGGTGAAACCCGGCGGCCGGATCGTCGCGCTGATCAAGCCGCAGTTCGAGGCGGGCAAGGACGAGGTGTCCAAGGGCGAGGGCGTCATCACCGATCCCGCGATCCATGAACGCGTGGTTGCCGAGCTGCGGCATTTTGCGGAGGCTGCCGCCGGTTTCCGCTGGCTAGGGGTGACGGCTTCGCCGTTGCTCGGTCCGGCCGGGAACAAGGAATTCCTCGCACTGCTTGAAACCGCCGCCTGACAACCTGCGCCGCGTGGGGCTCGTGACCAACACGGTCAAGCCTTCGGCCGTGAAGCTCCTCAAGACGGCGGCCGAATGGTTCCGTCGTCGCGGCTCCGAGGTGCTGGTGGACCAGTCCACCGCCGACGCGGCCGGTTCCCCCGGCCGGGTGCTGCCGGATCTCAAGGCGCTCGGGCGCGAAGCCCAGCTGCTCGTCGTCTTCGGCGGCGACGGCACGATCCTGCGGGTGGCGCGCGGTCTGGACGGCGCGAAGCTCCCGATCGTGGGCGTGAACGCCGGGCGCCTGGGTTTCCTCACCGACGTGCCCGCCCATCAGCTCGACCAGGCGCTCCAGAAGATCTGGGAAGGCCGGGTCCAGGTGGAGACGAGGCCGTTGATCGACGTCACGGTGCGCGCCGGTGGCCGCGAACAGCGGTTCCGCGCGTTGAACGACGTCACCATCACGCGCGGCGCCGAGTCGCGCATGATCGAGCTGGATGTCCGGGTGGACGGCGACACGCTCACGCACTACCGCAGCGACGGCCTGATCATCAGCTCGCCCACCGGTTCCACCGCCTATTCCCTCTCCGCCGGTGGCCCGATCGTCCATCCGACCGCCAAGGTCTTCGCCCTGACGCCGATCTGCCCCCACACGCTCTCGAACCGTTCGGTCATCGTGAGCTTCGATTCGAAGATCGAGGTGAAGGCATTGACGCCGAAGATGGCGATGGTCGCGACGGCCGACGGCCAGGTCTCCGTCGAGATCCGCCAGGGCGACACCTTGACCGTCCGGCGCAGCCGCCGCTCCGTGCGCCTGCTGCACCTGGAGGGGACCAGCTTCTTCGACACCCTGCGCCGCAAGCTGCATTGGAGCGGCTCCAACACCTAGCCGACCGGAACCCACGCCATGATCCGACTGAAAGACATCGCCGAACGCGCCGGCGTCTCCGTCATGACCGTCTCCAAGGTCATGCGCGACGCCAAGGACATCTCCGCCGAGACCAAGGCCAAGGTCCGCAAGCTGGCCGACGAGCTCGGCTACGTGCCCGACATCATGGCGCAGAACATGCGCAGCCGGACCACGCGGCTCCTCGGGCTCATCCTCCCCTCCGTGGCCAATCCGCTCTACGCCCGCGTCATCCTCGCGCTGGAGGAAAAGGCCAACGAGCTCGGCTACGACCTGCTCATCACCCACTCGCTCAACAAGCCCGACCGCGAGGAAGCCTGCATCCGCCGCATGATCTCCCGCCGGGTGGACGGCCTCTTCATCTTCCCCGCCTACCGTTTCGGCGGCCCCACCGCCGCCTATGCCGAACTGCGCAAACGCGGCGTCCCGACGGTCATTCTCGGCCAAGTGGCGGACTTCTGCCGCGACTTCGTGAACGTGGAGACCGACGACGTCTTCGCCAGCCAGATCGCGACGCGCCACCTGATCGAGCTCGGCCACCGCCGCATCGCCTACTTCTCCGGCCCCCAGACCTCTCCCACCGCCAAGGATCGGCTCGAAGGCTACCAGCGCGCCCTGCGCGAGGCGGGCATCGAACCCGATGAACGGCTCGTCTTCTCCGCCGGAGCCACCGTGGAAGAGGGCGAAGCGACCGCGCTCCAGATGCTGAACGAGATGCCCGACGTGACCGCCGTGCAGACCTTCAACGACCTCGTGGCCATCGGAGCCGGCACCACCCTGCTCCAGCAAGGCGTGCGCATCCCGGACGACCTGTCGATGGTCGGCTTCGGCAACATCCTCATCAGCGAACATTTCCGGGTGCCCCTCACCACCATGCGCCAGCCCAAGCTGCGCCTGGGCTTCGCCGCCTTCGAACTGATGAACGCCCTCCTCGCCGGGGACAAGCCCGACCCCAAACGTCTCCCCGCCGAAATCGTCATCCGCGAAAGCACCGGAAAACCTTCCGCCCACAAGCTGCAGCGGCGCTGAACGAGAATCCGCCGGTCCAGAGTAGGACAGGCTTCCAGCCTGTCTCCGAAGTCTGAGCGCATCGACTGAACGGTGAGCCCTCCGAACGGAATGGAAACTTTCGGATTCTCCACGTCCCTCTGGTCAGGCTGGAAGCCCGACCTACCCTCAACCGCTCCCACTAAGGCTTCGACTCGGACAGCTCTTCCTTGATCAGCCATTTCCCGTCGGCGGCCGGACCGACCAGCAACGAGAGCGGGCTGGAATACTTCTTGAGATCGGAGAAGCGCGTGGCGGTGATCCGGACGTTCTTCCCTTCCTCCACGTATTTGACCTCCGAGTAGGTGCTGGTGTCGCCCCGTTCCTTGGCGATGGGCATCACTTGGCGGATCAGCTTCTTATAGGCCGGAGCGGGCAGGGTCAGGAGCTTTACCGTGCCGTCCGGTTGGGTGCGCTTGTTCTCGATCTTGGCATCGTCGGCATACAGATCCGCGACCGCCGGATCGAAGGCCCGTCCTAGGCTCTCGTATTGGCCGAACAGCTTCTTGGCCTCATCGACCGGTTCGGCGCCCAGAACCCCGGAAGCCGTGAACAGCACCAGCCCCAAAAGGGCGAACAGGGAGGCAAATCGAGGTTTCATGGGAATCGGCAGGAAGCGGGTTCAAGCAAGGGATCGGGCGCACCGGCCAACATCGCTCAGTCCTGCGCCCAGAAATCGATCACGAAGGCCTCTTCCAGGACAGGAAGCAGCACGTCCACGAACTTCTTGTGGTCGGCGTGGGGCAGATAGACGGCGCGGTCGGCCTCGCTCTTGAAGGTGACGATGAAGCAGTGGGTGTAGCCTTTGTTCAGGTTTTCGGGGCTGTTGTTGGTGCCCCACTCCAGGGCGGCGATCTGCGGGATCTTGGTCTTGAGGGCGCGGAAGGCGTTCTCGACCTCCTTGATCTTCTCGGGCTTGGCGTCGGCCTTGAACTTGAACGAGACGACGTGCTGGAGCTTTTCCTTCTTCATGGTGGATTCGGCGGCGATGACGCCGGCAACGGTAATGGCGCAGAGGAGGGCAAGGGCGAGGGCGAGTTTCTTCATGGGCCGGACGGTGCCAGCCGGGCCGGTTTGGAGGAACCCTTTTTTGCAAATCCCGGGTTGGAACGCTTCAGGCTACGGGAATCCCGACGATGCAATGGTGGGAACCGGATGTCGGCCCGCCAACGAACAGGAACAGCATGGCCATCTTGAACTTTCAAAGGATTCTCTGGAAGCGCTGGCTCTTCGGGAACAACCCGGACGTGTCGATCTACCGCGCGCTTTTGATCGCGGCCATCACCGTGCTCGGCTTCCGCGCCCTCTTCCTGCCCATCCGCGTCAGCGGCAACAGCATGTTGCCCACCTACCAGGACGGCGGCCTGAACTTCGTGAACAAGTGGTCCTACTCCCAGCACGTGCCGACGCGCGGCGACGTGGTGGGCGTCCGCTCCTCCGATCCCAAGGTGATCTACATCAAGCGCGTGGTCGGCCTCCCCGGCGAGACGGTCTCCATCCGCCAAGGCAAGGTGCTGGTGAACGGCAAGCCCATCGACGAGCCCTACACCGACTCCGAGGTGCCTTGGAACGCGGGTCCGTTGAAGCTCGGGCCGGAATCGTTCTTCGTCATCGGCGACAACCGGGAAGTGACCATCTTCGGTCCCGTCGCCGGCAACCAGATCGTCGGCAAAATCATGTTCTGACCCCCTTGTCCGGGAGACCTCCGGGCCGCATGGTCCCGGGCATGAAGTCCGGTGTCTTTCTCGTCCTGCTGTTCGTCGGCCTGAGCGGTTTCGCCGCCGAGCTCGACCGGCCGGAGTTCGATTTCAATGTCGTCCGCCGCCAGATCCTGAAGGCCGCCGCCGAAGGGCGGACCAACGAGGCGCTGTCCGCCGTCCGCGCCGAGATCAAGGAACGTCCCGCCCTCTTCAAGCTTCGCGCCCTGCTGGGCGAAGTGCATGAAGCCCGCCGCGAATACGCCGACGCCGCCAAAGCCTACGGCATCGCGCTGGACCTCGACCCTGGCGCCGACGCGCTCTTTCAACGCCGGGGCGAATGTCTCTATCGCCTCGGGCAACTGGAGGAAGCGGTGGCCAACTTCGACGTCCTCCTCACGCTGAATCCCAAGGACGCCCCGGAGCATTGGCAGCGCGGCATCGCTCTCTATCAGCTCGGCCAGTTCGCCGAAGGACGGGCGCAGTTCGAGTCCCACCGCAAGGTCAACGGAGCCGACTGTGAAACGGCGCTGTGGCATTGGCTCTGCGTCGCGCGGGTCGCGGACACGAACGCCGCCATCCAGGCCATCATCCCCTACGACGAGGCGGACATCCGCCCGCCGATGAAGCAGCTCCACGCGCTCTACGCAGGCAAGGGCTCGGTCGAAGACGTGCTCAAGGCGATGGACACGCCCCCCGAAAAAAACGAGAGCCTCAGCGAGGAAGGGCGGAAACAGCTCCAGTCCCTCGGCCGCTTCTACGGACGCCTCTACTTGGGGCTCTACTACGAGGCGATGGGCGACAAGGCGAAGAGCCTGGAATGGCTGGGGAAGGCGGTGGAATCGGCCGACGTGGCGGGCTACATGGGCGACGTGGCCCAGGTGCATCTTCGTCGGCGCACGGAGAACAAGTAG
>CAMLMI010000167.1 GCA_946480965.1 uncultured Verrucomicrobiales bacterium | reverse complement strand
TTCAACTGCTTGTTCAGGTCGCCCTTGGCGTCGGTGGCCCAGCCCTTGTAGGAGCCGACGTTGTCGTTGAGCGCCTTGGCGGCGGCGAGACGGCTTTCGTCGTCGAATTTGTAGTCGGTGACCTGGACCTCCATCTTGTCGAGCTTGCCCGAGAGCTTCTTCGTGGAGTCCTTGGCGGTGAGGACGAGCTTGGCCAAGTCGATGATGCGGCCTTCGAGCTTGGCCGTGATGTCGTCCTCGGCGACGGACCCGGCGACGCGCGTGCCGAGGTCGCGGCGGGCGTTCTCCAGACGGACGCAGGTCTGCTTCACGAGCTCCGCCTCCAGCTCCTCGAAGAGGATTTTACCGCGCTGGATGATGAGTTCCTTCTCCTCGGGTGTGAAGCTGTAGCGCTTCTCGTCCAGGCCGACGAAGTTGGTGTAGGCCGGGGCGTCGAGGAGCGTCTTCAGCCGCGCGAGCAGGGCGGAAGCGGATACCTTTTCGGCCGCCGCCACGCCCTTGGGCACTTCCTTGAGCTCCAGCTTCAGATCGACGGGCAGGAAGGAGAAGAAGGCGCGGTCCACGCCGCCGAGGCGCTCGAGCTGGGAGTTCAGCGACTTCCAATGGGCTTCCTGGCGGTCGCCTTCATTGAGGTCGCCGATGAAATCGAAGGCGTTTTCAACGCTGATGGAGCGGGTGTTCTGGTTGAACCAGCCGAGCATGGAGGTGAACTGCGAGGCGATGCCGACCGCGTAGGAACGGGCGGAGAGGTTGACCTCGGCGAGGGGCACGCGGTCGCGGGGATCGCGCGGAGCATGGGCGGCGATGAAGGTCTCGATGACGTTGTTGGGCAGCAGGCGGATGGTGTCGGAGAGCTGCGAGTAGGCGCCGATGACAGGCTCGGTGCCCAGGTCGAAGCGCTGGAGATCGCCATAGGTGCCGACATGGTCGTCCGTGCCGAAGAGCATCTTGCCCTCGCGCGGCGCCTGGCTGTCGAAGTAGCCCCACTGGATGGCGGCCTTGTCGTGGGGCAGGGCTTCTTTCTGGCTGCGGATGAACCAGCCGACCTGCACGGCGGACTTGAAGGCAGTGTATTCCATGATCGAGGAGGAGGCGTAACGGTTGGTGTAGGCGTCGAGCTTTTCGCCTGCGACGTAGGCCTTGAACCACTCGTCGATCTCCTTCAGGTCCATGTTGGCCGCGAGGCTGCCGGCGAAGTTGTGGCGCAGGCCGAGCACGTGGCCGACCTCGTGGGCGACGACTTCACGGACGTAGTCCTGCGAAGCGCGGAGCGCGGCCTCGTCGGTCAGTCCGTCGTTGGCCAACAGCTCCTGGAGACCCTGGGCGTATTGGGCGGCGAACTCCGCCATGTTCACTTCGCAGACGCCGCCGGTGACGGGCCAGGCACCGAAGCCGGAGGAATGCTTCTCCTTGCCGTCGGTCTTTTCCGCCGCCGCTTCCCGCATGTTGCGGAGCAGGGCGCGGGCGCGCGCCTTGCCGCTGAGGGCAAAGACGCTGGTCATGTAGGCCTGGCCGTGGCGGGACTCGCCGGTGCGGGGATCGATCAAGATGTCGGCATAGGCGGAACCGGCGGCGTCCCACGGCACCCACTGGATGATGTTGTAGCGGGGATCGGGCGCGGTCACGCCGTCCGGGGCTTTCTCGGCACGGACGACATTGGTGCCGAAGGCGCGGTTCCAGTAGAGGATGCCGTCCTTCACCGCCTCCACGTAGTCCGCCGGGGTGTTGGCGCTGTAGTGGAAGACGACCGGCTTGGAGAGATCGAAGCGGGCCATCTTCGGCGAAGAACGGCCGGTGGATTCCTCCAACTGCGCTTGGCCCTCGAAGAACCGCGCGTAGCGCAGCTCGCTGGCCGGGGCTTCCTTGCCGACGTAGCTGCTCGGGACATACGGCGTGAGGAAGTAGCGCACCTCGAACTGCTGCTCGAGATTCGCGGCGAACTGGCGGTCGCGGATCTGCACGCTCTGGCGGATGACGATCTGGTTGTCCTGCTTCTCGGCCGCGAAGACGCGCGCCTGCGGAATCTCCAAGGTCTCGTCGCGGCCCACAGGATCAAAGCGGCGTCCGCCCGCATACCAGATGTCGGTGTAGAGGCGGCGCATCCCCTTGTTGAAGTCGATGACGACCTGTTTGTCGTTCTGCTCGACGATCGGGAAGGTGGTCATCAACCGCCGAGCGGGCAGATCCTTGGTCACGACCAGGCCCTCGGTGGATTCGTAGAGATCCACGCCGTCGGGGAAGACCTCGAACCGCACGATCTTGCCCGAGAGACCGGTGCTGGTCGCAGCCAGCGCCTGCGGGATGCGCGAGACGGAGAGCAGGTGGTCCTTGCCCAGCGCGGTCCGGGGAATGACGAGCGACTGGTTCGCGCCGATGGAGATTTCGAGCGTCGGCTTGGAGGTCTTCTGGGCCAAGGCGGCCGGAGTCCAGGCGAGAAGCTGCGCCGCGCACAGTGCGAGACAGAAAGTGCGTCCGAGTCTGGCCAACGGGGAACGGTGGAAGGTAATCATGCGGTGAAATTTAGGCTCCGGCGAATAGAGTCAACCGGCCCGCGCTTGGCAATGACCGACTCATGCCGCCCCGCCCGACAGGCCTGCGCAATTCGGGGGAGGCGACGGAGCGGCGGAGCAGGGGAGCAATGGTGCGGTGAAGGGATGCTGCTACCGTTCGACGACAGGGCCGAACTGCGGCGCAGGCTGGGCAGGAAAGGGATTGACCGTTGCGCCAGCGAGCCGCCCCAGCCACTCGTCGATCCAGCCGAGAACTTGGGCAAGGTCGAGATGCTCGTGGCGCAGGGGGTATTTTCCCAGATTGGTCTGGGCGAGGCGAAAGAGCGCGGCGGCCGGACCGAGACGGTTTTTCTGGAGATGCACGAAAGCTCCGGCGAACTGGATCAGCCCCTTGTAGAAGGCGTAGTTCGGCCCGGTCTTGCCTTGGGCCAGCCACAGCTCTTCCAGCACATCGTGCGCTTCGAAGAACCAGCCCCGGTTGAAGCACTCGAAATATCCGAGGTAATAGGCGTTCATGTCCCGCCCTTGGCAGCCGGCGATCAACTCGGCGATCTTCGCGCTCTTCTTGCTCACCGACGCAGTCTGCCCGAGGAAACCCTTGGGCCGCACGGCAAAACCCGTGCTTCGCAGGACATCGAGGACTATGGAGGCCAAACCGATTCTGGACTTTTGAAAACCCGTTTCGCAGTCTGGCCGTCATGTCGAAAACGGCTCTAGGACGGGGTTTGGGAGCGCTGCTCGGCGGGCAATCGGCCCAGCCGAAGCCCGCGCCTGCCGCCACGCCCGTGGCCGTCGCTCCGGCTCCGGTCGCGCCTGCTGTTCCCGCCGTGCCGCCGGGTGAACGGGTGCAGAAGGTGCCCGTGGCCAAGCTCCATCCGTGTCCCTTCCAACCGCGCAAAGATTTCCCGGCGGAAGCGCTGGAAGAATTGGCCGCGTCGATCCGCGAGCAGGGCGTGATGCAGCCGCTCATCGTCCGTCCGGGCAAGGATGGCTTCGAGATCATCGCCGGTGAACGGCGTTGGCGCGCGTCGCAGATTGCCGGATTGGCCGAGCTGCCGGTGATCGTCCGCGAAGCCGACGACGCCACGGTCTTGGAACTGGCGCTGGTGGAAAATCTCCAGCGCGAAAACCTGAATCCGGTGGAGGAATCGCTCGGGTTCCAGCAGTTGATCGAACAGTTCGGTCTGACCCAGGAACAGGCCGCCATCAAGGTCGGCAAGAGCCGCGCCGCCGTTGCCAATGCGCTGCGCCTGCTAAAGCTGCCCGAATCCGTCCGCACCCATCTCCGCCAAGGCCGCCTGAGCGTGGGCCATGCAAAGGTCGTGCTCGGGTTGCCGACCGCTGCCGAGCAGGAGCTGGCCGTGGAGAAGGTGCTGCGCGACGCGTTGAACGTTCGCCAGACCGAGTCGCTGGTAGCGAACTGGCAGGCCGCGCAGATCGGTGCGCCCGCCGCCAAGGCTTCGGGCAAACCGGTCGCGCGCGACGCCCATGTGCTCGACCTGGAGAACAAGCTCCGCGAACGCTTCGGCACCCAGATCGCCGTCCGCTACAAGGCGGGCAAGGGCGCGCTGGAGATCCGCTTTCACAACGACGACGAATTGGACCGGATTCTCGGCATCGTCGGCGTCAGCCTCGATTGATCCATCAACATGCAGAACTCCCAGTCCTTCCGTGACGACGTGGCCGCGCGCCTGGAAGCCGCCGCCGCCCAAGTGCCTTCGCTCAGCGCCTTCGTGGGCCTCGACGGCTTCGTCGATGAAATCTTCCGCGTCGTGGACAAGCGGATCGATTTCGCGAACTACACCGAGATTCCCACGATCAAGGCCTACGGCGAGCGCCTGATCGAGGCCGCTGGCAAGAGCACGAACGTCGAGTTCGTCCGCAATCCCCGCATCACCCCGAATCCCAAGCTCGGCGGCAACGGCCCGATCATGGCCAACGCCCTCGCCAGCTTCGGCCTGAAGGTCACCTACCTCGGCAACCTCGGTTATCCCACGTTGCACCGCGTGTTCGAGGACTTCGCCACCCGCGCCGAGGTCCACAGCATCGCCGAGCCCGGCTACACCGACGCCATCGAGTTCGGCGACGGCAAGATCATGCAGGGCAAACACGAGTCCCTGAAGGAGATCACGTGGTCGAACATCGGCGAGCGTTTCGGCCACGGCCGGTTCCAGGCCAAGTTCGCGTCGTCCAGCCTCGTGGCCTTCGTGAACTGGACGATGCTGCCGTTCATGAGCGACATCTGGGCGAGCATCCAGAACGACCTGTTGCCAGGGCTTTCCGGCGACAAGCGCCGCATCTTCTTCGACCTGGCCGATCCCGAGAAGCGGCTGCCGCAGGACATCGAGCGCGCGCTGGGCCTGATCGAGAAGTTCGAGACGAAGTTCGACGTCATCCTCGGCCTCAACGAGAAGGAAGCCTACGAGATCGCCAAGGTGCTCGGCCTGCCGTCCAAGCCGACCGACTGGGAAGGCCTCGCCGATCTCTCCGTGCAGATCCAGAAGCGGGTGCCGGTGGAAACCCTCGTGGTCCATCCCGTGGCCTACGCCTTGGCCGTTTCCGGCGGCAAGGCCGACGTGGTGCAAGGACCTGTCTGCAAGAAGCCGAAGATCACCACGGGTGCCGGCGACCACTTCAACAGCGGCTTCTGCCTCGGCAAGCTGCTCGGATTGGACAATGCGGCCAGCGTGCTTTGCGGCGCCGCCACCAGCGGCCACTACGTGCGCAACGCGGAAAGCCCGAAGGTGCCGGACTTGGCCGCGCTGATGCGGGATTGGCCCACGGAGTGACGCGGTCATGATTCTTCCGATCGTCAAATACGGCCATCCGGTCCTGCGCAAGAAGGGCGAGTTCATCGCCGAGATCACGCCCCGGATCAAGGCGCTTGTCGCCGACATGCTGGAGACCATGTATGACGCCCACGGCGTCGGCCTGGCCGCCCAGCAGATCGGCGAGGCACTCATGGTCACGGTGATCGACGTCACCGGCGTGACCGACCGTCCCTCCACGATGGAGATCGACGGCCGCGCGGTGGACCCGGAAAAGCACATGCCCGTGGTGCTCATCAATCCGGTGGTGACGCCCTTCGGCGCGCCCGCCAAGGGGCCGGAAGGCTGCCTCAGCTTCCCCGAGATCTACTCCGACGTGACCCGCTTGGAGTCCGTGGAAGTCTCGGCCATCGATGCTGAAGGCAAGCCCGTGAAGTTCCGCGCGGGAGGCCTGCTGGCGCGCGCCGTCCAGCACGAGGTGGATCACCTCAACGGCATCCTCTTCATCGACCGCATGAGCGTGTCGGACAAGGGCAAGCTGCGGGACGAACTGGACGAACTGCAGGCCGACACGAAGAAGCGGCTCAGGCGCTGAGGTCCTTGCCCGGGATCGGTTCGGGCTTCGGCAGGAGGGACTGGAGCTGGTGACGGAGCTCGCCGAGTTCGCGGCTCTTGAAGCTCTTCCTCGTCCGTTCCAGCACCTCCACGGTGTGGCGCAGGGCGGTGACCAGCTCGGCCTTGCCCAGGGAGGCAGCAGGGTCGGCTCCGGCCCCGATCTCGCCGATGGAGCGTTCGAGGTCGCCGAGGCAGGTGGCGAGGTTGCGGAGGGTGAGGCGGACGAAGCCGTTGGCGGCGGATTCCGTGCCTTCGACCTGGGGCTTGCCCAAGCGCTGCTCGATCTCCGCGAGTTCCTGGTCGAGGCCGCGCAGGCGCTGGCGGCTGGCGCGGACGGCGCGGCTGGTGCGGCCGGCGGCGACAGCCTGGGCAACGAGGGATAGCATTTCCGCGCGATCAAAGGGCTTGCAGAGATACGCGAAGACGGGGAGGCGGACGGATTGGGTGGCGGTTTGGAGGGTGGGGTTGCCGGTGAGGAGCAGGATGGGCAGCCCGGGGGCGGCAGCGGCGGCGGCGCGCACGAGGCCGAGGTCGGCGTTGCCGGGCATGTGGATGTCGGAGATCAGGGCGTCGAACTCGGTTTCGGCCAGACGGGCGAGCGCTTCGGCGGAGTTGACGCTCTGCACGCAACGGTAGCCGGCGGCCTGGAGATGCCCGGCCAGGGCTTCGCGGAAAAGCTCGTCGTCGTCGGCCAGGAGGAGGGTTCCAAGGGAGGCTGGGCGGGGTTCGCTCATGCGTTCGGCACGATGCTCCCGGAAACGGCTTCGTCCGCAAGCAGTTCGTGGAGGGTCTCGGCCAGGGTGGAGAGCGCGACGGGCTTCAGCAGCAGGTCGCGGAAACCGTGCGCCCGCGCGGTGTCGCGGCCCCAGGTGCCGCTGAAGCCGGTGGCGAGCAGGATGGGCGTGCCGGGGCGGATCTCCAGCAGGCGCGTGGCGAGATCGGGCCCGGTCATGCCGGGCATGGTGAGGTCGGTGATGACGGCGTGGAAGGAATGCGGCGCCTGGGCGAAGACCTCCAGCCCCTGCTTGGGCGAGCCGGCCAGGGTGACGGTGTAGCCGATGCGTTTGAGCATCCGCCCGACGGCGTGGCAGATGGCCGGCTCGTCGTCCACCACGAGGATGTGTTCGCCCTGGCCGGAGGGCAGGGAAGGGTGGGCCGCGAACTCCTCGGTGCTCGGCACGGCGTGCTCGGGGAAGTAGATGCGGAAGGTGGTGCCGCGTCCGGGCTCGCTGCTGGCGGTGATCGCGCCCTCGTGTTCCTTGACGATTCCATGGGCCACGGAGAGGCCGAGGCCGGTTCCTTCGCCCGGAGGTTTGGTGGTGAAAAAGGGCTCGAAGATCCGTTTCAGGGTCTGCGGGTCCATCCCGTGCCCGGTGTCGGTCACGGTCAGCAGCGCGTAGGGGCCGGGCCGGAGATCCGGCACGGTGGCGGCCGCGGCGAAATCGACGGTCGCGCGCTCCAGCCGGACGCCGATGGTGCCTTCGCCCCGCATCGCATGGGAGGCGTTGGTCGAGAGGTTCATCAGGATCTGGTGGATCTGCGTGGGGTCGGCCAGGACGGTGGGGGTGTCGGCCTCGATCTGCACATCGAGCACCACGCTGGCGGGCAGGGTGGAGCGGAGCAGGCGCAGCACCTCGGTGATCACGGGCTGGAGCCGCACGGGGCGTCGCTCCTGCTTCTGCTGGCGGCTGAAGGAGAGGATCTGCTCGACGAGCTTCTTGGCGCGGTCGCTGGCCTTGAGGATCTGGTTGAAGTCCTCCTTCTGCGCCTTGGCGTCGCCCTGGTCCATCTGGGCGAGGTCGGTGTAGGCGATGATCGCGCCGAGGATGTTGTTGAAGTCGTGCGCGATCCCGCCGGCGAGCGTGCCGATGGCCTCCATCTTCTGCGCCTGGCGGAGCTGGGCCTCGAGCAGCTCGCGCTGCTGTTTGGCGCGCTCGCGCTCGGTGATGTCGCGGCTGGAGTAGAGGATGAACACGCAGCAGCCCCAGGCGTCGGGCACGGGAGTGAGGACCGTCTCGCCGGACATCGGGCCGTCGGCCGAAGCGATCAGCTCCTCGAACGTCTCCGAATGCACCTCGGTGACGATGCGTCCGAGGCGGTCCAGCGTGGCCTGGCCGGTGGTGGCGTCGTGGCCGAAGATGGGACCCGACAGCGCGTCGAGCGGGCGCCCGACGATGTCCTCGATCAGGGCGCCGCCGCCGGACGCGGCGAGGCGTTCCACGAAGCGGGCGTTGGCCGAGACGATGCGGAAGCGGCCCTCGGGCTCCACGCGCAGCAGCACCATCGCGTCGGTCGCGTTGTTGAAGATCAGCGAGAGCCGCCGCTCGTTCTCGCGCAGCGCCAGCTCGGCCTTCTTCCGCTCGGAGATGTCCTGGATCATCGCGGCGAAGGACTCGGCCGAACCGTCGGGGCGGCGGAGGCAACGCACCGAGATCTCGGCATGAAGGATGGAGCCGTCCTTGCGCACGTAGCGCTTCTCCAGCGAATAGCCGTCGGAACGCCCGGCGACGACCTCCTTGAACTGCGCGAGGTCGAGCTGCAGGTCCTCGGGGTGCGTGAGATCGGCCCAGGTCCGGCTGCGGAGCTCGTTCGGCGTGTAGCCGAGCATCTCGCAGAAGCGCGGATTGGTCTCGATCCAGCGCATGTCCGGCGTGGATTCGGCGAAGCCGACGAGCGGCATCTCGAAGTAGCTGCGGAAGTGGCGCTCGCTCGTGCGGATGACCTCGTCGCGCGCCTTCTGCCCGGTCACGTCGCGCAGCACGCCGGTCATGTGGCGGCGGCCGGTCTCGGGATCGAGATGGGTCCGGCCTTCGACCTGGAACCAGCGAACGGAGGAGCCGGAGAGCCGGGCACGCAGTTCGAGCCGCAGATGGTCGGTCGTTCCCGACAGGCAGGCCCGGACGGAGGGCGCGCAGGCCAGAAGATCTTCCGGAAAGGCCAGGGTCTGGATGTCCGCGAAGTCGATGCTCTCCTGCTCTCCCGTTTGCCCGAGCAACTGCCTCGCCTGGGGCGAGAGGGTGATCGCGCCCGAGCCGAGGTCCAGGTTCCACACCCCGAGCCCGGCGGCCTCGAAGGCGTTCTCCAGCTGCTCTTCGCGCCGGACCAGTTCCTTGGCCTTGTGGCGGAGCTCCAGCAGGGTGGTGATCTGGGCCGCGAGGAGACGGAGCAGGTCCTTCTCCGCCGCGTTCAGCGTCCGCGGCCGCGTATCGATCAGGCAGAGCGTGCCGAGAGTCTGGCCGTCGGGCGTGTTCAGCGGTGCCCCGGCGTAGAAGCGGATGCCGGGACCGCCGGTCACGAGCGGGTTCGCCGCGACGCGGGGATCGAGCGTGGCATCCGCGATCTCCAGGATCTCGCCGCTCCCCAGCGCATGGGCGCAGAAGGACTGCTCGCGTGGCGTCTCCGTGAAATCGACGCCGACGCGCGACTTGAACCACTGCCGGGTCTCGTCCACCAGAGACACGAGGGCCACCGGCACGCGGAACAGCCGGGAGGCGGTTCGCGTGACCTCGTCAAAGGCTTCGTCCGGGGCCGTGTCGAGCACGTCGTAGCGCCGGAGAGCCGCCAATCGCTTCGCTTCGTTCACGGGCCCTGGTGCGCTCATCCTGTGGAATATCGGCCGGAATCCATTGGCGGGAGAGAACAAAACCACCGCGCCGGAAGCGGC
>CAMLMI010000166.1 GCA_946480965.1 uncultured Verrucomicrobiales bacterium | reverse complement strand
AGAGGCGATTGAGGACCAAGACGTGCTGGTTTAATCGGGAAGTCATACGCAGCCGCAGCTTGGGCGCGGAACGTAGCACGCCCGTTTTTCCGGCGTCAATGACCGGGCTGTTTCGTTATCGTGACAGGTGGGATCGGGGACGGAAGGGCGTCGGCTAGATTCTCGTCTTAGTCCTCGTCTTCCTCTGCTTCCTCCTACCCGCTTCAAGGAGGAGGGCACAGAGGAAGACGAGGGCGCAGCGGGCCCCTGACCACGCTCTGTTCACACCCACCTTGACGTGCGGGGAAAGGCACCGGGAAATCGTGCCCGATTTTTCCCGTTCGCGCGGCCCCGGCACCCGTGCCATCCTCTGCCGCGTGTTCGCCACCCTTGTGATTTCGGGAGGCGGCTCCGTGTGGATCGCCGGAGCCTTCCTGGTTGTTTCCCTGGCGGTTTTGGCGACGGGTTATCTCCGCAGTCCGGCTCCGCGCGGGGTGCGGTTGGCCGGGTTCTTCCTCAAGCTCCTCGCCGTTCTCGCGCTCGTGGCCTGCCTGTTGGAACCGGCCTGGACGGCCCAGCGCGCCAAGCCCGGGGCCAATCTCTTCGCCATCGTGGCCGACAACAGCGAGGGGCTCCAGATCCGCGATCCGGGCGCGGACCGCACGCGCGGCGAGACCGAGCGCGAGCTGGTCACGGGCAACCAGTCCGCCTGGATCGGCGACCTGGAGGCGACCTTCCAGATCCGCCGCTACCAGTTCGACACCCGGCTGGAGGCCACGCGCGACTTCGCGGGATTGCGTTTCGACGGCCCCGCCACCGCGTTGGGCGGCGCGCTGCGCGCGTTGGCCGAACGCTCCAAGGGCCAGCCTCTCGCCGGAGTGATTCTCCTGACCGACGGCATCACCACGGACATTGCCGAAGCATTGCCGGACTTGGCCGGTCTTCCACCCGTCTATCCCGTCGTCATGGGCGCCGACACCGCGCCGCGCGATCTGGCCATCGCCAAGGCCTCGGTCAGCCAGACCGCCTTCGAGGACGCACCCGTCACCGTCCAAGCCGAGATCACGACCGATGGTTTCGCGGGCGAACGCATCGCCGCACGGCTGTTCGATCCCAGCGGCCGCATGGTGAAGGAAACGATCGAGCCGGGCAAAAACGGCGAACCCTTCACCGTCCGGTTCGAGGTGAAGCCCGAGAAGCCCGGCATCTCCTTCTATGAGCTGCGCGTCGCCCCGGCCGCCGCCACGACGAACGCCGCCGCGCTGGAGGCCACGCTGGCCAACAACCGGCGCGTGGTCGTGGTGGACCGGGGGCGCGGCCCCTACCGCATCCTCTACGTCTCGGGCCGGCCGAACTGGGAGTTCAAGTTCATGAACCGCGCGCTGTCCTCCGATCCGCAGGTCCAGCTCGTCGGCCTGATCCGCATGGCCAAGAAGGCCAAGATCGGCGCGCTGGATTTCCGGGGCCGCGAGGGCGAGACCAGCAACCCGCTCTTCCGCGGCTTCGACAAGACGAACGAGGAGACCGAACGCTACGACCAGCCCGTGCTGGCCCGCTTCAACACCCGCGACGACGCCGAGCTGCGCGACGGCTTCCCCAAGTCCGCCGAGGATCTCTTCGCCTACCACGCGATCATCCTCGACGATCTGGAGGCCGAGTTCTTCACCCGCGACCAGATGGCCCTGCTCCAGCGCTTCGTTTCGGATCGCGGCGGCGGATTCATGATGCTCGGCGGCCAGGAGTCCTTTGGCGAAGGCCGCTACGACCGCACGCCCGTGGGGGAGATGCTGCCCGTCTATCTGAACCGGGGCATCGAGCCTCCGGCGGAGCTCTCCTACAGCCTCGACCTCACCCGCGAAGGCTGGCTCCAGCCCTGGGCCCGGCTCCGCTCCTCGGAGGAGGACGAACGCGCCCGCCTCGGCGACATGCCGCCGTTCCAGGTCGCCAATCTCGTCGGCGGCACCCGGCCCGGTTCCAGCGTCTTGGCCACCGTTTCCGATGCCACTGGCCGCAAGACGCCCGCGCTCGTCGCCCAGCGCTTCGGCCACGGCCGTGTCGGTGCGCTCCTCGTGGGCGATCTCTGGCGCTGGGGCCTGAAGGACGCGGAGAAGCACGCGGACATGGACAAGGCTTGGCGACAAATGATCCGTTGGCTCGTGGCCGATGTGCCCAACCCCGTGGACTTCGAGTCCCGGTCCAATCCCGAGGACGGCTCCACCCAGCTCACCATCCGCGCCCGCGACGCGCGCTTCGCCCCGCTCGACAACGCCAGCGTCGCCGTCGAAGTGAAGACCGTCGGCGAAGCCTCGACCAACGCGCTCGGGCCCGTCCGCTTCCAGGCCGAACCGGTCGCAACCGAAGCGGGTGTTTATCGGGCCAGCTTCACCGGCCGGGAAATCTCCGGCTACATCGCCGATGCCGTCGTGACCGATTCCACCGGCGCGGAGATCGGCCGGGCCCAGGCCGGCTGGACCAGCGACACCGCCGCCGAAGAATTCCGCACCCTGCGGCCCAACCGCGCGCTGCTGGAGAACATCGCCAAGCAGACCGGTGGCGAGGTCGTGCCCGCCGCGAACCTGGCCGCGTTCGTCCGCGGTTTGCCGGATCGCCGCGCGCCCGTGACCGAGCCCCACACCACGCCGCTCTGGCACACCCCGTATCTCTTCCTCTTCGCGTTGGCCTGCTTCGGGGCCGAATGGACGCTGCGCCGCTGGAAAGGACTCGCCTGACATGCTCAAGACCCTCGTTTCGGCCGCGCTGCTGCTCTGCGCCACGCCGCTCTTCGCCGCTCATCCACCCCGCCTGATCGTCGCCGTCGGTGCGGCGGGCGAAGACACCTTCGGCACCGCATTCGCCGCCTGGTCCGAGACCTGGACCCAGGCCGCCGCCCGGGCCGGAGCCAGCATCTCCGTGGTGGGAACCAAGACCGATTCGACCAATGACCTCGCCGAATTGTCCGCGCTCCTGGCGGCCGAGCCCAAGGACGGCGCGTCCGATCTCTGGCTGGTCCTCCTCGGCCACGGCACCTTCGCGGCCGGCGAGGCCAAGTTCAACCTGCGCGGCCCCGACCTCTCCGCCACGAACCTCGTCCAGCAGCTCGAGCCCTTCACCCGGCCCGTCGCCGTAGTCGCCTGCTTCTCGGCCAGCGGCGCGTTCCTCAAGCCCCTCGCCGCGCCCAACCGCGTCGTGCTCACCGCCACGCGCAGCGGTTCGGAGGCGAACTATTCGCGCTTCGGCAAACACTTCGCCGACGCCATCGCCTCGCCCGTTGGCGATCTCGACAAGGACGGACAAGTCTCGCTGCTGGAAGCCTTCATCCTCGCCTCGGCCCGGACCGCCGAGTTCTACAAGACCGAGGGGCGTCTCGCGACCGAGCACGCGTTGCTCGACGATTCCGGCGACGGCCTCGGCGTGGAAGGCGATTGGTTCCAGGGCGTGCGGGTGGTGAAAAAGGCCCGCAACGACGCGCCGGTTGATGGAGCCTTGGCCAACCGCTTCGTCCTCCTGCCCAGCGCGACGGAACGTGCGTGGAGCGACGAGTTCCGATCCCGCCGCAGCCAGCTGGAATCCGAAATCGAAAAGCTCCGCGCCGCCAAAGCCACGCTGAAACCCGAGGACTACTACGCCCGGCTCGAACCCATCGTCCACGCCCTGGCTGCCAGCTACGCGCAGGCCGAAGGCCGCATCGCCGTGCCCGCGCCCAAGCCCGGCGGCGAGATCGTGCTCCAAGCCAGCGAAGCCCAGGTCCACGGCAACCGGCTGCGCTACGAACCCCAGCCGCACAAGAACACCCTCGGCTATTGGACCGACCGCAACGACTGGGCCTCGTGGACCTTCGTCGCCAACAAGGCCGGAGCCTACACGCTCTCCATCCTCCAAGCCTGCGGCAAAGGCAGCGGCGGCAGCACGGTCGAGTTCGCCGTGGGCGGCAGCCGCGTCGAGGTCGTCGTCGAAGACACCGGCGCTTTCACGAACTTCATCCCGCGCAGCTTCGGCACCAATACCCTGACCCTTGCCGCCGGGACCAACACCCTCAGCGTCCGCGCCCTGACCAAACCCGGCGTCGCGGTGATGGACCTCCGCGAAGTGACCCTCGTTCCGGTGAAACCACCGTCGCAGAACGGCCCTCCCGGTCCGTGACACAAAGTTCGGAAGACGCCGTCGCCGTGGCGCACGGCCGGCCCATTCAGGGTCCGTTCTTTCCTTTGCCAAAGCCGCCGGGTCTTCCTTAACAATCGCCCCGCGCTTATGTCGAAAAACCACCCCGCCCCGACGCCCGCGACCCGCCAGTTCAAGAAACTGATGGCCGCGAACCGCTCCGAAATCGCCGTCCGCATCTTCCGCGCGGGCACTGAGCTGGGGCTCCGCACCGTGGCCGTCTATGCGCAGGAGGACCGGTTCTGCATCCACCGGTTCAAGGCGGACGAATCCTACCTCGTCGGCTCGGGCAAGGGTCCCGTCGCCGCCTACCTCGACATCCCGAGCATCGTCGCCGTGGCCAAGGAGAAGGGCGTGGACGCGATCCATCCGGGCTACGGTTTCCTCAGTGAGAACCCCGCCTTCGCCCGCGCCTGCGCCGAGGCCGGCATCGTCTTCGTCGGTCCCCGGCCCGAGTTGCTCGACATGATGGGCGACAAGACCGCCGCCCGCGCCGTGGCCCAGCGCATCGGGGTTCCCGTGCTGCCCGGCACGGATGATCCCATCGCGGACCGCGACCTGGCCTTGAAGTCGGCCAAGCAGATCGGCTTCCCGCTCATCATCAAGGCGGCCTTCGGCGGCGGCGGACGCGGGATGCGCGTGGTGAAGAAGGAGAGCGAACTGTCGCAGCTCCTCGACGAGGCCCAGGGCGAAGCGGGACGCGCCTTCGGCAATCCCGCCGTCTTCCTCGAGAAATACATTCCGCGCGCAAAGCACATCGAGGTGCAGATCCTCGGCGACCAGCACGGCAACGTCATCCATCTCCACGAGCGCGATTGCTCGGTGCAGCGCCGCCACCAGAAGGTCGTGGAAGTCGCGCCGTCCTTCGGCCTGCCGGAGAACGTCATCAAGGAACTGTGCGACGCGGCGGCGCGCATCGCCCGCGAGATCCGCTACGACAACGCGGGCACGATCGAATTCCTCTACGACCTGGACCGGCACGAGTGGTTCTTCATCGAGATGAACCCGCGCATCCAGGTGGAGCACACCGTCACCGAGGTGATCACGGGCATCGACCTCGTGCGGTCGCAGATCCTCATCGCGCAGGGCCACAGCCTGACTTCGCGTGAAGTCGGGATGCCCGCGCAGAACGAGATCCCGCGCAACGGCTACGCCATCCAGTGCCGCATCACCACGGAGGACCCGGAGAACAAGTTCATGCCGGACTACGGCAAGATCCTGGCTTACCGCTCGCCCGGCGGTTTCGGCATCCGGCTCGATGGCGGCATGGGCTACTCGGGCTCGGTGATCACGCCGTTCTACGACTCCATGCTGGTGAAGATGATCGCCAGCGGCCGCACCTACGAGATCACGATGGACCGGATGGACCGCGCGCTGCGCGAGTTCCGCATCCGCGGCGTGAAGACGAACATCCCGTTCCTCGAGAACGTCGTGCGGCATCCCGAGTTCCAGAGCGGCCAGGCCACCACCACGCTGATCGACACCACGCCGGAGCTGTTCAAGTTCAAGGGCCGGAAAGACCGCGCGACCAAGCTGCTCAACTTCCTCGGCGACGTCATCGTCAACGGCAACAAGCACGCCAAGGGCTACAAGCCGGCCAAGGCGCTGGAGCAGCCCGCCGCGCCGAGATTTTCGCTGGCGACGCCCCGGCCCAAGGGCACCCGTGACCTCCTGCTGGAACTCGGCCCCAAGAAGTTCGCCGAGTGGACCCTCAAGCAGAAGCGACTGCTCGTCACCGACACCACCTTCCGCGACGCCCACCAGTCGCTCATGGCCACGCGCGTCCGCAGCTACGACATGCTCGCCTGCGCCGACGCCATGGCCCATCGCCTGGGCGACGCCAAGACCGGCCTCTTCTCCCTGGAGATGTGGGGCGGCGCGACCTTCGACACCGCGATGCGCTTCCTCAACGAGGACCCGTGGGAACGCCTGCGCCAGCTCCGCGAGAAGGTGCCGAACATCTGCTTCCAGATGCTCTTCCGCGGCTCCAACGCCGTCGGCTACTCGAACTATCCCGACAACGTCGTGGCCGGCTTCGTGAAGCACGCCGCCGCGTCGGGCATGGACATCTTCCGCATCTTCGATTCGCTGAACTACCTGCCGAACCTCCGCGTGGCGATGGACGCCGTGCAGGACACGCACGCGATCTGCGAGGCCGCCATCTGCTACACCGGCGACATCCTCGACGAGAAGCGCGACAAGTATTCGCTCAAATACTACATCAAGCTCGCCAAGGAGCTGGAGAAGATGGGCGCGCACTTCCTCGCGATCAAAGACATGGCCGGCCTCTGCCGTCCCTTCGCCGCGAAGAAGCTGGTGAAGGCGCTGCGCGAGGAGATCGGGCTGCCGATCCACTTCCACACCCACGACACCGCCGGCGTGCAGGCTTCGGCCATCCTCAACGCCTGCGAGGCCGGCGTGGATGTCGTCGATCTCGCCATCT
This sequence comes from uncultured Verrucomicrobiales bacterium, assembly GCA_946480965.1. Next base: position 2,978 of record CAMLMI010000166.1, on the reverse strand, counting down.
CCTCGATGTCCGGCAGCACCTCGCAGCCGAACCTCAACTCCGTCGCCGAGGCGCTCCAGAACACGCCGCGCGACACCAAGCTCGACGCCGGCACGCTCCAGGAATTCGCCGATTACTGGGAAAAGGTCCGCGAGCTCTACACGCCGTTCGACACCGCGCCCAAGACCGGCAGCGCCGAGGTCTATCTCCACGAGATGCCCGGCGGCCAATACACCAACCTCAAGGAACAGGCCGCCAGCATGGGCGTTTCCCACCGGTGGCCCGAGATCGCGCGCGGCTACGCCGACGTGAACCAGCTCTTCGGCGACATCGTGAAGGTGACGCCGTCCAGCAAGGTCGTGGGCGACATGGCGCTCTTCCTCTTCAGCAAGGGCATCAAGGCGTCCGACGTCGTCAATCTGGAGCCCGGTTCCACGCCGTTCCCCGAGAGCGTCATCGACATGCTCAGCGGCGGCCTCGGCTGGCCCGAGGGCGGTTGGCCCGCCGACATCCAGAAGGTCGTGCTTGGCGACAAACGCGCCGCCGAAGCCCGGAAGAACTACGAGAAGGGCGTCGTGCCCGGCGCCGTCGCCACGCCCGCGAACTTCAAGAAGATCCGTGAGGAGCTGGCCGACAAGCTCCGCCGCGAGCCGACCGACGACGACGTCTATTCCTTCCTGATGTATCCGCAGGTGTTCCTGGACTTCGCCAAGCACCAGCGCGAGTTCAGCAACGTCAGCGTCCTGCCCACGCACGCCTTCTTCTACGGCCTGCGCCTCGGCGAAGAGATCACGGTGGGCATCGAGGAAGGCAAGACCCTCATCATCCGCCTCGTCAGCGTGAGCGAGCCCGACAAGGACGGCCGCCGCACGGTGAACTACGAGCTGAACGGCATGGGCCGCGAAGCCACCATCGCCGACAAGAAGGTCGCCCCCTCCACCAAGTCCCGGCCCAAGGCCGACCTGGCCGATCCGCTCCAGGTTCCCGCGCCGATCCCCGGCCTCGTGGCCAGCGTGTCCGTCACCGTCGGGCAGAAGATCGCCAAGGGCGACAAGCTGCTGATGATGGAAGCGATGAAGATGCAGACCACCGTCACTTCCCCCGTGGACGGCGTCGTCGCCGAGATCCTCGCCGCCGTCGGCGAAACCGTGGAGGCGAAGGATCTGCTGATGAAGCTTCGGGCGTGACCCGCCCCGTAGCCGCCGAGGTGACGAGGCGGAAAGATTAACAGGCACAAAACGCCCGCTTTTCCCAAGCGGGCGTTTTTGCTTCAGTCGAGTTCATGGAGGAAGACGCCATGAACGATAAAGAATCGGGGAAGGTGCCGGTCGGCATTGCTGAGCTGCTGGCGAAAGAAGCAGCCGAGAAGAAAGCAGAGGACTACGCGGACTGGTGCAACCAAATGGCCGGAGTGGATCGGTCGTTTGAGTTACACCCCAAGAGCGGCTTCTTGATCGACCACGAATTTCAACCGATTCGCTGGATGTCAGACGGGTTGGATGTCCTGAGTTCCGCGCGAGGCGCGACTATGATTTCAGATTTGAGTCAGTCCCACCCGGTGTTCTGGCAGGCCTATCTACCTTATGCAGTTTTTCAGATGGGCACCGAACTGTTCCTGAAGGGCATGTGGCTCTGTCAATATGAGGACTGCCGGCATCTGGATCATTTTGATCATTTGTCTCCATCGCGCCGTCAAGAGATCAGCAAGGCGCTGAAAGGCTTGGGGCATGACCTTTTTGGGCTGATCGGGGCAATCCGTATGATCTCTGAATATCAATCCTTTCCTCCATCACTTCGCTTTCTTGAGATCGTCGAGGGAGTGACGAGGTTCTTTTACTATCCGGTCTGGAAAACCGCAGACCGCGACTGGGCCTCATCGAGGTATCCAAAGCGCTTCTATGACGATGCCCAAAGCAAGGGAGGCTCAGATGCTCTCAAGAGCTACCCGGAGCATTGGTTGATCGTGAAGCTTTTCCGAGATGCTGAGAACTCCATCGATCATCTGTGGGGCCTTCGACGAGGGCTAGGCAAACAGCTACCGCAACAGGGATCAGTGGGGCCGTCTCGATAGGCTCTAGGTTGCATCTACTTCCGCTCGGCCGTTTGCTCGATAAGCGGAGGCGATGGTGTGTAGCTGATTTCCGTTTCAGAGCACGCCCGACTCCAGTTCCTCTAGATAGATGAAGTCCGGGGCTTTGACGCCGGCTTCTTTGCGGATCTCCACCAGACGGGGCGATTCGAAGAAGGCTCGCGCCGCCGAATGCGAGGTCCACGCCGAGAAGTGGACGATCTTCCTCGGTTCACCCTCGTAGCGCAGCACCTGGTAGGTGCGTTCGCCGGCGTCGCGGCGGATGCCGGCCGCGCGGTCGAAGACCTTCTTCCAGGCTTCGTAGTCGGCCACTTCGTGGATGATGAGGACGTGTTGCATGACAATGGCTTGCCCCCTGGCAGAAAGAACCCGGTGCTGGGTGACTGCAATCCGGTGTGATCCGATCCCTGCTCGGCCTCTGACCGGCTAGTCGATTGCCGATTCCTTGGGTTGAGGCTTTCGAACGTAGTGGATGTCCCACTCGTCCTCGGCTGTCTGCGTAAAGCCGTGGCGCTGGTAGAAGCGGTTCGATGGGCTGTCCCGCAACGCTCCAAGGTGGACTGGCATTTGGAGGGCATCAGCCCGGGAAAGAAGGCGACGAAGCACGAAGGAACCGATGCCCTGCGATTGGCAGCTCGGGTGAACATAAAGATGATCCAAAGCTAAGCCGTCAGCAGTGGGCCGGAGCGTGTAGAAGCCTATGCGACGTCCATCGAAGACGATGAGTTCCGTGTGCTCGGGATAAAACGACTTTCGCAGACGGTCGCGGGCCCGCTCCGGATCGAAGCGTCCCACCCTTTCCAGGCTGTCGCGCATGGCCGCAATGCGGAGGGCCACGAGTTCTTCGAAGTCGGCTGCTGTGACGCCAACGAACCTGATGCGGTCGGACATAGGATCGGGTGCGGGCTGA
>CAMLMI010000165.1 GCA_946480965.1 uncultured Verrucomicrobiales bacterium | reverse complement strand
GGCACCGAAAAAGCCCGTCCGGCGCGAGCCGGACGGGCTTCACTGTTTCGGGTGGGCCGATCAGGACCCTTGTCGTAAACCAGTCCATTCGGAACATCGGAGGACTCGGTGACGATCCGAAGCGAGCGGACATCCGGCCCGTCCATCGAGGTCCGGAGAGAATCACTGGGCGGCGCGGGCCGCAGCGGAATCTCCAGGCCCCCTGCCCGAACCCGGTTAGCCGCGGCCGCGAAGAGCGCCATTCCCGTCGCTCACGCGAAACCAGATGGCGTAGAGCGCGGGCAGGAAGGCCAGCGTCAACACCGTGCCGACGGCTGTGCCGCCGATCAGCACATAGGCCATTGATCCCCAGAACACGGAATGCGTGAGAGGAATAAATGCCAGCACTGCGGCCAGCGCGGTCAGAATTACGGGGCGTGACCGCTGGACGGTGGCCTCGATGATCGCGTGATACGGATCTAGGCCGTCCGCCTGGTTGGAATGAATCTGACCGATCAAAATGAGCGTGTTCCGCATCAGGATGCCCGACAGGCCGATCAGACCGAGAATGGCGTTGAAACCAAAAGGCTGCTGGAAAACGAGCAGCGCCGGCACGGCGCCGATCAGTCCCAGCGGGCCGGTCAGCATCACCATCCACATGGCCGAGAAGGAGCGCACCTGGACGATGATCACGGCCAGCATGAGCAGGAGCATGATGGGAAAAAGCGGGGCCAGTGCCGAGTTGGCTTTCGTCGCTTCCTCGATCGAGCCCGCCATCTCGATACGATAGTTTTCCGGGATCGATTCTCGCAGCGGAGCAAGCTTGGCCCAGATCGCGGAAGAGACATCCGGCGGTTGCGTCGTCTCTACATTGTCGCCCCGCACAGTGAAGGTAGGGACGCGATCCCGCCGCTTGATGAGCGGATCTTCCGCCCGGATCTCGAGCCGTCCGATCTGGCCCAAGGGGACCGGTTTCCCGTTCCGAGCCAGGAGCGTGAAATTTTCCAGCCTGGCCGGATCCAATCGCTCCACACCCGTGCTTCGCACGACGACATCCACGGTGCGGATGTCCTCGCGCACCTGGGTGATGGCCTGGCCGTTCAGGAGAAACTGCAACTGCTGCGCCGCTTCCTGGGGAGAGAGACCGATCAGTTGCAGCCGCTCCTGATCCAGCACGAAGTGCAGCTTGGGCACGCTTTCGCCCCAATCCACGTTCACGGTGCGCATGTTCGGATCGGCGCGCATGATCGCTTCCACGCTGCTGGCTATTTCCCGGAGCCTGGCCGGATCCGGCCCAGCCACCCGGAAAGCCACCGGGAACGGGGAGTAGGGACCGAAGACCAACTGCGTGGCGCGAATCCGCGCTTCCGGCACCAGGCCATCGGCGGCCGCTTGGCGCAGGCGCGATTTGAGCCGATCCCTGGCCTTCGCATCCGGCGTTAGAACCACAATCTTCGCAAACGACGGATCGGGCAGTTCCGGGTTGTAGGAAAAGAAAAACCGCGGCGCGCCCGCTCCGACATAGGCGGTCACGATTTCCGCCTCCGGTTGTTCCGCCAGCCAGTGTTCGACCTTCCTGGCCGCCTCGCCGGTCGTCTCGATGCTGGTCCCCAGGGGAAGCTGAACCTCGACCAACAGTTCCGGCCGGTCCGAGTTCGGAAAGAACTGCTTCTTCACGATCGCCATGCCTCCGCCCGCCAGGAGGAACGCCGCCACGACAATCCCCGCCACCGTGTATTTCCCCCGCACGCACCAGGTGACGAGCTGGCGAAACCGCTGGTATCCCGGAGCGGCATAGATGCCCGCGTGGCCTCCTTTCACGGCTTTGATTTCAGGGAGAAGCTTCACGCCGAGGTAGGGCGTGAAGACCACCGCCACGATCCACGAGACGATCAGGGAGAATCCGACGATCCAGAAGATGTTCCCGGCGTATTCTCCCGCAGTCGAACGGGCAAAGCCGACCGGGAGAAATCCGATCACCGTCACCAATGTTCCGGTGAGCATCGGCCCGGCGGTGTGGCTCCAAGCATACGCCGCCGCCTGGATGCGATCCAGCCCCTCCTCCATCTTCACGACCATGGACTCGATGGCGATGATGGCATCGTCCACCAGGAGCCCCAGCGAGATGATGAGCGCGCCCAGCGTGATCCGGTCGAAAACCCGGTCCGTGACCAGCATGATCACAAACACCGCGCCCAGGGTCAGCGGGATGGCCGCCACGACGACGATTCCCACCCTCCATCCGAGGCTCAGCAGGCTGACCAGCATCACCACGCCGACCGACATGGCGAACTTGACCATGAACTCGTTGACTGCGGAGTCGATATTGACCGCCTGATCGGTGATCTTCTCCAGGCCGACTCCCAACGGCAGGCTGGCGGCGATCCGGGCGCTTTCTGCCTGCAAGGCTTCGCCCAGCTCCAGCCCGTTCCAACCCTCCTTCATCACGACGCTCAGCAGCAGGGACGGCTCGCCGTTGTGCCGGATGACGAACGTGGCCGGATCCTCGTAGCCTCTCGTGACCTCGGCGATGTCCGACAGCTTGAAGCTCTGCCGGCCGACCACGATGGGAGTATCGCGGATCTGATCGAGGTCGGTGTAGGCCCCGTCGAGGCGGACAAACACCTGCGCCCCGTCCGTGTCAACCGACCCTGCGGGAGTCACCGCATTCTGGCGCGCGAGCGCGGCAAAGATGTCCGCAGGCGAGATGCCCAGTGTCGTCAGCCGTGGATAGGAAAACTCGACGAAGATCCGCTCCTGCTGCTCGCCCACGATGTCCACCTTCTTGACTCCCGGCACGCTGAGAAGTCTCTGCCGGAATTCTTCGGCGACGCGGGTGAGTTTGCGGAGCGGCATCCCCCGCGCCTCCACCGAGTAGAGCGCGAACGAAACGTCCGAGTATTCGTCGTTCACGAAAGGCCCGATGGCGCCTTGCGGCAACTTGCGCGCCTCGTCCCCCAGTTTCTTTCGCGCCTGATAGAACTGCTCGGCAACTTCCTTGGGCGGAGTTTTGTCGAGAAGCTGGAGTGTCATCAACGCGAGCCCCGGTCGGGTGACGGTTTCCACCCGGTCATACCAGCGCAGATCCTGGAGCCGTTTCTCCAGCGGCTCGGCCACGAGGTCCTGCATCTCCTGCGCGGTGGCTCCTGGCCAGACCGCGGTCACCGTGAGCACCTTGATCGTGAAGGAAGGATCTTCCGCCCGGCCCAGTTGGAAATAGGCATGGATGCCCGCCCATGCCGAAGCGCAGATGAAGAACAGCGTGATGGCGCGTTCCCGCACCGCCAGCGCGGAGAGATTAAAACCGCGCATGGGAAGTCTTCTCCTTGTTTGCCGGGCTGACGACCTGCCCCTCGTGCAGCAGGTGCGCCCCGAGCGCCACCACCTTTTCGCCGGCGTCTATCCCGCGCGCCACCACCGCTTCCTCCCGACCGATGGAGGCGATTTCAATGAAGCGGAACCTCACCTCCGAGTTGCCCTGCACGACCCATACGCCCGGACCGCTGCCGTGATCATGGACTGCGCCGACGGGCACGAGGACGGCCTGACTGCCGGAGGTTGATTGAGTGAGCAGCGCGACGGTGACCGTCGAGCCAAGCGGCGTCGAAGCGGCTTCGCCTTCGAGCACATAACGCGCCTCAAAGGTCCGGCTCGCCGGGTCCGCCGCTTCCGAGAGCTGGCGCAGCTTGGCCTGATACGCCTGATCCCGCCCATGCAGCCGGGCCGAGGCGGTCGTTCCCAGATCGGGTCGCACACCCTCCGGCAGGTAGATGACGGCTTCGCGAGGACCGTCATGCGCCAACTGGACCACGGTCTGCCCGGCCGCCACGACCTGACCGGGTTCGCCCAAGGTGCGGACGATCACCCCATCGGCATCGGCCAGCAAAACGGCATACTCGCTGGAGTTGTTGCTGACCCTCGCTTGGGCCTCCGCCGCGTCCAATTGGGCTTTGGCGCTGTCCAGCGCCGCCCGGGCCTGATCATACTCCAAGCGCGATATCGCGCCGGATTCGACCAAGCCGGCGAACCGCGCTTCATCGGCCCTGGCCTTGGTGTGTCTGGCCCGAGCCGCCTCGACATTTGCCTGTTGCGCGGCGAGCGAGAGTTTGAGGTCCACGGAATCCAGCCGCATGAGGACCTGACCTTTCCGGACTCGCTCGCCCACATTGACGGCTCGCTCCAGGATTTTTCCCGCGACGCGGAAGCCCAAGTCGCTTTGCACCCGGGCTTCCACGATCCCGGTGAAGGTCCTGCTATTCGCGCCCGCCGCTTCCACTTTGAAAATCTCCACTCGCGGAGATTGCAGGCGCGGATCTATCGCAGCCGGCTTGGAACACCCTCCCGCCAGCAAGGCCACCGTCAGCCCTCCTGCGAGCAGACCAATGGTCATCAGCAACTGACGATTCATGAAGCCGACCTCACCCGCGACTGCAGCGTCTGGAGATTTGGATGTCTTCTGTAGTGCAGATCTTTGCCCGTGCGCTTCAACCGTGGGGTGCTCTTTGCGTGACGTGCTCACAAAATCAGTCCAGTTGAAATTGTTTGCGAAGACTCTTGTCGAAGATCCCGGCTGGCACGAAGCGGCGCAGCCGGCTCAAGTTGACGCCCTTGCCTACGGGATAGCGCAGCTTCGGTGATCGGGATGTCAGCGCGGTCCAAACCGCCTCCGCGACCAATCGAGGATCATCGCCCTGTTCCACACTGCGGTCGGCGAACGCAATGAGGCGTTTCTTTTCCTCGGCGTAGGCAGGAATTGGGCTGCGCGGGAACTTCGCGTTGCCGCTGATTTGGGATTTCGTGTAAGCGGGCTCGACCAACAACGCCCGCACGCCGAAGCGCCTGATTTCATGGTCCAGCGTCTCGGTGTAACCTTCCACCGCGTGTTTGCTCGCGGCATAGATTCCCCAATACGGCGCGGGCACAAAACCCACCACCGAACTGATGTTGACGATTCGACCCGACTGACTCGCCCGCATTTCCGGCAGCACGGCGTTGGTCACGCGCAGCACGCCGAAGAAGTTGGTTTCAAACTGCTCTTTCGCTTCCTCGATGCTCGTTTCCTCCAACGCCCCGACGGCGGCGTAGCCTGCGTTGTTGACCAGGTGTTGAATCGGGCCGGCTTTCTGGACGATGTCTTGGATCGCTTCGGTGACGCTGACGTCGTCGGTCACGTCGAGGCGGACGATTTCCACGCCGGGAATTGGTTTGGCGGCCCGCGGCTCGCGCGCCGTCCCGAACACCCGCGCGCCGCGCGCCGCCAGCAACTGTGCGATTTCCCGTCCGATGCCGGAGGAAGCTCCGGTGACCAATGTGGTTTTGTTTTCGGGCAATGTGTGCATATGCACTAAGTGGGTTTTGATTTTCCGCCTTTGAGGCATTCAGGGTTTAGATTTTGTTCAGAGCCAACGCTGCCGTTTCGAGATCGGAAAGAATGGCGGACCAGCGCTTTTCCCCGAGAGTTTTGACAACGGCACTTTGGGCGGACTTCCAGGCCGGCGTCAGTTTCTCGATCTGTTTCCGGCCCTTGGTGGTGATCGTGAGTTCCACCCGATTGCCGCGTCCGCCTCCGACGGCTTGCACGAAACCGTCCCGCTGCAACGGCCGGAGATTCCGCACGAGCGTCGTGCGATCCATCCCGAGCCAATCGCTCAACTCCGCCATACTCCAACTGTCCTTGGAATTTAATGACGCCAAAATCGAGCCCTGTGTGGGGCGAATGCCGTGCCGCCGCATTTCCGCGTCGTAAAACTGCGTCACCGCCCGCGTCACCCAACGCAGGTTGAAGCACACGCAGTTTTCGACCGCCGCCATATCCAGTTCTTTGGCCATACTTTTGTGTATATGCACTAATGTTTTGTGGGCTGTCAAACGGTTCTCTTTTCCGGTGCTACGGAAAGGGCTCCCGTCGGCGGCAATGCGGAGCGAATTTGCCGTCGCTGTCCGTGGACGTCGTGTGGAGGCCGGTTTCGCGGCGAAAAATCCGGGCGAAGCGGCTGGCTTGGGCTCAACCCGCACCGTCGGCACCTCCGCAATACCGCGCTGGGTCTCCTGCGGCAGGGCCGAGGTCGATGTCTTGATCTCCCTCCACGCAGCGCCTTCGCCGACGCGCAGCCCCTAGCCGCCGACTAAGCCGGAACGATGCAGTGGGCCCCCAAGGGGAGAGCCGCCGTGGCCACGTCGGACGGCGCTTCCAGCCGGTCCACGGAGTCTCGGTGAAACCACCCAACGGTGTGTCTTGTGAACGGGATGGAAACCTTGGGATTCACCGCGCCCCATGGGTCGGGCTGGAAGCCCGACCTGCTTTGAACTGCATCGTTCCGGCTAAGCCGGAACGACTCGGCAGAAATAGATTCGGGACCTGGCCTTTGGCGGAAAGCAGCAGCCAATGTTCCTGCTTCCCACAAGAACTCGTCGGAGCTTCGTCACCGAGAAGGAAGGAATGTCTGATCAACGTTTGCTGGCCATCAGCGCCTCGATCTCGTCGGGCTCGATGGCGATGTCGGCCATGAGGTCCACGGGGCCCTTGTCCGTCATCAACACGTCGTTCTCCAAACGGACACCGAAGCCTTCCTCTTCGAGGTAGATGCCGGGTTCCACGGTCATCACCCAACCGGCCTGCATCGGTTCGCCGACGAGCTGCACGTCGTGCACGTCGAGCCCGAGCGGATGGCCGACGCCGTGCATGAAATACTTCTTCAAGGCCGGCTTGTCCGGGGCCTGCTTCTTCACGTCGCGCGGTTTGAGCAGGCCGAGCTGGAGCAGCTCCTCCTGCATCATCAGTTCGGCTTCCTTCTGCCAATCCTTGGGCAGCTTGCCCGGCACGAGCCCGGCGATGCAGCCGCGCAGGACGCGCAGGACGGCGTTGTAGATCTGCTTCTGGCGCTTGGTGAACTTGCCATTGACCGGGATGGTGCGGGTCAGGTCGGCGTTGTAGTTCGCGTAGCCGGCACCGACGTCGAGCAGCAGCAGCTCGCCGTCGCGGCAGGGCTGGTCGTTCGAGAGATAGTGCAGGACGTTCGCGTTCTTGCCCGAGGCGATGATGGGGTTGTAGGCGAATCGGCCACGGCGACGGGTGAATTCGTGGATGAACTCGGCCTCAACCTCGCACTCGTTCACGCCGGGCTTCACGAACCGGGCGACACGGTCGAAACCGGCTTTGGTGATGGCGCAGGCTTCCCGGATGAGGCGCTGTTCCTCCGGCGCCTTCACCGGGCGCAGGCCGTAGAGCAGGCGGGCGAGGCGATGGTATTTATGGAGCGGGAAGAGCCGCTGGGTGTCGCGGATGAAGCGGTCGTCGCGCGAATCGTGTTCCAGCACGGCGCGGCGGTGTTCGTTGGCGTTGAGATAGACGTTCTCCACCTCGCACATGAGGGAGCGGAAGACGACGGGGAACTCCGACAGCCACTTCACGTTCTGGATTCCGGTGATCTTCCGGGCCTCTTCCTTGGTGTGCTTGTGGCCTTCCCAGCGCGCGATGAGGTCGCTGGTTTCACGGAGGAAGAGGATCTCGCGCATCTTCTCGTCGTGCGCGTTCGGCGCGAGCAGGAGGATGCTCTCCTCCTGCTCCACGCCGGTGAGGTAGAAGAGGTCGGAGTTGGGAAAGGTGGGGCCGCTGGCGTCGGCGTTGGTAGTGACGATGTCGTTCGCGTTCACCACGGCGAGCGAGTTGGGCAGAAGCAGCTTCGCCAAACGCTCGCGGTTGCCGACGAAGAGCTGGGGATCGATGGGGCCGTGTCTCATGACTTAGGGGCCGGACGCTGCCAGTTCACGGAAACGGCTGCAATCCGCAGAACGCCCATTCTCCAATCCGCGCTGCTACGGGGCCACGGCAGGAGCGCGGAGCATCGCTCCGCCATCGGCCGGACAGATGTCCTCCGATCCGGTCACCCCTCCTGCGGGGTCCGCTTGTCCCCGCAGAATACGTCTATTCGGAGCGATGCTCCGTGCTCCGCCGGTTCCGGGCCAGTTGCACCGCCAGACGGATCGCCGAAACCATGCTGGAGGGATTGGCCACGCCGCGCCCGGCGATGTCGTGGGCCGTGCCGTGGTCGGGCGAAGTGCGGATGAAGGGCAGGCCCAACGTCCAGTTCACCCCGGTGTCGAAGGCCGCCAGCTTCAGCGGAGCCAGCCCCTGGTCGTGATACATCGCCACCACCGCGTCGTGGCGGCCGGCGATGGCCTCATGGAACAGCGTGTCGGCACTGAACGGTCCGACCACATCCAGCCCGGCGGCTTTAGCTTCGGCCACGGCGGGCGCGACCACTGTGATCTCCTCGTCGCCCAGATGCCCGCCTTCTCCGGCGTGGGGATTCAAGCCACAAACGGCCACGCGATGTCGGGACAAGCCCAACAGCCGACAGGAGTCCGCCGCCAAGCGAATGGCCTTCAGCACTGCCGGGCGCGTAATGGCGTCGGGCACGCGGCGCAGCGGCAGATGCGTCGTGACCAAGGCCACCCGCAGCCAGCGCCCGCGCTCGTCGGTGCCCAGCAGCATCATCGCCGTGTCCCGGGTGCCCGCGAGATCCGAGAGAAACTCCGTCTGCCCCACGAAGCCGGGGTGGCCCGCTTCGATGATCGCCTCCTTGTTCACCGGGGCCGTGACCAACGCGGCCAGTTCCCCGGACAAGCAGCGCCTCGCGCCTTCCCGCAGGAAAGCCAGCGCCGCATTCGCCGCTGCCGCAGCCCCCGGAGAAAGTTTCTCCGGCAATGGTTTCTCCAGTGGATCGAGCAACTGCACACGCTCTGAAGCCGGGTTCAACAAACCGGTCTTCAACTCGGCGTCCAGCCGCCGAGCCAGCGGTTCCGGGCCGATCAGGAGAAAACGTTCCTCCGTCTCCGCCACCAACCGGGCCACGGCCTTCAGGGCCACTTCCGGGCCGATGCCGGTGACGTCTCCGAGCGTGATGCCGATGCGCATGTCGGGGACGAAAGCCGTTGCGCCGGACACAGGCAAGCGCCGGGGTTCGGAAGCGTTCCCTTCCCTGTCCATCTCTTCGTCTTCCTCTTCGTCCTCGTCCTCCTCGGGTTTCTGCCGTTGTGAGGGGAGCGATGAAGAGGAGGACGAGGAGGAGGACGAAGTGGAGGAGCAAGCCGTTGCCCGTCCATCTTCGACCACGTCCGGCCAGCGCCGGGGCTCCGAATTCCCCTTTGCATCCCGTCCGGGCCGGACCTAGACGTTGGCCATGTCGCTGGATGCGATCGAACCGCCGGACTCCCACATCCTGAACGCCGCCGTCGGCTGGGCGGAGCTGGGACTGCCGGAAGAGGCGCTGGTGGAGCTGTCCCGGCTCAACCCCGCGCTGCTCGGCCATCCCGATGTGATGGACCTGCGCTGGCGGCTGCACGCGATGAAAAAGGATTGGGCCGGGGCGCTGACCGTGGCCCGGGCGCAGTTGACCGTCTCGCCGGAGCGGGTGGATTCCTGGATCAACCAGTCCTTCGCCCTGCACGAGCTGAAGCGCACGCGCGAGGCCTTCGACGAACTGGTCGCGGTGGTGGAGAAGTTCCCCAAGGTTGGCGTGATCCCCTACAACCTCGCCTGCTACGCCTGCCAGATGGGCCAGATCGACGACGCCCGCATCTGGCTCCGCCGCGCCCGCCGCCTCCTGGGCAAAGACCAGCTCAAGGAGATGG
>CAMLMI010000164.1 GCA_946480965.1 uncultured Verrucomicrobiales bacterium | reverse complement strand
TGGCGTTCGGCCAGGATTCCCACCATCGCGGCGTTGTCGGTGCAGAGCGCGCCTTCGGCCAAACGCAGCCTCAGTCGCCGCTTCGCACAGCCTTCGGTCAGCGCCTTGCGCAGCCCGCTGTTGCAGGACACCCCGCCCGACGCCGTCACGCAGCCCACGCCCAGCCGCTTTGCCGCCCGCAGCGTTTTCGTGACGAGCGTCTCGACGATGGCGGCTTGGACGGAGGCGCAGAGGTTGCGGAGATCCGTGGCGTTCTCCAACAGGCCCGGGCGTTTCTCCAGGAAGTAACGGACCGAGGTCTTCAAGCCTGAGAAACTGAAATCGTCGCTGGGATCGTGCAGCAATGGCCGGGGAAATTCGTAGGCCGCCGGATCGCCTTCCCGGGCTAGCCGGTCCAACAACGGTCCGCCGGGATACGGCAGGCCGATGAGCTTGGCCACCTTGTCGAAACATTCCCCGGCCGCGTCGTCGATCGTTCCGCCGAGAACCCGGTGGCGCAGCTCGGCCTCCACATGGACCAATAGCGTGTGTCCGCCACTGACGATCAAGGAGACGTTCGGCTCGAACCGATCGAACTCGGCGCGGGGCGGCTGCCCAGCAATCCACGGGGAATAGAGATGCGCTTCGTGGTGATGAACCGTGACCAGCGGTCGGCCCAGAGCGAAGCCCATCGCCTCCGCCGCCTTCAGCCCCACCATCAGCGCCGCCGGCAAACCCGGCCCGCGCGTGGCCGCCACGGCGTCCAGTTCCGACCGTTGAACCCCGGCCGTGGCCAAAGCCTCTTCGACCACGGGAGTCAGGTTGCGCAGATGCTCGCGGGTGGCGAGTTCGGGCACGACGCCGCCATACTCGGCATGGAGCTTGGTCTGGGAGGAAACGACGTTCGACAATACCGCGCCGTCGCGGATCACGGCGGCGCTGGTCTCGTCGCAGGAGCTTTCGAGCGCTAGCAGCGTCACTGGGCGACGGGTGAGAGGGCGGCCTTCGCGTCGGCCACCTTCTTGGCCTCGGGCAGCGCGCCCTTGGTGTAGAGGGTGATGCCCTTGAGCAGATCCATCGCACGGTCGAGCTGCACGTCGCGCACGGCGGCCACGCGGCTGCGCTCGGGTTCTTCCAGCAGCGAAAGGCTTCCCGGCGAACGCTGGATGGCCAAGGCCCGTTCGTCCTCTTCGGACATCGGCACGACGATGTCGGGCGTGATGCCGTGCTCGTGGATCACGCGGTGGCTCGGGGTGTAATACTTCGCGGTGGTCAGGCGCAGCGCGGAGCCGTCCCGCAGCGGGGCGATGCTCTGCACGGAACCCTTGCCGAAGGTCTGTTCGCCGAGGATGACGGCCCGGGTGATCTTCTGGAGATCCTGGAGGCAACCCGCGACGATCTCCGACGCGCTGGCGCTGCCGCCGTTGACCAGCACGACCATGGGAAGCTTGCGCTGCTTGGTCTTGCCCGAGGCGATGTATTCGGAACGGTGCTCCGCGCCGCGGCCCTCGGTGGAAACCACCAGCTGTCCGCGCGGCAAAAACTTCTCCGCCACTTCGCCCGCCTGTTCCAGCAGGCCGCCGGGATTGTTCCTCAGGTCGAGGATCAACGCCTGCATCCCCTGCTTCTCCAGCTTCTGGAGCGCGTTCTCCAGATCGGCTGCGGTCTGCTCGCCGAACTGCGTCAGCTTCACGTAGCCGACGGCGTGTTCACCCAGCGGAAACTCCGAACGCCCGTTCAGATCCTTCACCGTGCTGACCTTGATCACGGCCCGGGTGAGGGTGAAGGACTTCTCCTCCCCGCTCGAGGGCCGCTCGACCGTCACCTCGACCGGCGTGCCGGTGCGGCCGCGCAGCCGCTTCACCGCGTCGTCGAAGGTCATGCCTTCGGTGGAACGGCCGTCGATCTTGAGCAACCGGTCCCCGGCCAGGATGCCGGCTTTGGCGCTCGGGCTGTCCTCCATCGGAGAAACCACGACCAGGCGGCCGTCGCGCGAGGCGTTGACCACGATGCCGATGCCGCTGAATTCCCCCTGCGTGTCGTCCTTCAGGTCGTTGTAGGCCCTCGGGACCATGTATTCGCTGTGCGGGTCGAGCGAATCGAGCATCCCCTTGAGCGCGCTCTGCACGAGCTGCTTGTAGGTCAGGTTCTCCCCGTCCACGTAGTCCTGGCGGACCTTCTCCAGCACCTCGCTGAAGATGCGATATTGCTCGTAGGGATTCTCGGTGTCCTCCCCGGCGGCATACAGATGCAGCCGGGTGCCGAAGAAGAGATTCGCGCCGAGCAGCAGCGCCGTGGACCCGAATAGAATCTTTTTCATCATAGGCCTGAGAGACCCTCGGCCGCGAAGCTAGGGCCGGGTCCGGGGAAAGGCAAGGAACCGGGCGGAATCACGGCTTGATCCAGGCGCTGCGGAACCACTTCGGCGGGGATTTCTTGCCGCCGCCCTTCGGGGCGTTGCCGGGCTCGCCGCTGTCGTCGCTCAATACTTGGACATCGGCGGAATCCGCTCCCGGGTAAACCACCAGCGCCTCCGGATGCAGCTCCCCCAACGCCGGAGCCTCCACCACCACGGGTGCCCCGTCGCCACCGTCCCAGCGATAGAGACGGAACGCTCCCTTGCCTCCGACCGGTCCGGCGACGATCAAAGCCCCGTCCTTCCAGGCATCGAAACTGCGGATACCCAACCCGCCCAGATCCCAGAGAATCGGATCCCCCAGCTTGGCCCGTTCACCCTGGACCAACTTGTCCGGGTTCAGCACCGGCACCACCAATGCCTTCCCGCCGACCAATGGACTGCGAAGCCCGATCAGCAGATGTCCCTCCCGCGTCGCCATCAGGCCTTCGATGTTGAAGCCCTCGTCGTCCTTCGGTGCCCGAGAGATGGCCTCGGCCAAGCCGAACGGCTTCAGCCGCTCATCCGCCAGCAGATCCAAAATCAGCAGCGCGTAGGGGCGTCCCACCGGCACCAGCCGCACTTTCTCGCCCTCGCGCACGATGTCGGTGGCGAAGAGCCGACGCCTCGAAGGTTCCTCTTTGCCGCTCTTGTTCCGGCCGTGGGAGGTGATCCAGTAGATGCGGTCCCCGATGCGCGCCGCACCTTCGATGTCGGCCTCGCCGCCCTTCGGTCCCGAGCGCAGAAAACTGTCCAGCTTGAACTCCTGCACCGGCTCCCCGCCTTGGTAGCGACGATAGACGCGCAAGGTGTTGTCCTCGTCGTTGGCCGCCACGAAATGCCGGGCATCCACCGCGACCGCTGCCGATCCGTCCAAAGCCCCCAGATGCCGCACCGGCCCATCCGCCGCCACAGCCACTCGTCCCGCTGCGGCCCACAGGCCCAGCCCGATTCCGATAACCAGTGCTCGTTTCATGCAACAATCCGTCCTGCCACAGATCCGCGTTGGCTGCATTCGACGCCCCACGCCCGCGGCTTCATCACCCGAAAACAAAAGGACCACCCCGCATCACACGGGGTGGTCGTTTACCGGCCGGAGCGATGGATACGCGACGGCTCAGGCCTCAAAGGATTTGCCGCAACCGCAGCTGCTGTGCGCATTCGGGTTCTTGATCTTGAACCCGCCGCCGGTGAGAGCGTCGGAGAACTCGATGACCGCGCCCTTCAGGTAGTTGGCGCTGAAGGAATCGACATAGACGGGAAGACCAAAGAATTCGGACACGGAATCGTCGGGGCGTTTCTCGTCGAAGGTCATGCCGTATTGCAGACCGGAGCAGCCGCCGCCTTCGACATAGACCCGGAGGCCTTTGCCGGCGTTTTCGGCTTCGCCGGCGCGGATGGAGAGCATCTCCTGCGCGGCGCGTTCGGTCACGGACACCACGGTATCGGTGGCGGGGGCGGTAGCTGTTTCGCTCATCGTGAAGCATGGCTAACAAAGGCCGGACGGACTGTCAAACGGCGGGACCGGGAAAGTTCCGTCGCCAAAGCGTCGTCGAACGGGAAAAAAGATTCCTCCGCTTTCTCCGGGCGGCCATCCTCCGCGCCACTTGTCGAAGCTGCTGCAATGAAAGTCACCCTGAACTGGCTCAAGCAATACGTGGATTTCAACTGGTCGCCCGAGGAGCTGACCGAGCGCCTCACGCTGCTCGGATTGGAGGTCGAGGGCGTCCACAAGGTCGCCGGCGAGTTCGACGGCATCGTCGTCGCCCAGGTGGTCACCAAGGACAAGCATCCCAACGCCGACAAGCTCTCCGTCTGCCGCGTGAACGACGGCACGGGCGAACGCCAGATCGTCTGCGGCGCCCAGAATTTCAAGGCCGGCGACAAAGTGCCGCTCATCCTCCCCGGTGCGTCCCTGCCTTTGAAGCCCGGCGAGAAGGAGCCCTTCACCATCAAGATCGGCAAGATCCGCAGCGTGGAGTCGCATGGCATGATGTGCTCCCACGAGGAACTCGGGCTCGATCCCGAAGCCATCGGCCACAAGAAGGAGGACGGCCTGCTGATCCTCCGCGAGGACGCCACCGTCGGACAGCCCTTCGCCGCCTACCTCGGCCGCAGCGCGGGCGATGTGGTCTATGACCTCGAAGTCACCCCGAACCGGCCCGACCTGAACAGCGTCATCGGCATCGCCCGCGAGATCGCCGCCGTCACCGGCAACCCGCTCAAGCTCCCCGACACCTCCGGCCTCGGGCATCCGGCATCCGGCATCTCCGCCGAAAGCCTCGTCTCCGTCCGGCTCGACGCCGCCGATCTCTGCCCGCGCTACACCGCCCGCGTCATCCAGGGCGTGAAGGTCGGCCCCAGCCCCGATTGGCTCCGCGCCGCCCTGGAAAAGGTCGGCCTGCGCAGCATCAACAACGTCGTCGATGTGACGAACTTCGTGATGCTGGAAACCGGCCAACCGCTCCACGCCTTCGACTACCACCTCATCGCTGGTAGCCGCCGAGGTGACGAGGCGGACTCTTCGACCAATGGCAATCCGCCTTCTCACGTCGGCGGCTACATTCCGACCATCGTCGTCCGCCGCGCCACCGCCGAGGAGAAGTTCAAGACGCTCGACAACAAGGAACACACCTTGTCCGCCGAAACCCTGCTCATCGCCGATGAACAGAAGGGCATCGCCCTGGCCGGCGTGATGGGCGGACTCAATACCGAGATCAACGACCAGACGGTCGATGTGCTGCTGGAGAGCGCCTACTTCAATTCCACCAACGTCCGCCGCACCAGCAAGACGCTCGGCCTCCGCACCGATGCCAGCTACCGCTTCGAACGCGGCGCCGACATCGGCGTGTGCGACTTCGCCAGCCAGCGCGCCGTCCAGCTCATCCTGCAAACCGCAGGCGGCAAGTTGGCGGACGGCGTAGTCGACGCCTATCCCACGCCCGCGTCGCCGAAGCAGCTCACGCTCCGCCACGCCAAGGTCAACGCCCTGCTCGGCACCCAGCTCACGCCCGAGCAGATCGACGGTTATCTCACCCAGCTCGGCTTGAAGCTGGTCGCGCCCGGCACCTTCGAGATCCCGACCTTCCGCGTGGACCTCAAGCGCGAGGTCGATCTGATCGAGGAAGTCGCCCGGCTCTTCGGCGTGGACAAGATCCCCGCCACCACGCCTCGTGGCGCGATGGGCTTCAATGCCTACGACGCCGTCCACGATCAGCTCGCCGAAGCCCGACGCCTGCTCACCGGCCTCGGCTTGAACGAAGCCCAAGGACAAACGCTGATCTCCAGCACCGAGTTCCCGCTGCAAAACGCCGATTGGGTGAAGCTGGCCAATCCTCTCAGCAGCGACATGGACGCCCTGCGCCCCAGCCTGTTGCCCGGCCTCGTCGCGTCGCTGCGCCATAACGCCACCCACCGCAACAGCGACGTCTGCCTCTTCGAGATCGGCCGCTGTTTCCTCAACACGCCGAACGGACCCAAGGAAGAACGCCGCGTGGCCATCGCCATTGCCGGCCAGCGCGCAGCCACCTTCTGGAGCGGCGACGACCGCGAGGCGAAGCTCGACCTCTTCGATCTGAAAGGCGTGCTGGAGGAGTTCCTCGAACAGTTCGGCCTGCGCGGCTTGGCCTATCAGCGCCGCCCGGAGCCGACCGGACTCTTCATCGAGTCCGCCACCATCGCGCTCGGCGGGAAGCAGGTGCTGGGCGAACTCGGCCAGCTCTCGCCGCTGCTCGCGCGCAAGCACGACATCCGCGAAGCGGTCTTCGTCGCCGAGCTGAACCTCGATCTGCTGCTCGCCCGCCGAAACGCGGCCAAGACGTTCAAGCCGTTGCCCACCTTTCCCAGCAGCCGGCGCGACGTCGCGTTGCTCGTGCCCGAGGCCACCACGCACGACGCCGTGCTCATGGCGGCCAAACAGGCCAAGGCGGCGAACCTGGAGAGCGTGGAACTCTTCGACGTGTTCCGCGGCAAGAACGTGCCCGAAGGCCAGAAGAGCATGGCCTACGCGTTCACCTATCGCGGCGCGGACAAGACCCTGACCGACACCGAGGTGAACTCCGCCCACGACGGCCTCGTCGCGCGGCTGAAGCAGGCGCTCGGAGCGACCACCCGCGAGTAGGCCAGCCGGTTGGGGACGGTTGCGGCGAATCCTCCCTACCCGGGAAAGCGGCGGGGGTCACACCAGCTTCTCCAGATAGACCACGTCGAGCCAGCGGTTGAACTTGTAGCCGACCTTTCGGAAGTGGCCGACCTTCTCGAAGCCGTGCTTCTCGTGCAAACGGATGCTCGCGGCGTTCTCCGAATCGACGGCGGCGATCACGGCGACGAAGCGTGCCTCCTGCGCCGCCACGAGCAGGGCGGCCAACATGCGTCCGCCGATCCCCAGCTTCTGGAACTTGGGCGACACGTAGAGGGAATTCTCCACGGTGAAACGGAACCCCTTGCGGTCGTGGAAACGGCTGAGCGAGCCCCAGCCCAACACTTGCCCGGCATTGTCCACGGCCACGAGCACGGGCAATCCAGCCGCCACGTGGTCGTCGAACCATGCCTGGCGATGCTCCAACGAACGCGGCTCGTAGTCGTAGGAGGCCGTCGTGGCCAGCACGGCCTCGTTGTAGATCGCGAGGATGGCGGGCAGGTCTTCGCGGCGAGCGGGACGGACTTGGAAGTTCATCGTTCGGGCGATGACACGGCTGGGTTTCGGGTTTGTCGAGATTGGAGCCCGACGCTCCCGTTCACTCCGCCACGATGCGGATGCTGTGCTGCACGGGCGCGTAGGCTTTGGCGATGGCGGCGGCCAGCGGTGCGCGGACCTTCTCGGTGAGCGCAACCGTGGCCGCCATGTCTGCGCGGCCTTCGGGACCGTGGAAGAGCGTCTTGATCTGGCGGGTTTCGTAGTCCTGCTTCGCGGCCACGGCGGCGTCCACCTTCTCGAAGGCGGCGGAGAACGGGTTGACCACGAAGTCGGCCGCGAGGTTCACGCCCCGGGCCAGTTGCGCGGCGGTGTAGGTCTTCGTCTCGTCGCCCCACGTGACCTTGTAGTTCGCGGCCGTGCCGCCCTTGGCCACGAGGACGAAGCGGTTGAGGTCTTCGTTGAAGGGGATCAGCGCCATCGCGGAACGGATGGAGTTGTCGTCGTTCAAGGCGCCCTTGGCGCAGAAGGGATACTTGGCGCTGGTCAGCTTCAGTTCGCCGCTCGTGAAGCCATCCACGGTGTGGCCGCTGCTGGCCGTGGCTTTGCCCGTCGCGAGATCGACCGTGAAGGTGCCGAGCGCGCCGTCCAGACCCATGCCCTTGAGGAACGCGTAGGCCATGACCGTCTGTCCGGCCCAGCCGGGATGCACGCCGTCCTTGCCGGAGATGTAGTAGTCGTTGCCGTGCCGCTGACGGCCTTCGACGAAGCTCGTCATCATCGGCCAGAAGACGTCGGCAAAGTTCACGCCCTCGGCCTGCGCGATCTCGATGTCGATGTTGCGCAGCTTGCAGAGGTTGTCGTTCAGGTCGTCGATGGTTCCGTCCGCGGTCTTCACCCAGCCCGGCATCTTGCCGACGCAGCCGGGCGAGCCGACGACGACGCGGGCTCCGGCGCTCTTCAAGGCGCGGACCAACGTCGTCATGTTCTGCCGATACCACTGGCCGTTGGCCTCGTCGTAGGGACGATACTTGTGGTCGTTCATGCCGTAGCAGGTGGTGGCCACGGTGGGCTGGAAGCGGAGCGTGTCGTTCGTCATGCGGCGCACAAAACCCTCCGCCGTCTCGCCGCTCCAACCGTATTGCCGCGCGGTGATCTCCAGCTCCGGCATGCAGACGGTCAGGTAGGTCTCGATGATCCGGGAATACTGTTTCTGCTCGGTGATCGAGTCGCCGATGATCGCCAAACGGTCTCCCTTCTTCAGCAGCAGTCCGGCAGGTTGCGGGGCCTTGACCGGGGAAAACTTCTCCAGTCCGGGCAGGTTCGGCTTGGGCTCCAGCTGTTGGGCGGAGAGCTGGAAGGCGAGCAAGGCGGACAGCGTGAAGGCAAGGGTCGGGATGCGCATAGGAGTGTCTGCGGGGACGATGGGGAAAGGGACGGACCGGCTCAAGCCGCGCCACGCACTTTGCGGACGAACTGCGCAAAGCCCTGCGCCTGGTCGCGGAGACGTTTGGCGAGATCGGCATCGGTCAACTGGCCGTTGGCATCCAGCACTCCGTTGACGCCGGGGATGAAGACGCGTTGGGGAAAGAGGTGGGCGTTGCGGTAGCCGAAGATCGCCTGGAGCTGCTCCACGCTGCGCAGCGCGCCCCACATGCCCGCCGCGAGCCCGACGAAGCACACCGGGCGGGCCTCGAAGCTCTCG
This sequence comes from uncultured Verrucomicrobiales bacterium, assembly GCA_946480965.1. The sequence goes on along the minus strand of CAMLMI010000164.1, from coordinate 1,038 downwards.
GGAAACTTCAGGTGGTCGATGAACAGCTTCAACACGCCGGGGAAGGAGCCGTTGTATTCGGGCGTCACGATGACCACGCCGTCGGATTGCAGGATGGCGTCGGAGAACTTGGCGAAGGCGGGCGGCTTCGCGGCGTAGGCGGCCGGGGCGAAAAGCTCGGCCGGAAGCTCGCGCAGATCGAGGACCTGGTGGGCGACGCCGAGCTCGCGATAGACGCCTTCCAGGTGGGCGGTGATCTTGCGGGTGTTGCTGTCGGGGCGGTTGGTTCCGGAAAGAAGCGTGATCATGCCCATCGCTTGTGCCGACAGAACGGCCGGCTGTCGAGCGGGTAGCCAGAGAATTGGGCACCATTCATGGAACGATTTTTCGCATGAATGATACTGCCGTTCTCCCCCAGAGCCGTGCGTGGTCGCGAGGAGCGCCGCGCAATGAAACCAACGCGATCGCGCTGTCGTCGCCAGGGGTTTCCTGTTGTTCCAAAAGCGAAATCAACATCCGCCGCGTGTCGTCCGAAAACGTCACCTCCACCGCATTGGTAATTCGGCTGGGCATGGCTCCAATGAAAAGCTGCGGATAGCTCTGACTGCGGTTTGGCGAGATCGGCAAAGCCAACTCCAGCTGTCGCAAGTCTCGATCCGTAATTCTGATTCCGATGCTCCCTCCATCAAGGAAGTAGATGGTTTTGACGGACTGATAGGGAACCGCCAGTTCGCGAAGACGCGGATGGACCCGCTCCAGCTCGTATCCAGCCGTCGGCCAAAGCAGAGCCACCGCGACAAGGACGGCGCTGACGGTTGCAAAGATGACGAGCCTCTGGCGCATGAAGAACGCAGTTGCGCCCAAGCTAGGGCCGCCCCGATCAACCCGGCAATCTTTCACGCCCAGAGCTGTCCCGCCAAATTCGCCTGATCCTGCAGGAGGCAGGTAGGGCGAAGGCTCCCGCCGAGCCGCCTTGGGGCGAACATCCTTTGAGCAAGTTTCACTGGCGACTCCGAGGCGCCCCGGAGTCGCCAGTGTTGCGGTTTCTTTTGTTGAACA
>CAMLMI010000163.1 GCA_946480965.1 uncultured Verrucomicrobiales bacterium | reverse complement strand
TCCGCAGCCGTCCTACGCCAAGTGGTGGCTCACCCAGTTCCGCCGCTGGGGCATGGTCACGGGCAAGCCCGACTACGACGGCGTCGCCCAGCAGGTCATGCGCGGCGACATCTACACCGAGGCCATGAAGGAGATCGGCGTCACCGACCGGGCCCAGGACGACTCCGGCTGGGAGATGTTCGACGGCGTGAAGTTCGATCCCAAGGGCGACCTCGAGGCCTACGCCAAGAGCTTCGCCGTGAACAACGCGAAGGGCTGAGAGCAACCGCTGCTTCACCCGAGCCATGCAACCCGCCCCCCGAGCCCCGCGCCGTTCCTGGCTGCTCGCCTTCCGCCAACGCGGCGTGTGGGTCCGGGCGGCCAAGATCGGCCTGCCCGTCGGCTGCGTGCAGGCGCTCATCAACCAGGGCGATGTCTGGTGGCAGCACCAGGCCACCGGACTCACCCTGGCCAAGACCGTCCTTTCGCCCCTCGTGACCTTCGGCGTCGCCCTCGTCTCCGCCGCGGCCATCTGGGCGGAACGCCACCGCTCGGGAGGAACCCGCCCATGAACGGGTCCTCCCATCGCCTCGGGCTCTGGCGCACCGCCCTGCTGCAGCGCTCGGTGCTGCTGCGCGCCGTCAAGCTCGGCCTCACCACCGGGCTGATCCAGGCCGCCGTGAACCAGGGCGACCGCTGGCTCGCGCAGACGGTCGATGGCCCCGTCGTCATCAAGACCATCGTCTCGCCGCTCATCGGCTTCACCCTCGTCCTCGTCTCCGCCGCCGCCACCTGGGTCGAGAAACAGGCCCAGGCCGACGCCGAACGCATCGCCCTGGCCACAACCGCTCCCGCTGACCGTTCCCTTTCCCACCCATGAAATCGTTCAAGTTTGACTGGCTCGTGCTCCCCCTGGTCGGAGCCTTCATCGTCGTCCTCGGCTGGCACGTGCTCGCCGGCAAGAAGGTCGTCACCACCGACGCCGACGGCAACGTCGTCACCGAGGAGCGCGTCGGCGCGATCTCCGCGCTGCCCAACGTGAAGGAGACCTGGGAGTCCTCGAAGCCCTACATCGTCGAGCCCTTCGCCAAGCGCGGCGAATTGGACCAGGGCATCCTGCGGTTCACCTGGCTCTCGCTCGTCCTCGTGGCCAAGGGCTACTTCATCGCCCTGCTCATCGGCACGCCGCTCGGCTTCTGCCTCGGGCTGTCCAAGGCCTTCACGAAAATGGCCGACCCGATCATCCAGGTGCTGCGCCCCGTGTCGCCCCTCGCGTGGCTGCCGCTCGGCATGGTGCTCTTCCTCGGCGCGGGCCGGAACGCCAGCGAACTGGCCGCGCTCTTCACCATCGCCGTCTGCGCCATGTGGCCCACCGTGCTGAACACCGCCGTTGGCGTGCGCGCCATCCCGCAGGATTACCTGAACGTGGCCAAGGTGCTGAAGCTCTCGAAGTGGAAGATGCTCACCAAGGTGATGGTGCCCGCGACGCTCCCCTACATGTTCACCGGCTTCCGCCTCAGCCTCGGCATCGCCTGGCTGGTGATCGTGGCGGCGGAGATGCTGACCGGCCGTCCCGGCGTCGGCGGCTTCCTCTGGCAGCAATACAACGCGCTCATCTACGAGCAGATCATCCTCTGCATCCTGACCATCGGCCTCGTCGGCTTCGTCCTCGACCGCCTGATGAGCGTGGTGGAACGGCGGTTCAAAACCGCGTGAGGCGCAAGGCGATCTATGATCTGCGATTTACGATCTACGATTGCGCGCTGTGGTGCGCGTCGCGTTGAAGATCTTCGTCAACGCGACGGCCTCGGACTGGAGATCCTCCACCCGGTTGGCCGGGACCAGTTCGGCGCGCTTGGCGATCTCGATCCAGAGATCCGTTTCGTCGGCCTCCTCCAACACGATGGTGATCTTGTTGATGAAGTCCGCCCGCGATTTGCCGCGCAGCGCCGCCCGATAATTGGCGGCCACCGAACCTCCGCTGCGCGCCACCTGTCCGGCCACGGCTTTTCCGGAGGCCGTCCTGGGCAACGCATCGGCGAACTTCAGCACTCTCACGGCGAATTGCACCGTCCTCTCCTTGAGTTCTTCGGGGTTCATGCGGCCCAAGGGCAAGCCGCCCCGGAAAAATCATCAATCATAAACCAGGAATCATAAATCCCGTGGCACTCCTCGAACTCAACAGCGTCTCCAAGGGCTTCGCCGGCCACAGCGTCCTCAAGGACCTGAACCTCAGCATCACCAAGGGCGAGTTCGTCGCCATCATCGGGTTCTCCGGTGCGGGCAAGACCACGCTCATCAGCCTCATCGCCGGCCTGCTGAAGCCCGATTCCGGCACCGTCCTGTTCAACGGCCAGCCTGTCACCGGCCCCGGGCCCGACCGCGGCATCGTCTTCCAGAACTACTCGCTCCTGCCGTGGCTCACGGTCTTCGAGAACATCGCCCTCGCCGTGGACCAGGTGTTCTCGGACTGGGACGCCGCCAAGCGCCGCGAACACGTCGAGCGCCACATCAAGATGGTGAACCTCAGCCACGCGCGCGACAAACGGCCCTCTGAACTTTCCGGCGGGATGAGGCAACGCGTCTCCGTGGCGCGCGCCCTGGCGATGGACCCCGAGGTCCTGCTGCTGGACGAACCCCTCAGCGCGCTCGACGCCCTCACCCGCGCCACGCTCCAGGACGAGATCTCCCGCATCCGCGAGGAGACGCACAAGACCGTCGTCCTCATCACCAACGATCCCGACGAGGGCATCTACCTCGCCGACCGCATCATCCCGCTCACCGCCGGTCCCGGCGCGACGCTCGGCCCTTCGTTCACCGTGGACATCCCGCGTCCGCGCGACCGCAAGGGCATCAACCACGACGAACACTTCAAGCAGTTGCGGCGCGACGTGACGGAGTTCCTCCTCGGCTCCAAGCAGGACCGCCACGCCACCGTGACCAAGAAGCTCGTCCTGCCCGACATCGAGCCCGAGGACCTTTCCATCCCCCGTTCCATGACGGGCGGACGCCGTTTGCCGAAACGCTCCAGCGAAGTCCGCGAAGAGAAGGTGGGGATCGACGTATGATTTGCGATCTACGATTTGCGATTGGGCGGGCCTTAGCCGTCGCAACCGATCGCATCACATCCTTCTCCAGTCCCTCGCAGCCCAAGCCGCCTGCTCCCCAAGGCGGACCAAATCGTAAATCAAAAATCGTAAATCTTAAATTTCCCCGGCCATGAGCGACTACTGCGAGCTTTCCCAACTGACGAAGATCTACCCCACGCCCAAGGGTCCGGCGATCATCGTCAAGGACTTCAACCTGCGGATCAAAAAGGGCGAGTTCGTCACCCTGATCGGCCACTCGGGCTGCGGCAAATCCACCGTGCTCTCCATGCTGGCCGGGCTGAACGACATCACCGATGGCGGCATCATCCTCGCCGGAAAGGAGCTCTCCGGAGCCGGTCCTGATCGCGGCGTCGTCTTCCAGAGCCCGTCGTTGCTGCCGTGGATGACGGCCATGGAGAACGTGATGCTGGGCGTGGACCAGGTCTTCTACACCGCGCCCAAGGAAGAGCGCCGCCAGATCGCGGAATATTACCTCACGGTCGTCGGCCTCGGCGACGCGCTGGACAAGAAGCCCGCCGAACTTTCGCAGGGGATGAGGCAGCGCGTCGGCATCGCCCGCGCCTTCGCGCTCAAGCCCAAGATGCTCCTGCTGGACGAGCCGTTCGGCATGTTGGATTCCCTCACGCGCTACGAGCTGCAGGAAGTGCTCATCCAGCTCTGGCGGAAGAACAAGATCACCGCGCTCATGGTCACGCACGACGTGGACGAGGCGCTCTTCCTCTCCGACCGCATCGTCTGCATGACCGACGGCCCCGAGGCCGAGGTCGGCGACATCATCGAGGTGAATTTCCCCCGCCCCCGCGAACGCAAGGCCGTGATGGAGCATCCGGACTACTATCCGCTCCGCGAACGCCTGATCGAGTTCCTCGAAGTCCACGCCCACCGCAAGCACCGCGCGCCGGCCGCCGAACCCGCGGCCCCTTCCTCGCCCGCTTCCCAAGGATTTGTGCCCCCGCCCGCCCCGTCCGTTGACCCAGATCAATCCCCCAACCCCGCGAAGTCCGAAACTGCCTCCGTATGAAACAACCCTTGCTGACCCTGGCCTCCTCCGCGCTCGTGCTCGGCTCCGCCGTGCCGACGCTGGCCCAATACACGCCCCCGCCGCCCACCCAGCCGTTCCCGGGCTTCATCAACGACTACCTCCGCAAGAAAGATCCCTACTACGCGAACTGGGACATCGGCGGCGCGGTCCGCCTCCGCTACGAACTCAAGGAAGGCGGCCTCGGCCTTCCGCCCCTCAACGACTTCCGCGACGCCACCGCCGCGAACGGGAAGAACGACAACGACTACTTCAGCACCAAGGTGCTCGCCCGCGTGGGCTACACCGACAAATGGTGGAGCGCGATGGTCGAGGGCCGCAGCAGCCTCACCTACAGCGACAGTCGCAGCGCCACCGGTGCCGGTCCCGTGCCCGGTCCCGGCGGCGACGGCGGCCCGGAACAGGACGGCCCGGTGGACCTGCACCAGGCCTACTTCACCATCGGCAACCACAAGGAGTTCCCCGTCTCCGTGAAGATCGGCCGCCAGGAGCTGAGCTACGGCGATGAACGCCTCGTCGGTGCCTTTGCCTGGAACAACATCGGCCGCGTCTTCGACGCCGCGAAGGTGCGCTGGCAGAACGCGTGGTTCGCCGCCGAGGCCTTCACCAGCCGCATCGTCCTGCCCGACGACAATTCGTTCAACGGCTGGAACGAGGACAACCTCTTCTCCGGCCTGCACCTCACCTCGAAGAAGATCCCCAAGAACACGACCGAGCTCTACTTCTTCGCCCGTAACGAGGACGTCGGCGTCGCCACGGCCAACGCCGGGACGCCGCCGCCCTTCCAGGTCGGAGCCCCGGCCGCTCGCGACATCTACACCCTCGGCGCGCGCTTCAAGTCGAACCCCGGCGACTTCGGCAACTGGGACTACACGGTCGAAGGCGCCTACCAGTTCGGAGACTGGCAACAGGCTCCCAACGGGGTGAAAACAGATCACCGGGCCTACGCCTTCGTGGCGAACCTCGGCTACACCTTTGCCGACACGGCCGGCACCCCGCGTGTCGCGCTGGAATACGCCTTCGGCTCCGGCGACAGCAATCCCAACGACGGCAAGCACGAGACCTTCGACAACCTGTATCCCACGAACCACAAGTTCTATGGCTACATGGATTTCTTCTCCTGGCAGAACCTGCACGACGTGCGCGCCATCTTCACGATCAAGCCGCACTCCCGTCTCTCCCTCGCGCTGGAAGGCCATCTCTTCTGGTTGGCCGACACGGCGGACAATCTCTACAACGTCGGCGGCGTGGCTCGCGGCGGCGGCGCCAACGCCAACGGCTTCGGCCGCAATGCCAACTACGGCGCGTTCGTCGGGTCCGAGATCGATCTCGTCGCCGGATTCGCCGTGAACAAGGTGACGGCCCTCGAAGCCGGCTACGGCCACTTCTTCCCCGGCGACTACGTGGACTCCACCTGGCAGAACGCCGGCGGCTCCACCGGTGCGGATTGGTTCTACATCCAGACCGTCGTCCGGTTCTGAGACCGCTCCACGGGTGGCCGGCGGCAGTGTGCGGCCCCGCCACCTTTCTCCACTCAACGATTCGGATGAGACCTCACGCGAAGGCCACGAGGGCCGCAGAGGAAAGAACGATCCCGCCGTTGGACGGGACGGTTTCGACTCGGGTCAAAAGTGGCTGCGCCCGATCAGGGAACCGGGCCTACAAGTTGTAGGCCGGGTGCCCTCACCCGGCGCTCGCTCTCCTTCCCGAAAGCTCGGCGATCCGAACAGCGCGAAGTTTGTCTGAAATCCTTTGCGCCCCTCGCGCCCTTGGCGTGAGACCAATTCTCGCCACCCAACCGGATCTCCGGCCCGCCGGAATCCGGCCAACTTGGGCAAAACAAAACAGCCGGAGACGACGCCTTGCCGTCGGCCGCAACCGATCCGGCAAGACAACGGGAAAGATCGACCCCGCCGTTCCCCCGGCGGGATGCGGGTGAAACCATTCAATGAGCCGTTTTCATTGATCGGATGAAGTCAATGAACGCCACGCAGGCCAATTTGGCACCGGGTTCGCTAAAGACCGCCACAGGTCCGGTCCGTTCCGCCGTCGTCGCGGAGCCCTCCGCGACGCAGACGTGCGATGAATCTCAGCGAACTGAAAAAATCCGGGCATTGGCCGACCTTGGTCACGGCGTTCCTCTACTTCGACGTCAGCTTCATGATCTGGACGCTGCTGGGGCCGCTGGGCGGCTTCATCAAGGAGGATCTGGCGCTGACCACCCAGCAGGCCTACCTGATGGTCTCCATTCCCAGCCTCTGCGGGGCCTTCCTGCGGATCGCGCTGGGGCTGCTGGTGGACCGGATCGGCGCGAAGAACACGGGGATCATCGCCCAACTCGTGGTGATCGCCGGGTTGTTGTTCGCCTGGTTGGCGGGGCTGAAGAGCTTCAAGGCGCTGGCGATGATGGGCTTCGTGCTCGGGATCGCCGGGGCGAGCTTCGCGGTGGCTCTGCCGCAGTGCGGCCGCTGGTATCCGCCGCACCTGCAAGGGACGGTCATGGGCCTCGCGGGCGCGGGCAACATCGGCGTGGTGATCGATTCGCTGCTGGCCCCGCGTCTGGCGAAGGCCTACGGCTGGAACGCGGTCTTCGGCTTCGCGCTGATCCCGGCGATCGTCGCGCTGGCCGCCTATCTCATCTACTCCAAGGAAGCGCCGGTGAAGGTGAAGCCCAAGACGCTGGGCGACTACGCCACGCTGATGAAGGACAAGGACACGCACTGGTTCTGCTTCTTCTACACGGTGACGTTCGGCGGCTTCTCGGGCCTGGCCTACTCGCTGGTGATGTATTTCGGGGATGTCTATTCGCTCTCCAAGGTCTCAGCCGGGGACTTCGCCGCCGGCTGCATCGCCATCGGCGCGTTGGCGCGTCCGCTGGGCGGGATGATGGCGGACAAGTTCGGCGGCATCCGCACCTTGAACGTCTGCTACGTGGTGGCGGGCCTGACGTTGGCGGCGAGCACGCTGGCGCATTCCATCTGGGCCAGCGCCACGGCCTTCTTCCTGGCCTCGGCCTTCTTCGGCATGGGCAACGGTTCGATCTTCCAGCTCCTGCCCCAGCGCTTCAGCAAGGACATCGGCACGATGAGCGGACTGGTCGGCGCGGCCGGCGGTCTGGGCGGCTTCGTCCTCGCGACCGGGCTCGGCTACTCCAAGGCCTGGAGCGGCTCCTACGTGACGGGCTTCCTCTGCTTCGCCTCGCTCTGCGCCGTGGCGCTCATCGGCCTGAACCTGGTGAAGGGCCGCTGGCGCACCACCTGGGGCGCGATGGTCACGGCCCGCATCTGATCCTCGAAGCTCCCTTGCAAACGCCCCCGAACATCCTCCGGCGACTGCGGGTCCAGGCGACCAGCCACGTCCGGCCGAGCGCGAACGACCGCGCGGCCGAGGACGCTGGCGGCTCCGTGGTGCTGGACGACGGACTCGTGTTGGCGGCCGTAGCGGACGGCATCGGCAGCGCGCAGCAAGGCGGTGCAGCGGCGCACTCCGCTGTGGAAACGTTCTTCGCCAACTTCCGAGCCCGTCCCCGCGCCTGGACCTCGGGCCAGGCGCTCGACGAGGTCGCGCGCCACCTGAACCGCCAGCTCTTCAACGAAGGCATGGCCAAGTTCGCCTCTCCGCAGCACGCCTGCACCTTCGCCGCCGTGGTGCTGGATGGCAGCCGCCTCCACGGCCTGAACGCCGGGGATTCCCGCATCTATCGCCTGCGCGAATCCGCCCTCATCCGCCTCTCCGTCGATCACCGCGAAGCGCTGCCCGAAGGCCGCTCCCGCCTCACCCTCGCCTTCGGCCTCGAAGAATCCGTCACGCCCCATCGCTTCGAGGCCGATCTCCTGCCCGGCGACCGCTTCCTGCTCTGCTCCGACGGCGTCAGCGACATCCTCTCCGACGCCGAGATCGCGCATCTCCTCCGCAACAACGCCGGGGCCCGCTCTCTCGTGGCCACGGCGGTGGAACGCCTCGGCGACCGCGCGGCCGACGATATGACGGCCGTGGTGCTCGCGGTGGAGGAAACGGGCGAAGGCAGCCGAGCCACCGAGCTGCCCATTCCGGAGGAGCTGAAGCCCGGCCAGATCATCGACGGCTTCACCCTGCGCCAGAGCTTCCGCGCCAGCGCCCGCATCTGGCTCGCCTCGCGCGGCGGACGCCCCTTCGTCCTGAAATTCCCGCCGGTCGAAGCGCGGACCAACGACGTGCAGCTCCACCAGTTCGTGCTCGAACAGTGGAACGCCACCCGACTCCGCGCTCCGTTCTTCCCCGAGGCCTTCATCCCCGACCACGCCACGCTCCGCTACTACGCGCTCGAATACTGCAAGGCCCCCACGCTCCGCCAATGGCTCGACGGCGGCCGTCGCCTCGGTCCCGAAGACGCCGTGGCCCTCGGCAAGTTCCTCCTCCAGTCCGGCCAGTTCCTGCTCCGGCACAACTGCGTCCACGGCGACCTGAAGCCCGAGAACCTCCTCGTGCTGGAGGACGGCGCGCAGCTCGCCTTCAAGGTCATCGACCTCGGCAACGTGGCCGAAGTCTTCAGCGTGAACAGCCGCGCGGGCACGCCCAGCTACCTCGCGCCGGAACGCTTCCGGGGCGCCGCCGTCTGCGAGACCACGGAGATCTTCGCCATCGGCGTCGTGCTCTACCAGGGGCTGACCGGCCAGTTGCCCTACGGCGAGATCGAGCCGTTCCAGGCTCCCACCTTCCGCACGTTGAAGCCGCTCACCGCGCTCACGCCGCTCTGCCCTTCCTGGCTCGACGCCGTGGTGCGCCGCGCCATCGCCGTCGAGCCCGCCCAGCGCTACGCGGCCTACAGCGAGATGCTCTTCGACCTGGAAAAGCCCGAGCAGGTCCGGCCCGTAACGGACCCTGCGCGCCCGTTGCTGGAACGGAACCCGCTCGCCTTCTACCAGGCCGCGTTCTGGACGATGACGCTGGTCGCCGTCGTCCTGTTTTTCCTTTTGATCCGTCAATCACCCCGGTGATGAAGCCCTCCACCGAACCCAACGACCCGCGCAACGGCGCTTCCTCCGGGAAGCCGGCGACGGGCGATTGGTCCGGATTGCTCGGAGAACTTCTCGCCAGCCAGCAGGCCCCGTCGCTCGCCTCGGCTGTCACGCAGTTCGCGCGCAAACACGACGCGGGCGAAGTGCCCACCCAGGCACGCTACTACCGCGACCTCATTCCCCTCTCGAAACCCGGCACGGGCCAGCAATACGCCTTCGAGGTCGATCTCGACCAATGCTCCGGCTGCAAGGCCTGCGTCGCCGCCTGCCATGCGTTGAACGGCCTGGAGGACGACGAGTCGTGGCGCTCGGTGGGGCTGTTGGTCGGGAAGATGTCGAGCCAGCAGGGGAGCAGGGGAGCGGGGGAGAAAGGGAGCCGGAGTGAATCGTCCGAAGGTGTCTCCATTCGCCTCTCCCCTGCGCCCCCGCTCCCCCGCTCCCCTGCTTCCGCAGTCCAACGCACCGTCACCACCGCCTGCCATCACTGCGTCGATCCCGGCTGCCTCAACGGCTGCCCGGTGCTCGCCTACGAGAAAGATCCGATCACCGGCATCGTTCGGCATCTCGATGACCAGTGCATCGGTTGCCAATACTGCGTGATGAAGTGCCCCTACGAGGTGCCGCAGTATTCCAAGCGCCTCGGCATCGTGCGGAAGTGCGACATGTGCAGCCAGCGCCTCGCCGTCGG
>CAMLMI010000162.1 GCA_946480965.1 uncultured Verrucomicrobiales bacterium | reverse complement strand
GCAGTCATCGGTTGGCCGTGAGAGTCACACGTTGACGGATCATTACGATTGCTGCCCAAGTATCAGAGGATTTCCCGTCTATCGCGATTTGGTTTCCTGATTCGCCTAACCAAACCAACCAAGAAGCTGTTCCTGATCTCGTGGCCATCTTTTCTGGCCTGTTTCTTGACGATCTCTTTCTCGGACAGTTCTTCCATTGCGACAGTGTCTCCCGCCGCCGAGCGAGCGGACGCGTTTCTTCGGGTTACGTGGTAGCTTCGGCTCATGGAGTTACGCGATTGAATTGGCCAAATTGACCTCTCTACCGAATCGGGTTGTGCACCGTGACCAGCTTGGTGCCGTCGGGGAAGGTGGCTTCGGCCTGGACCTCGTGGATCATCTCGGCGACGCCTTCCATCACGTCGGTCTTCTTCAGGATGGTCGTGCCGTAGCTCATCAGCTCGGAGACGGATTTGCCGTCGCGGGCGCCCTCGAAGATCTCGTAAGTGATGATGGCTATGGCTTCGGGGTAGTTGAGCTTGAGGCCGCGGGCCTGGCGGCGCCGGGCGAGGTCGGCGGCGGTCACGACCAGCAGTTTCTCCAGTTCACGGGGGCTCAGATGCATGGGGCGTAGATTGGGGTGCGAACTCCGGAAGCCAGCCCATCGGGAGGCTTCCCGCGCTGGGCCGGGAGTCTTGCGGGAAGACCGCCGGGTCGGCGAGAAAATGATGCGACTTTTGTCGTCGAGGTGCTATCAACCGCCCGCCGGTTTCCCGTCCGGTCCCTACAAATCATGCTTTCACTCCTTCCCGGATTCATTGCCGGAATGCTGCACGTGGTGTCCGGACCGGACCATTTGGCGGCGGTCGCGCCGCTGGTGGTGAAGGACCGGCGGCAGGCGTGGCTGGCGGGGTTGCGCTGGGGGCTCGGGCACGCGCTGGGCGTCGCGATCATCGCGGGGGCGGCGGTGGTGCTGCGGAACGTGCTGCACGTGGACCAGCTCTCCACCTGGAGCGAGAAGCTGGTGGGGGTGCTGTTGATAGCCTTGGGCGTTTGGAGCTTCCGCAGCGCGTTGAAGAACCACGTCCACACCCACGAACACGTCCACGACGGCGTCCGGCACGTCCACATCCACGCCCACACGGAGGGGCACGAACCGGCCCGGCCGAGCCGCCATCTGCACAAGCACACGGTTTTCGGGTTTGGCGCGCTGCACGGCATGGCGGGTGGATCGCACTTTTTGGCCTTGGTCCCGGCTTTGGCGCTCCCCAGCCGCTGGGAAACGGTCGCCTACATCGCGGCCTATGGTGTCGGCACGCTGGCGGCGATGGCGGGATTTTCGACGTTTCTCGGCTGGTTGACCCGGCGGTTCGAGCTGGGCGGCAACCGGGCCTATCACGGGCTGATGGCGACGTGTTCGCTGGCGGCGGTGGGCGTCGGCATCTTCTGGCTGACGGTCGGCGGCGAGTAGCCGGCCCCAGTAGGCGCTGTCATGCGGCAAATTAGGCCGCTGACCAGCGCCAACCTTTTTCTCGCCAACCCATCCGGGTTGCCGTCAATTTCGCCCGTCGTTCTTCGACGCATTTGAAACTATGGATTTGAAGCTTCCAGCGCTCGGTGAAGGAGCGGATTCCGGCACGGTCGTGGCCATCCTCGTGAAAGAGGGCGACACGATCGCCAAAGGCCAAAACGTGCTCGAACTCGAGACCGGCAAGGCCGTCTCGCCCATTCCCGCCCCCGCCGGCGGCAAGATCACCAAGGTCTTGGTCTCCGAGGGCCAGAAGATTTCCGTCGGCGCCGTGATCCTCCAGATCGAGGGCGGAGCCGGAGCGGAAGCCGCCGCTCCGACCGCGAAGCCTGCGGCCAAGACCGCCGCTCCGAAAACAACCGCGCCCAAGAAGCGCGTGGTCGCCGCCGAGCCGGAGGAGGAGGTCGGCGAGGTCGAGGGCATCGACGAGGCGTTCGACGACGAAACGCCGGTTCCACCCGCTTCGCCTTCCGTGCGTTGGATGGCCGACACGCTCGGCATCGATCTTCGCGCCATCGGTGGCACCGGACATGGCGGCCGCGTGACGACGGATGATTTCAAGGGCTACGTCGCCCGGTTGAAGGCGCTGGCGGCCCGGGGCTTGGCTCCGAAGGCCGAAGCCGCGCCCGCCGCGCCGGTCAAGAAGACCACGCCGCTGCCGGACTTCTCGCTCGTCGGCCCGATCCTCAAGAAGCCGATGACCAACCTGCGCAAGGTCATCGCCCAGCGCATGGCGGAGAACGCCTCCACCATCCCGCACGTCACCCAGTTCGAGGACGTCGACATCACCGGCCTGATGGAGCTGCGCAAGCGCCACGCGGCGGCCTACGAGGCCAAGGGCGGCAAGCTCACGCTCACCTGCTTCGTCATCAAGGCGCTCACGAACACGCTGAAGAAGTATCCGATCTTCAACGCCTCCGTGGACGAGGCGAACGAGCAGATCATCCTCAAGGAATACATCAACATCGGCCTGGCCGTGGACACCGAGCAGGGGCTGCTCGTTCCCGTGATCAAGGACGCCGACAAGAAGGATCTGCTGACCCTGTCGAAGGAGCTGAACGACCTCGCCCTTCGCACCCGCGACCGCAAGGTCACGGCGGCCGACCTGAGCGGCGGTTCGTTCACCATCTCGAACCAGGGCGCGATCGGCGGCGGCCACTACACCCCGATCATCAACAAGCCCGAAGTCGCCATCCTCGGCGTGGGCAAAGGCAGCTACAAGGCGGTCGTCACCGACGCCAAGGCCGGCAAGATCGAAGCCCGCCTGATGATGCCCATCGCGCTGAGCTACGACCACCGCGCCATCGACGGCGGCGACGCCGTGCGGTTCACGCAGGACCTGATCGCGGCGTTCGCGGCGCTCGACGACAAGTCCGTCGCCATCTGATACCGTCCGGCTATGCGAGAAATCACCATCAACATCCGGCACGACCAAGAATGCGGTGGTTTCAATGCGTGCTGGGATGATCCGGCGGGTGGCGGAATCGCCACGCAGGGCGATTCAATCCCGGAGCTGCACGCCATGATCAAGGAGGCGGTTTCATTGTATTTTGAAGACAGGCCCGACCGGCCGCTGTCTGTGCGTCTCCATTTCGTGGAAGACCCGGTGATGACTTTGGCCTGATCAATGAAATTCCCCCGTGATCTCGACGCACCACAGGTCGTTCGGGCACTGAAGCGTCTCGGATTCGTTTCCGTGAGCCAGTCGGGGTCGCACATCAAAATGAAGAGCGGATCGAAGACCGTCATCGTGCCGAACCATCGGCCCATCAAACTGGGCACGATGCGTGACGTGCTCAGACAGGCGGGTCTGGACATTAAAACGCTTTTGGAAAACCTCTGATTTCTCAAATGGACCCGATCAAAACTGAAGTGGTTGTTCTCGGCGCCGGCCCTGGTGGCTACGCCGCCGCGTTCTATGCCGCCGACCTCGGCAAGAAGGTCATCCTCGTCGAAGCCGACAAGCTCGGCGGCGTCTGCCTGAACCGCGGCTGCATCCCTTCCAAGGCGCTGCTCTTCGCCAGCGGCCTGGTCGCCGAGGCCAAGCACGCGGCCACGTTCGGCCTCACGTTCCAGGCGCCCGCGGTCGATCTCGACAAGCTCCGCGCCTGGAAGGATTCCGTCGTGGCGAAGAACAGCGGAGGCATCGCTTCGCTGGCCAAGATGCGCGGCGTGACCGTCATCGCGGGCAAGGGCTATTTCGAAAGTTCCGACACCCTCCGCGTCGAGACCAGCGAGGGCCAGAAGCGCGTGCAGTTCGAGAAGGCGATCCTCGCCGTCGGTTCCCGACCGGCGCTGCCCAAGTCGTTCGACCTCGGCAATCCCCGCGTCATGACCTCCACCGAGGCGCTGAACGTCGAGGATATCCCCGAGAACCTGCTCGTCATCGGCGGCGGCTACATCGGCATGGAGTTGGGCACCGTTTACGCGAACCTCGGCTCCAAGGTCACGGTGATCGAGGCGCTCGACGGCATCCTGATGGGAGCCGATCCCGACCTGGTGCGGCCCGTGTTCCAGCTCGCGACGAAGAACTTCAAGGAGCTCCGCCTCAAGGCCAAGGTCGGCAAGATGGCCACCAAGGGCAAACAGATCCAGGTCGTCTCCGAATACAACGGCAAGACCTACGACGAGCTCTACGACCGGGTGCTGGTCTCCGTCGGCCGCACTCCGAACAGCGCCGATCTCGGCCTCGAAAACACGAAGGTGGAGAAGGACGAGAAGGGCTTCGTGAAGGTCAACGACAAGATGGAGACCGCCGACGCGAACATCCTCGCCATCGGCGACATCGCCGGCGGAATCCTCCTCGCCCACAAGGCGTCGAAGGAAGCCCGTGTCGCGGTCGAGACCATCGTGGGCGAACCGATGGCCCGGAAGGACGCGCTGATTCCCGCCGTGGTCTTCACCGATCCCGAAGTCGCCTGGGTGGGCCTGACCGAGACGGAGGCCAAGGCGAAGGGCCTCGAAGTGAAGATCGCCAAGTTCCCGTGGGCCGCCTCTGGCCGCGCGTTGACCTACGACCGCACCGACGGCGTGACCAAGATCATCGCCGAGCCCGGCACCGACCGCGTGTTGGGCGTCGGCATCACCGGCCACGGCGCGGGCGAGCTGATCTCCGAGGCCGCCGTGGCCATCGAGATGGGCGCGAACGTGAAGGACCTCGCCCTGACGGTGCATCCGCATCCGACCCTGTCCGAGACCATCATGGAGGCGGCCGAGGTCTATTACGGCCACTCCGCGCACTTCTTCACGAAGAAGCCCGCGCATTGAGCGAGCGACAACGAGTTGTGCCAAGGTCTGAAGCGGCTCCGGCGGCTTCGGACCTTTCACTTGTGGAGCCACGATGAACGCCAGCCAGCATTCCCAGCCGAGGGTGACGGTGGACGGCAAGTTCCTCCGCCTCGGCGCGGAGAAGTTCTGCGTCAAGGGCGTCACCTACGGTCCGTTCGCGCCGAACGAGGCGGGCGAGTTCTTCGCCTCGTTGGAACAGACCAAGGCCGACTTCGCGCTCGTGCACGAGCTGGGCGCGAACACGCTGCGCATCTACCACACGCCGCCGCGCTGGTTCATGGACCTCGCCCAGGCTTCCGGGCTCAAGCTGCTGGTCGATGTTCCGTGGAACAAACATCTCTGCTTCCTGGAGGAGAAGCGGCACCGCGACGACGCGCTCGAGATGGTCCGCGCCACCGTCCGCGCCTGCGGCGGGCATCCCTCGGTGCTGGCCTACAGCATCGTGAACGAGATCCCGCCCGACATCGCCCGCTGGAGCGGGGCGGACCGGGTGGCGGCGTTCCTCGACGACCTGGTGGACGCCGCCAAGGAGGTCGATCCGCAGTGCCTCTGCACGATGGGCAACTACCCGCCCACGGAGTTCCTGCGCCCGCGCAACCTCGATTTCCTGATGTTCAACGTCTATCTGCACCAGCAGAAGCCGTTCGAGAACTACCTGGCGCGTCTCCAGATGATCGCCGACACCAAGCCGCTGGTGCTGGGCGAATTCGGCCTCGATTCCATCCGCGAGGGCGAGGACCACAAGAGCGAGGTGCTCGGCTGGAAGATCGAGACCGCGTTCCGCAGCGGCGTGGCCGGCGCGTTCGTCTTTTCGTTCACCGACGACTGGTTCAAGGACGGCCAGTGGATCCACGACTGGGAGTTCGGGCTCGTGACCCGCAACCGCGTGCGCAAGCGGTCGTTCGAGGTGGTGCGGCGGAAGTTCGCGACCGCACCACGCTTCCCGCTGCCGTCCTATCCGAAGGTCTCCGTCGTCGTCGCCAGCTACAACGGCGGCAAGACGCTCAAGGCCTGCCTCGATTCGCTCGAAAAGCTCAACTACCCGGACTACGAGGTGATCCTCGTGGACGACGGTTCCACCGACCATTCGCAGGAGATCGCGGCGAACTATCCGTCGATCCGCAACATCAAGCAGCCCAACAAGGGCCTCTCCGTCGCGCGCAACACCGGCATCCATGCCGCCACCGGCGAGATCGTCGCCTTCACCGACTCCGACTGCCGCGCGGACGAGGACTGGCTGCACTACCTGATCGGGGACCTGCTGAACTCCAACTTCACGGGCATCGGCGGGCACAATTTCCTGCCGCCGGAGGACGTGCCCACCGCCGCGTGCGTCATGGCGTCGCCCGGCGGCCCTGCGCACGTCATGCTCACGGACCGGTTGGCCGAACACATCCCCGGCTGCAACATGGCCTTCTACCGCTGGGCCCTGCTGGAAATCGACGGATTCGACCCGATCTACCGCAAGGCGGGCGACGACGTGGACGTGTGCTGGCGATTGATGCAGCGCGGCTACCGCATCGGGTTCAGCCCGGCGGGCTTCGTCTGGCACTACCGCCGCTCCACGGTGAAGGCCTACCTGAAGCAGCAGCAGGGCTACGGCGAGGCCGAGGCGCTGCTCATCCGCAAGCACCCGGAATACTTCAACAGCGTCGGCGCCAGCATCTGGCACGGCCGCATCTACACCTCGGCCAAGTTCGGCGTGGAGACGCGCAAGCCCATCATTTACCACGGCGTCTTCGGCAGCGGCTTCTTCCAGACGCTCTATTCGCCGCCGCCGGAGATGGCGCTGATGCTCACGACCACGCTGGAGTATCACGTCCTGATCACGGTGCCGCTGCTCGTGCTCTCGGTGCCGTTCCCGAACCTGCTGCCGCTCGGCGTCGTCTCCGCCCTGGTCTCGCTCGCCACCTGCGTCGCGGCCGGCATCCAGGCCGAGCTGCCGAAGAACAAGCGCCACTGGTGGTCCAAGCCGCTCGTCGCCGCGCTCTTCTTCCTCCAGCCCATCTACCGCGGCTACGCCCGCTACAAGAGCCGCCTCAGCCTCAAGCAGACCCCGCCCGCGCCGCCCGAGGCCCAGCGCGCCGCCTTCCAGCTCAAGGAAAAGGGCGAGAACCTCGACGTCGTCGAATACTGGGCCGACACCTGGGTGGACCGGCTGGAGTTCCTCGGCGCGCTCCTCCACCGGCTCGACGAGCAGCGCTGGCAGAACAAGACCGACGCCGGCTGGAGCGAATACGACGTGGAGATCTACGGCAGCCGCTGGACCTATCTCCAGCTCACCACCGTGGCCGAGCCCTACGGCGGCGGACGCCAGCTCTTCCGCGTGCGGCTGGAGACCAAGTGGTCGCTCATGGCCAAGGTCGGCTTCTTCTCCGCCCTCGCCTTCGAGCTGCTGGTCATCGGCTTCGTCGGCACCGCCATTCCCTGGCTCTGGCTCCTCCTCCTTCTCCAGGTGCTCTTCGCCTGGTTCCTCGAGGTCGAGCAGCGCGACCTCCAGCGCCTCATCATCGCCATGATGGACGAGGTGGGCGCGCAGAAGGGGCTCTACAAGATGGACAAGGAATTCCGCCGCCTGAAGGCCGAGGGCAAGACGCCGCCGCCGCTCAGGGGTTCGGGAGGCTGACCGCCATGCGCCAATACCACGACCTGCTCCGCCTCGTGCTCGATTCCGGCAAGTTCCGCGCGGACCGCACCGGCGTGGGCACATATTCGGTCTTCGGGGCGCAGACGCGGTATCGCTTGGCCGACGGCTTTCCGCTGGTGACGACCAAGAAGGTCCACCTCAAGTCCATCCTCTACGAGCTGCTCTGGTTCCTGCGCGGCGAGACCAACGTCCGCTGGCTCCAGGAGCGCGGCGTCACGATCTGGGATGAATGGGCCGACAAGGAAACCGGCGAGCTCGGCCGCGTCTATGGCGCGCAGTGGTGCGATTGGCGGACGGCCGATGGCCGCTCCATCCACCAGATCGACGCCGTGATTGAACAGATCCGGAAGAATCCCCACAGCCGCCGCCACATCGTCAGCGCGTGGAACGTCGGCGAAGTGGACCGGATGGCGCTGCCCCCGTGCCACGCCCTGTTCCAGTTCTACGTCGAGGACGGCACCCTGAGCTGCCAGCTCTACCAGCGTAGCGCGGACATCTTCCTCGGCGTGCCCTTCAACATCGCCAGCTACGCGCTGCTCACGATGATGGTGGCGCAGGTCTGCGGGCTGAAACCCGGCGACTTCGTCCACACCTTCGGCGACCTGCACCTCTACGCGAACCACGTCGAACAGGCGAAGCTCCAGCTCTCCCGCGAGCCGCGTCCGTTGCCGACGATGAGGCTCAACCCCGAGCGGAAGAACATCCACGACTTCGTCTACGAGGACTTCGAGCTTCTCGGATATGACCCGCATCCGGCGATCAAGGCGCCGATTGCCGTCTAGTTGGACACTTCTGTCCCGCGCGTTCGCGATTGTCCCGTTGTCCGGAACCTGGTTCTCCGGCGGCACATGCCCGTCTCCGGGTCACGACTGTCCATATCGTCCTCAAGTCCGCGAATCTGAAGGAAAAATCCTTCTCTTCCGTGAGATTCGCCCCTCAAGCAACGCCCCGCACCGCCGAATCACCACGTAGCCGAAAGCGGAATTCGGGCTCTGGGAAGGCCGGTCCGGGAATGGGAAGCGACATCTCCGTTGCAACCGCAATCCCGCCGTGCTCCCCGCCGGATCCCCGTGATCGGCCTCGTGTGAACAATGAAAACGGCAAGCAGAACATCGGTTCCAGCCAGACGACGCCGGGGTGGCGTCGCCGGAGCCCTTGGTCGTGTCGGCTGCCGCGGGCAAGGGAACTGAAATGAATCTGATGACTATGGCGGGATGGCGGCGGGTGGCCGCACTGGGATTGGTATTGCTGGGAAGCGTGGCGGCACAGGCCGCCTCCATCCCCGGCGTGTGGTATGGCGCGGTGGCCTGGGGCGACTATGACAACGACGGGCGGCCCGACCTCGCCCTCACCGGAGCGACGAACCAGTCGCCCGCCGACGGCATCACCGAGCTCTGGCGCAACACGGGGGCCGACTTCGCCAAGGTCTCCACCACCCTGCCCGCCCTCTCCCACAGCGCGGCCGCTTGGGCCGACTACAACGGCGACGGGCGGCTCGACCTGCTGCTCAACGGGTGGACCCGCGACGGGGCCCGCGTCACCCAGCTCTGGCGCAACACCGGCTCCGGCTTCGTCAACAGCGGCATCGCCCTGCCCGGCACCTTCTGGGGCGCGCTCGCCTGGGGCGACTACGACAATGACGGCCGGCCCGACATCCTGCTCACCGGCTGGGACACGAACTCCGTGCGCGTCTCCCAGATCTGGCGCAACACCGGCACCGCCTTCACCAACATCAACGCGGGTCTGCCCGGCGTGGATTCCAGCGCCGTGGCCTGGGGCGACTACGACAACGACGGACGCCTGGATCTCATTCTCACCGGCACGACCTCGTCGGGCGAAATCTGCCAGATCTGGCGCAACACCGGCTCCGGCTTCGTCAATGCGAACATCGCCCTCCCCGGCCTGAGTCTCGGATCCGTGGCCTGGGGCGACTACAACAACGACGGACGCCTCGATCTTCTCCTGGCCGGCAATGCCGCGCTGGAGCGCGTGACCCAGGTGTGGCGCAACACCGGCTCCGGCTTCGTCAACAGCGGCGCGGTCCTGCCCGGCGTGCAATACGCCGCCGTGGCCTGGAACGACCACGACAACGACGGACGCCTCGACCTGCTCGTCACCGGCGACGGTGCTTCGGGCCGGCTGGCCCAAGTATGGCGCAACACCGGCAGCGGTTTCGTGAACGCCAATCTTCCGCTGGAGCCGATCTACTGGGGAGCCGTCGGTTGGGCCGATGTGAACGGTGACGGCTGGAATGATCTAGCGCTGACCGGCGACGCCGCCGGCGGCCGCGTCTTCCAGCTCTGGCGGAACACTCCGCCTCAAGCCGCGCCCACGGTCGCGACGCTGGCCGCGAGCGGCATCACGACGAACGGGGCGGT
>CAMLMI010000161.1 GCA_946480965.1 uncultured Verrucomicrobiales bacterium | reverse complement strand
CGAAGACCACGGCGAAATACGCGGCGACCACGGCCACGTCGATGGGGTTCATGGGCGCGGAGTCTTCCGTCCGTCGTTGGAGTAATCGAGCAGTCCCGCTGGTGAGAAACGGCAAAGGACATGGAAGAACCGCCACCAAAGAGCATGGCTTCATCGAATGGCCACAAGTAGGCGCAAGCAGCCATTCCCCGGTTCCCCGGATTGGACAGCCGCCCGGGAATCGGGATGATCGCGGCCCCATGCACCAGTTCCACTGTCTCGTGCTCGGCAGCGGCATCGCCGGCCTTTCCTTCGCCCTCAAGGCCGCCGAGCGCGGCCGGGTCGCGATCATCACCAAGAAGAGCCGCGCCGATTCCAACACGAACTGGGCCCAGGGCGGCATCGCCGCCGTCACCAGCAAGGAGGATTCCCTGGAGATGCACGTGGCCGACACGCTCGTGGCCGGAGCGGGGCTTTGCCGCGAGGACGTGGTGCGGACGATCATCGAGGAGGGCCCGGCCCGCATCCAGGATCTGATCGCGCTGGGCATGAAGTTCTCCGAGCGCGAGATCAACGGCACCCGCGAGCTCGACCTCGCCCAGGAAGGCGGCCATTCCAAACGCCGCATCCTCCACGCGAAGGACATGACCGGACGCGAGATCGAGTCCGCGCTGCTCCAGGCCGTGGCCCGCAACCCGAACATCGAGGTGCTGGAGAACCACCTCGCCATCGACCTCATCACCACGCGCAAGCTGGGCTTGTCCTCCGAGAACCGCTGCGTCGGCGTCCACGTGCTGGATGCGCGCTCGGGCGTGGTGGAAACCTTCTCCGCGCCGAACGTCGTCCTGGCCACCGGCGGCTGCGGCAAGGTCTATCTCTACACGACCAATCCCGACATCGCGACCGGCGACGGCGTGGCGATGGCCTATCGCGCCGGGGCGACCATCGCGAACATGGAGTTCATCCAGTTCCACCCCACGTGCCTCTTCGACCGGCGCGCGAAATCTTTCCTCATCAGCGAAGCCGTCCGCGGCGAAGGCGCCCGGCTGCTCGGCGGCGACAAGCAGCCCTTCATGCAGCGCTACGACGAGCGGCTGGAACTGGCCCCGCGCGACGTCGTGGCCCGCGCCATCGACAGCGAGATGAAGCGGACCGGCGCGGACCACGTGTGGCTCGACATCACGCACAAGCCCGCCCGCTTCATCATCGACCGCTTCCCGAACATCTACGAGACGTGCCTCCGCTTCGGCCTGGACATCACCAAGGAGCCGATCCCCGTCGTGCCCGCCGCCCACTACCAGTGCGGCGGCGTCCGCACGAACATCGACGGCGAAACGGACCTTCCGGGTCTCTACGCCATCGGCGAAGTGGCCTGCACCGGCCTGCATGGCGCGAACCGCCTGGCGAGCAACAGTCTCTTGGAAGGATTGGTCTGCGCCCATCGTGCCGCGCGTCGGATCGAAGCCTTGGGCACGGCAGCCTTCACCGGTCCCATCCCCGCCTGGCAACCGGGCCGGGCGAGCAACGCGGATGAATCCGTTGTGGTCTCGCACAACTGGGACGAGATCCGCCGCCTGATGTGGGACTACGTGGGCATCGTGCGGACGAACAAGCGGCTCCAGCGCGCCGCCAAGCGCATCGCCAATCTCCAGGAAGAGATCCAGGAGTATTACTGGGACTTCATCGTCACGCCCGACCTGCTGGAACTGCGCAACATCGCGACCGTCGCCGAGTTGATCGTGGCCTGCGCCGCCAAGCGTCCCGAGAGCCGGGGACTGCACTACAACCTCGACTACCCGGAACTGGACCCCGCCTGGGCCCAGCAGGACACCACGGTGCGGCGGAGCGTTTGAAGGGATCGCCGCTTCGAAAACGGGCGTTTGCCGCCAAGAGCGGTCATCGTTTCTTCCGGGTCGCGCCCTCCATGATCCAGAGGATGTCCGGATTGTTGGGCGAAGGCTCCTCGCCTTTCAGGCAAAGGTCCATCGTGCCCGGGGCGATCTTCGGCATGGTTCGCTGGTCTGCCCAACGCTTGATCTCGGCGTGGCCATCGACGAAGGAGAACCCGGCGGCGCGATGGTGATAGGACGCCGGGTAGTCGCACTCGAACTCCCACCGCGACGGGTCCCTCGGATCGTAGCCCGCCATGTCGGTGTAGTAGTTGCCCCAGTTGATCGAGTCCTCGCGCATGTCGAGGAACAACCAGGCCCGGGACGGCGCGAGATCGGTGAAATCCGATCGGGAGAGGAAGATGCGATACTCCGGGTCCATGTAGCTGGCGTAGTCGCCGCCGAAGCCGCCGATCCAGAGGTTCATCGACATGCTGCGCACCCGCTGCTGGGGCTGGCCCCGCAATGGACCGAAACCCGGAGTGACCCGCGACCAGTCCGCCGGACAACGGTAGATCGTGGCGTTGGGCGCGTAGCGCCAGAGGAGGCTCTTGGTGATGTCGATGTCCGGGTTCCAGTTCGATTCCCGGAACGGACTGTAGTCGAGCTCGTTCAAGGTCCAGACGTGGGGATTCAGATCGGGCCTCGATGGATCGCGGCTGGCGAAGGGCACGCGGTCCTGATTGTCGTCCACATACATGTTCCACGCCAGCATGAGCTGACGGTGGTTGTTCATGCATTGGATGCTCTGCGAGCGTTGTTTCACCTTGCCGATGCCCGGCAGCAGCAGCGCGGCGAGGATGGCGATGATCGCGATGACCACCAGCAGCTCGATCAGCGTGAACCCGGCCGCCGCTCCCCGGAGCCTTGTCCCGCTGGAATGGTCGCGTCGGGAAGTCATGGCATCGGCAGCCGTTCAGTAGTCGTAGAGGCCTTCGTCGCGGGAATAACCGCCGCCCCCGCCACCAGCCCCGCCCATGAAATCCCCCAGCGCGTCGCCCATGTCTTCCTCGATCTTCTCGGGATCTTCCCCGGCCTCCAGGCGCTTGATGGCGACATCGAGTTCCTTGGGAACCATGCCGGCCGGCATGATGTCCTTCATCTTCTTCATCATGTAGGCCATGTGGCGCGGGTTGTTCTCGTCCAGATGGTCCATGTCCCGCTCCAGCTCGCCCATGACCTTCTCGACGCGCGGATCATCCAGATCGGGCATTGGCGGGCCGTCCATCTCGCCGCCGTCGGCGGCGGCTTTGGGTTCGGCCACGCGCTTGAGCATGGCGAAGCGGCTGATCTCCTTGGAGAGCTTCTTTGAGCCGCATTTGGGACAGGCCGGGCTGTGGTCCGGGTTGATGCGCCTGGAGAGGAAGCTGAAGATCTTGCGGCACTTGGGGCAGGCGAATTCGTAGATCGGCATACGACGAAACTTGGTGGCTTCCTTATGCGCCCGCCTCGGCCTCGGTGCAAGGCCCGCGCCCCTGTGTTTCTGGATGTCCGGGAAAGGAAAACCCGTGCGACCTCGCGGCCGCACGGGTGGTTCGCGACTGGAACCGGGCGCTCAGGGCACCCGGAGCAGGAAGAAGCGCTGCGGTGTGCCGCCGTCCACGGCGTTGGTCACGCTGAACTGGCCGGAGCCGCCGAAGGTGCCGCTCGCGCCCACGGTCCAGTTCGCCACCGGTGCGGCGACGTCGGTCGAGGTCAGCACGGTGAAGGCGCCGCCGGGCGTGCCGTTGGTGCCGTTGAAGACCAGGTTGCCGCCCTCGCGGACGACCGAGGCGATGCCGGGCGTGGAGACCGCGCCGCCCGCCTTGATGCGTAGCGTGCCGTCGGTGGCCAACGTCGCGGTGTCCCACTCCAATCCGGCTCCGGGAACCGCCGGGCTGATCGCGCCGAAAGCTCCGGAGTAGCTCGTGGCGGCGAAGAGCTTGAAGGCGTCTCCGGCCGCCAAGGTGCCGCCGAGGTTCGAGACTTCGAGCGTGCCACCGTAGGCGATGGAAGTTGCGCCGACGAGCTGGTCGCGGGTGCCGTTCGCCTTGTCGATCTCGACGCGCGTCGTGCTGCCCGCTTCGAGGACGACCGCGCCCTGCACGGTCAGCGTGCCGATCAAGGCTCCGGGAGCCAGAGCGCCGCCGGATTGGACCGTGACGCCGCCGGTGAAGGTGCCGGTGCCGCCGAGCGTGCCGGCGGTGACGGTGTTCATCGTGGCCGAATTGTTGCCGTGGATGAGGAGGATTCCCGGGCCGCCCTTGACGAGCGGTCCGTTGGAAACGTCGCCGGTGAAGATCGTCTTGGCGGTGTTCTCCACGCGGATCTCCTTGGACGCCGCCCCCAGGTCGATGGTCCCGGCGAAGGTGATATCCTGGTCTCCAGTAATGATGAAAGCCTGTCCGGCCGGGTTGAGCACCACCGCGTTGTGCAGCGTGCGCGCGCCGCCCACGGCGAAGACGGCGGTGTAGGTGGCCGAGTCCTGGTTGAGGGGGCCGGTGCCGATGGGGCCGGAATCGACCGTGCCGGGCGTGCTGGAAACGGAGCTGATGCCGAAGCCGATGCCGCCTTCGCGCAGCATGGTGCCGCCGGAGTAGGTGTTGGCCCCGCTGAAGACGGTCGCGCCGTTGTTGCCCACGGTGCTGTCGGACCAGCGCCGTTGGTAAGCGCCGGAACCCGAGATCACGCCGCTGAAGGTCTGCACGCCCGTGTTGTTGTAGGAGCGCAGCGTCAGCTCGTTGACGATCGGGCGGGAGAAGTCGAATCCGGCCCCGGAAAAGCGCATCTGCGAGCCGCTCAGGGTCAAGGTGCCGCCGGTGCCGGAGACGGAATTTCCGACGAACTGCGGCTCGCCGCCGGCCACGTTGATCGTGGTGTCGGCCCGGAGCACGAACGCGTTGGTCACGGTGATGCCGCCGGGCGCGAAGGTGCCGCCGCTCAGGGTCAACGGGCCCGTGCCGAGCGCCCCGGCTAGGTTCACCGCCGCCGTGCCGTTGCTGACCACGAGGCCGCCGGAGAAGGTGTTCGCGCCCGACAGCGTGAGCACGGCCGAGCCGCTCTGGACCACCGAGCCCGAGCCGTGGATCGCGTTGGCCACGGTCACGTCGTCGGGCCGGTTATAGACCAGCCGCCCGTGGTTGGTGACGGAGCCTCCGGCCAGGATGCCCCGCGTGTTGACGCCGTCGCCCACCACGACCGTGCCCTGGCGGATCTCGGTGTCGCCCGAGTGGTCATTGTCCACGACCAACGTGAGCGTGCCCGAGTTGGTCTTCATCAGATTGCCGGAACCCGTGAGCTTGCCGGTCCCGCCCGTGGTGGTGAAGACGTAGTCCTTCGACGCCCCTACCACAACGGTGCCGGCGCCAATCGCTCCTGCGAGATCGATCGAAGCGGCGTTGTCGCCGGTGTTGTCGAAGAGAACATTGTCGCCGGTGTTGAACACGCTCGGCACAGCGCCGTTGAGCCAGTTCAGCGCGGTCGAATCCCAGACATTGGCCGAACCGTCGCCCTTCCAGACGAGGTTGGCCGCGCCCGCCACGCCGGTGACTTCGAGCCGGATCTCCTTGGCCGTCGGATCGACCACGAGTCCGAGCGTGCCGGTCTGCGGCAGCGATTCGAGCTGCACAGAAGAAGTTTCGCCCGTGAAGTCGCCGGTCCATTTCACCAGCACGTAGTTGCCGTTGCCGATGAACGGCCCGGTGGGCGTGACCGCCACCACGATGGGATCAAGCACGGTGAGGTTGCCGTTGATCTGCAGCACGTCGTTGGACGAAGGCCCGATCTTGAAGCGGTTCGTGGCCAGGCCGCCCAGCGTCAAAGCGCCGTCGAAGGTGAGCGGGCCCACGCCAGGTCCAGGGCTGATCGTGCCGCCGTTCACCGTGAGATTGCCCTTCACCGTGCCGAGCCCGGCGAGGGTCTTGGTCGCGTCCAGCGAGAGTTCCGCGTCGCGCGCGGAGACGTCGAAGGTCGCGCCCGGATGCACCGTGATCGACGGCGTGTTGGCCAGGTTGCCCGCGCCGCCGAGCGCGAGCACGCCGTTGCTGACGACGGTCGAGCCGGTGAACGTGCTGTTGCCCGTAAGGGTCAGCGTGCCGGTGCCGACCTTGGTCAAGTTGCCCACGCGACCGGCGGCGTAGTCCTGGATGTTCCCGGCGAAGAGCGTGGAGGTGTTCAAGTAGCCGACCTCCCAGGTGAGGAACGTGCCGGCGGCCTGTTCGCTGGAGGCGAGCCGCGTGGAGGCGCCCGCGCCGCTCAGCGCGCCGATCTTGATCACCGAGGGCGCGAAGCCGACGCGGAAGCTGAAGCGGCCGCCATTGGAACCGGCGTTGAGCGTGATCCTGCTGAGATCGTAGAGCGCGTTGTTGCCGAGATTGATCCGGGTGTTGTTCGCCGAAGAACTGTCCGTGAGGTCGATGGTGCCGGTGAAGTCCGCCAGCGCCGTGGCCGATCCGCCGCCGGGCGTGATGCGGCCGTTCGAGTGGATGAACATCGTGCCCGAGCCGACCCAGCGGCCGTTCCAAGCGTCGTAGTTGCCGTTGGAGCTGATGAGCGAGCCGGTGGTCTGGATGAGGTTCGTGTTGCCGAAGGCCGGGCCGCCGCCCCAGACCTGCACGCCGCCGCCGTTATAGACCACGGCGCGGTTGCCGGAGCCGAGCGCGGACGCGTTGCCGATGGCGACGATGCCTTCGTCCAGTTGCACGGAAGCCCCAAGGGCATTCGCCCCCATCAGCGTGAGCGTGCCCGGGCCCTTCTTCACGAAGCCGAGCGGGCTGGAGAGGATCGAGGCCAGGACCACGTCGTTCGTCGCGTCCTGCAAACCCGCCGCACCGTTCATGGCGTTGACCGTGATCTGCGGCGCGGTGGCACCGCTGTCCAGGGTCAGCGTGCCGCCGGTGAGAATCCAGCCGCCCGGGCTGTTCGCCGCGTCGGTGTCGCCGAAGACGAGCCCGCCCAGCGTGCGGTCCGAATCGAGCGTGACGGTGTGGATGGACGTCAGGTCGAGGTTGAAGGTGGCGAGGCTCGACGCGCCGTCGGCGATGGCCGATCCGGTCCAGTTCGCGGCGGCGCTCCAGTTGCCGGAGGCGTCCACCGCCCAGGAACCGCTGGCGGCGCGCGCGGCGACGGAGCCCAGGAGCAGGATCGAACCGGCCACGAGAGCCGGATGGAAAAGCCCGGCCGGCAACCGAAGCGCGCGGCGGGAACGGGGATGGAACAGAGGTTGGGGTGTCATGGTTGCTCTGCTCCCCTTCTCCATGCCCCGCCGCCCGCCGCTCCGTTCCCGGGCCAGGTCCGGTGGACGGAAGACCGGCTGCACGGCAGCGCGCCGGACCAAGGAAAATTGGGGAACAGGCTAGGTGTAACAGCCGCCCACGGCAGGCGGCAGTCCCCATGTTTGCAAACCGGCGTGAGAAATCAGCACCCCAGCGGCGAGGCCTGCGGCGCGCCCGCCCGGACGCAACGAAAGCCCCTTCTCTTTGCCGCTCTTTTCGATGGATTCTTGCGCGGTGCCCCACCGCCCCTCACTTCCCGACGGAGAGGCGATACTGCTTGGGCGAGAAGCCGGTGGCCTGCTTGAAGGCGACGCAGAAACTGTTCGCGCTGCGGTAGCCGCACATGCCCGCCAGCACCTCGATCTTGTTGTCCGACTCGGCCAGCAGACGCTTGGCGTGGTCGATGCGGACGCGCTGGAGTTCCTGGCCGGGCGTGCGGCCGAGGTGTTCGAGGAAGGCCTTGTGCAGGCCGCGCCGCGACATGGCGGCGGGCGTGAGCAGATCCTTCACGCTGATCGGCTGGTGGCAGTTGTTCGCGATGAAGCGCAGGCTGCGGGCCACGCCGGGATGCTTCACGGCGAAGAGGTCGCTGCTCTTCCGCACCACAAGTCCTGCGGCGGGAATGCGGACCGGCACTTCGGGCGCGGCCTTGCCGCTCATCAGTTCGTCCAGCAACCGCGCGCCGCGATAGCCGAGCGCCTCCAGGTTCGTGTCCACGCTGGAGATGGGCGTCTTCATCGCGTTGGGCGCGAGCAGCGAATTCTCCGCGCCGACGATGGCGACCTGTTCGGGCACGTTCAGCTCGGCACGTTCACAGGCTTCCAGCACGTCGAGCGCGGCATCGTCGTTCGCGGCGAAGACACCGACGGGCTTGGGCGCGGCGGCGATCTGCTTCATCAGCCAAGCGCCCTTGGCCTTCCACTGGCCTCGGTCCGTTCGGAATTCGTCGGCCTTGTGCCAACGCAGCCAGCCGCAGTCGTGGCCAGCGCGCTTGATCGCGGTGGTGAAGCCGATGCCGCGCTCCTCGTAGGACCAGTTGTCGTCCGGGCTGTAGTAGAGGAAGTGGCGGAAGCCGCGCGCGAGGAAGTGTTCGGCCGCCAACTGCGCCGCGTGCGCGTGGTCCTCCAGGACGCGGGGAAACTTGAGGTGCTTGCGCCGGAAGCTGAAATCGACCGTCGGCTTCTTGGTCTGGCCGACGAACTCCGCCAGATCGTCCCCTGCCCCGAGCCACGCGAGGATGCCGTCGCCGTTCCAGCCCCAGGGAATCACCTTCTCGCGGGTGTAGTTGGCGAAGAGCTGCCAGCCGTGCTCCTGCGCGTAGGTCTCGATGCCGCGATGGAGGCGGTAGTCATACCAGCCGAGGGCCAGCAACACTCTCTTGTGACGGATTCTCATGGTTCGGGATGCGGCGGCACCGTAGCAGCCGAAGGATCGGCGGAGCCAGCGAAACAGCCCCCGATCTACAGCCGCGCGTTGTCGATCAAACGGGTCGTCCCGAAGAACACGGCCAATGCCATGTGCGTGCCGGGCCGCACCGTCGCGACCGGCTCCAGCGTCTCGGGATCGAAGAACTCGACGTAGTCCAGACGTCCGCTGGATTCGGCCACGATCTTCCGCTCGATCCACGCGCGCAGGGCCGAGGCCTTGGCGGGCTTGTCCGCGACGCGTTCAGCAGCGGCTTGAAGGGACCGAGACAAGACCACGGCTTCCGCCCGCTGCGACGGCGAGAGATATTTGTTCCGCGAACTCATGGCCAAGCCGTCGGCTTCACGCGTGGTCGGAGCGACCACGAGTTCGAGCGGGAAGTTCAGATCCTGCACCATGCGCCGGACGACAGCCGCCTGTTGCCAGTCCTTCGCGCCGAAGACGGCGACATCCGGCAGCACGAGGTTGAAGAGCTTGGCCACCACCGTGGTGACGCCCCGGAAATGCGTCGGCCGCGACGCGCCTTCCATCCCCTGCGACAACCGTTCCTCGACGACGCAGGTGCTGTAGCGGCCCTCCGCCTTGCCGGGATACATCTCCGCGTCGGACGGCAGATAGATCGCATCCACGCCCGCCTCGCGGCACAGGCGGCGGTCGCGGGCGAAGTCGCGCGGATAGCGGGAAAGATCCTCCGTGGGCGCGAACTGCGTCGGGTTCACGTAGATGCTCACGACCACGACGCCCTTCGCGCCGACACGCCGACGGGCCTCTTTCACGAGATCGATGTGACCGGCGTGAAGATAACCCATCGTCGGGACGAACCCGACGCGGACGCCCGTCCGCTTCCAGCGAAGAGCCTGCCGCTGCATGGCGGCAACCGACGTGATGATGCGCACGGCTGGACCGTTCCAAAGCCCCGGCCCGTCCGTCAATGCGGCGGGGACTTCGCCGTGCTTGGAGCGCCGTTGCCGAAGACACGTTCCTTCCCATCCGGGCAAGGGCCGGCGTTGGCTTTTTGGATCCCCAAGCGAGGCGGAGCTTTTCTTCCCGCGTTGCCGGTCAGTTTAGCCCGAGCTTCGAGCCAAGGACCCGACCTCGATCAGAACTCAGCCTTCCCAACCCCACCGGGGAGTTGGACCTCAGAAAGCCGTGGGCGCATGACCTCCCCCATCGCGGTCGCTTTCTCGATGGCTTCCCTCCGTGGAGCGCGGGGTTTCTCCACGCTTCCTTCCCCGGCGGATTCTTTGTAACCCCTCGTCCGCCTTTCCTCAGGAACCAGT
>CAMLMI010000160.1 GCA_946480965.1 uncultured Verrucomicrobiales bacterium | reverse complement strand
CAACCAGGCCGAGGCGGCGGATGTCTCCCAGACGGTTTTCCTTAAGGCCTACGAGAAGTTCGCCGAGATCGCGCACAGCCCGACGGTGGGCGGCTGGTTGAAGACGGTGACGACGAACCTGTGTCTGAACCACCTCCAGCGCTACCGCAACCGCTGGCGGCTCTTTTCCGAGCTCGCGCCGGCCGATGCGGACGATGCGGAGCCGCACTTGGAACCGGTCGCCGAGCCGAACGAATCGGCCGCGATGGGCGACGACGAGAAGCGGTTGCTGGAAGAGGCGCTGCGCCGCTTGCCCGACGCCCAACGGGTGCCGCTGGTGCTGCACCACTTCGAGGACCGGAGCTGCGAGGACATTGCCCGCGAGCTGCGCGTCAGCGTGGGCAAGGTGAAGACCGACATGCACCGCGGCCGTCTCGCGCTGCGCCGGAAGCTGCTGAGAAACGAAGCCGGAGAACTTTCCGCCCTGAGAACCGGGGCCTGAGACCATGAGCGACGAACCCGATCCCCAGTTGGAGCAATGGCTCGCGCGGAAGCTACGCGAGCTGCCCGATGAAGCCGCTCCGCCGTCCCTCGCCGCGAACGTGCTCGCGACTCTGCGCGCCCGGCAGGCGTTGCCGTGGTGGCGGCGCAGTTGGTTTGAGTGGCCCGCCAAAATGCGCTGGTCGGCGGCGGCGGCGGTGCCGCTGGTAGTTGGTTTGATCGCGCTGCTGGGCTGGCAGCTTTGGCCCGATCTCCAAGCGCGTTACACGGCGCTGGTGGAGGGCCGGGCGGCGTTGGGCCAGACGGTTTCCACCTGGCTGGAGCTGGGTTCGGCCGGAGCCCGCGACTACTTGTCCGCGCTGCCGTCGTATGTCTGGACCATCGGCCTGGGGCTGGTGGTCGCGAGCTATCTGATGTGTGTCGGTCTGGGCACCGTGTTCGCCCGCCATTTCCTCGTCCCCCAAGAATCGAATCGCCCATGAAGACTCCTCTTCTCCCTTTGTTGTTGGTCGCGGCCCTCGGTTGCGCGCGGCTGGTTTCCGCGCAGGAAGCTCCGCCGGAACCGGCGGCTCCGGTGCCGGCGGAGGCCCCGGTCGCCGTCGATTCTGCGGTGGTGAATCCGGCGCCTGAGCCGGTGGAACACGTGGAGATCCGCCGCTGGCACCGTCGGCACAACGACCGTGTCGTGGTGGGCACGGATCTGAAGGTCGGAGCCGAGGAGAAGATCGACGAAGCCGTGGTCGTGCTGGGTTCCTGCACGGTGGATGGAACGATCAGCCGCGATCTGACCGTGGTGGGCGGCGACGTGGTGCTGAACGGCACGGTGGAGGGAGAAGTCCGCCTGGTGCTCGGCTCCATCCGTTTCGGCCCGAATGCCCGGATCGGTCGCAACCTGATTCTCGTGGGCGGCGGACTGGACTCCGAAGGCGATCCCAACATCGGCGGCGACCAGATTCAGGCCGGAGTGATCGGCAACATGCCGGTGCTGGACGCCGCATTGCGCTGGGTCCGATCCGGTCCGCTGCTCGGCCGTCCCATCGCTCCGGCCGTGGGCTGGGTCTGGATCGTGGCGGCGGCGATTCTGGCTCTGCATATCCTCGTGCAGTTGATCCTGCCCAAGCCGGTGCAGGCGTGTGTCACCGCGCTGGAAAACCGACCCATCGGCTCGCTCTTCGCCGGGTTCCTCTTCGCGCTGCTCTTCGCGCCGGTGGTGGTGGTGCTCTCGGTCTCCGTGATCGGAATTGTCCTGATCCCGTTCCTCGTCTGCGGCTCGGTGGTCGCGGCGGTGCTGGGCAAGATCGCGCTGTATCGCTTCGTGGGCCAACAGCTTGGCCGCCAGATGAACACGAACTTCCTCCAGGCTCCTCTGGTCGCCCTGATCGTCGGAACCGCCCTGATCTACGCGCTGTATCTCGTGCCGGTGGTCGGGCTCGTCTGCTGGGGCGTGCTCAGCACCATCGGTCTCGGCTGCGCCATCACGGCGACGGGCTCGGGGCTGCGCCGGGAAGGGAGCCGCGTTTCGCCCGGACCGGTGATCGGCGCGAACGGCGGTGG
Source organism: uncultured Verrucomicrobiales bacterium (assembly GCA_946480965.1). Next base: position 7,883 of record CAMLMI010000160.1, on the reverse strand, counting down.
CGGGACGGAACCGGCCTTCATTCCCGCGCCGGCGTATCCGACCAACCGCGTGGGCTTCTGGGCGCGGACCCTGGCGACGGTGCTGGATCTCGTTCTGATCGTGACGCTGGTGATCGTGAGCCGCACCGGCCCGGCCTTCCCGCTGATCTGGGCCGTGTATCTCGTGGGCATGTGGACGTGGAAAGGCGCGACCGTCGGCAACATCGCGCTGGGGCAACGGATCGTGCGCGAGGACGGCCGGCCCATCGACTTCGCGGTCGCCTTCGTGCGGGCGATCTCCAGCGTCTTCTCGGGCCTGGTGCTGGGCCTGGGCTTCTTCTGGGCCGGCTGGAGCCGCGACAAGCAGTCGTGGCACGACCGCATCGCCGGCACCTGCATGGTCAAGGCCGAGCCGCGCCAGGCGCTGGTCTGAAGCCGACCTCCCTCCCGAGGAACCGTTCGCCGGGGCAAAACGCTTGCCCCGGCTTTCTCGCGCTCGCGATAGTCCGCGCCCATGAACCAGCTCCGCATCGGCGTCATCGGCATGGGCAACATCGGCAAGCACCACGCCGGGTATCTGCTCGAAGGCAAGGCCCCGCGCTGCCGCCTGACGGCCGTATGCAGCACCTCGCCGCAGAAGCTCGCCGCCTACGAGGCGAAGGGCGTGCGGGTTTTCGGCGATGGCGGCGAAATGATCCGGTCGGGCGAAGTCGATGCCGTCATCATCGCCACGCCGCACTACCAGCACACCGCCCTCGGCATCGCGGCGTTTGAGGCCGGATTGCATGTGATGGTGGAGAAGCCGATCTCCGCGCACAAAGCCGACGCCGAAAAGCTCGTCGCCGCCGCCAAGGCGTATCCGAAACTGGCGTTCGCGGGGATGTTCCAGCTCCGCGTCGAGCCGCGTTACCAGCGCATCCAGCGCATTCTCCAGTCCGGCGATCTGGGCGAGGTGGTCCGCGTGAGCTGGATCATCACCGACTGGTTCCGCACCGAGGCCTACTACGCCAGCGGCGGTTGGCGCGCGACCTGGAAGGGCGAGGGCGGCGGCGTGCTCCTGAACCAATGCCTGCACAATCTCGACGTCCTCCAGTGGCTCTGCGGGATGCCCGAGAGCGTGCGCGGCTTCTGCCAGCTCGGCCGCTTCCACGACATCGAGGTGGAGGACAACGTCACCGCCTATCTCCAGTGGAAGAACGGCGCGACCGGCGTCTTCATCACCTCCACCGGCGAAGCCCCGGGCACGAACCGCTTCGAGATCGCCGGCACGCGCGGCAAGCTGGTGCTGGAAAACAACCGGCTGACCCTGACGCGCAACGACGCCGACATGCTGGAGTTCAGCCGCATGGCCAAGGTCGGCTTTGCCAAGCCCGAGGTCTGGGTGGCCGACGTGCCCTTCACCGACAACCCCGCGCCGCACGCTGCGCTGATGAACAACTTCGCCGACCACGTCTTCGACGGCGCGCCGCTGATCGCGCCGGGCGAGGAAGGGATCGGTTCGGTGGAGCTGGCGAACTCGATGCTCTACTCCTCCCTGCTGGGCCAGGTGGTGGACCTGCCGCTGAACGGCGGCGCCTTCGAGCAGAAGCTGCTGGGCCTGATCCGCGACTCGAAGTTCGAGAAGAAGGTGGTGGAGATCCAGGACGACACCTTTGCGAAGTCGTTCAACAGATAACACCTCCTCGTCCTTCTCCTCCTCTTCGTCTTCGTCACAGAAACTCGATAACGACGAAGACGAGGAGGAAGACGAGGAGAAGGAACTGAAGCGCGCATGAACGTCCACCACCTCGAACTCTTCTATTACGTGGCGAAGCACGGCGGGATCAGCGCGGCCGCGCGGAAGATGCCCTACGGCATCCAGCAGCCGGCCATCAGCGAACAGTTGATCCAGCTGGAGGAACACCTCGGCACCACGCTCTTCCAGCGACGCCCCTTCCAGCTCACCAGCCAGGGAGCCGAGCTGTTCGCCTTCATCGAGCCGTTCTTCGGCGGGTTGGACGACGCCGAAAACCGCCTGCGCCGCGCCGGGTTCCAACGGTTGCGGATCGGCGCGGGCAAGACGGTGCTCAAACACCATCTGCCCGGACTGCTGGCGACGTTGCGCGACAAGTATCCGGGCCTCTCGCTCAAGCTGCGGGAAGCGGTCGAGCCCGCGCTCTTCGCCGAGCTGCAAGCGGGCGAACTCGACCTGATCATAACCGCGCTCCAGCGCACTTCCGAACCCGGCGTGACCATCGATCCGCTCCTGGAAGTTCCGCTCGCGCTCGCCGTGCCGACCCGGCTCAAGTTGCCCCCGCCGGAGACGCTCTTCGCCATCGACCGCGTGGCCGAGCCGCTGGTTTCCCTGGGCGCGGAAGACACGGTGGCGCGGATGTTCCAGCAGGGTTTGCAGGAGCGGAAGTGCGTGTGGTCCCCGGCCATCGAGGTCAGCACGGTGGAGCTGGTGCTGGAATACGTGGCGAACGGCTTCGGCATCGGACTCACGGTCGATGCGCCGGGATTGAGGCCGCCGAAGGGCGTGCGGTTCGTGCCCTTGCCCGACTTTCCCCGGGTGCGCTTCGGCGTGGCGTGGAAGAACCGGCTGAGTCCCGTGGCGGAAGCACTGCGTGCGCTGCTCCGGACGCGGGCGGAGGAGCTGCGGCGCGCACTGGCCGATGGCTGAACTGCCTCCGGGCAGCACGGCTGGTCGTTGGGCGGGAGCGGATGCGGGGCGGAGAAGACAGCCCGATCAGGAATTCTTCCGGCCAACTTGATCCAAAGGAGCGAGGATTGGCCCGGGTCGAGTCGGATTTCTATTGAGCGGGTTCGGTTCGGTGCTCGCTGGCTACAAATCCGCTTCGTCCATTGTGTAGTTCCATTCCCAGCCGGACGTCACCCTCGGGATCGAACTCTCGAGCCTGGGTAATCTTCCATCCCGAAGCGGACAGCACGACACCAGGTGGCAGATTGGTGACTGGGCCTCTCTGCACAATTTCGTAGCGATCAATCCAAGTGGGTTCACCGGGACCTTGAAAAAATGGCAGCGCTTGGCGTAGCGACTCGGGGGGCTTCTGATTGTTCGCGTCCATAAAACGAACCACTGCCGCGGCGATTCCTTGGATGTATTTTCGCTCGCCTTTGGCTCGGGCGTCTTGTTTTGAGGCGGCAATTCCCGCTTTGCTGGTAAGGTCGGAATACCGAGCGGCGTCCAACCACTCGCTTTCAGTGACCAAAGACATCTCGGGAACCCACCAGTCGGGATTGTCCCGAAACAATTGTTTCAGCTTCTCCTTTTTGGCCTTCCACTCCATCGCCTCCTGCACGTCTGGATCGGCACCGGCGACTTGGCGTTGGGTTTGGTCCGCGAGCTGGAGGGCTTGCTGGTGGGCCTTGAGCGCGTCGGTGGAGCGGGCTTGGAGCTGGTCGTTCTCGGCGTTGAGGGAGGCGACGAGGTTGCTCAGGCGGGCGCGGTCGGCCTCCAGTTCGGCCACGCGGGCGGCGAGCGGTTGATGCTCCTGACGGAGGGTGGCGTGATCGCGGCGGAGCTGGGCGGCTTAGCGGGCTTCATGGACGCCGGTGCCGAGGGCGGCGGCCAGCACGGTGCCGACGAGGAGTTTCTGGGTCGTGGTCATGGCGAGGGTGGCAACGGTGGTGGTGGACGTGGCCGTCGTGGCGACGCCGGCTGCGGAAAGGGACAACAGCGCGGTGGTGAGGGCGGTGGGAGCGGCCTGGACGGCTTGCGCGGAGATCACGGCGGCCAGTCCGGCGGCGGAGGTCTTCACGCCCCGGCGGGCGAGGAGGGACCGGAGCTTGTCCACGGCGCGGGCCACCCGTTTCTGCGCCGCGTCGTCGCTCACGCCCAGGGCGGCGCCGACGGTGCGGAGATCCCGGTTCTCGAAATAGCGGAGGAGCAGGGCGTCGCGGTCGGCGGGTTCCAGTTCGTCCAAGGCCTCGTCGAGGCAGGGGCGGAGCGCGTCCCAATCGACCGGCGGATCGGAGGTGTCGTCGAGGTGGGCCATGGCGTGGAGTTCGCGCTGACGGCGGCGGTGTTCGTCCCGGCGCAGGGAGAGGGCTTCGTAGCGGGCGCCGCGATGGAGCCAGCCGATGAGCGTGGCTTCCTCGGGCAGGCTGGCGGCGAGCGAGGCGGCTTTGCGGCCCAGATCGGTGAAGACGGCCTGGGTGACGTCACGGGCCAGATCGGGGGAATCCACTTGGCGCAGCGCGGCGGAATAGACGAGGTCCGCGTGGCGGCGGACAAGCTCGGCGAAGGCGGCTTCGGAGCCTTCGGCGGCGTAGGCGCGCAGGAGCTGGACGTCGGACGTGGACTGCATTCACCCGTTAAACCGCCGCCGACGCGGGAATCCGACAGGAAATTTTCGGACGGGCTAGCGGGACGCTTGCGCTACGGCCTGCGAGACGCGGGCGTCACGGCCGACAGGACGTCGGCGCTACGGGGCGCGGCACCGCCGCGTAGCGCAAGCCTCCGGCTTGCCGTATCGCAACCCGTCCCGGTTGCCGAGACGCCGCGGCCGACACGGCTCCCCCGTTTTTGGGAGATGACGCATGGGCGGTTCCCCTCCACCGTCCGGCCCATGAACCGCCGCCGCTTCCTCCAATCCACCGCCATGGCCGCGCTCGCGGTCTCCACCGGCCGCGCCTTCGCCGCCGAGCCCGCGCCGAAGATGGGCAAGGCCATCATGTATGCCACCATCGGGGTCAAAGGCTCGGTGCTGGAGAAGCTCCAGGCGGTGAAGACGGCCGGCTACGAGGGCGTGGAGATGATGGGCGGCATGGATCGCAACGAGGGCGTCGCCGCCCTCAAGGAAACCGGCCTCGGCGCGGCCAGCGTCTGCTGCCACACGCATTGGGCCAAACCGCTTTCCTCGGCCAATCCGGAGGACCGCAAGGTCGGCGTCGAGGGGCTGAAGTCTTCGCTGCTCGACGCCAAGGCGTATGGCGCGGGTTCGGTGCTCTTCGTGCCGGGCGTGGCCCGCGACGGCGTCAGCTACGAGCAGTGCTGGGAACGTTCCATCGCCGGGATCAAGGAAGCCATTCCCGTGGCGGAGGAGACGGGCGTGATCATCGCCATCGAGAACGTCTGGAACGACTTCATCACCGACCACAAGGAAGCCGCCCGCTACCTCGACGCGATCAACCATCCGTTGGTGCAGTGGCACTTCGACGTGGGCAACATCATCCGCTACGGCGATCCGATCGACTGGATCAAGACGCTGGGTCCGCGCATCGCCCGCATCCACATCAAGGAATACAGCCGCGATCTGGCCATGAAGAAGGGCGACGTCTGGCAGGGGTTCAACGCGAAGCTGCTGGAGGGCGCGAACAACTGGCCCGGCATCATGAAGGCACTGCGCGACGTGGGCTACACCTCGTGGGCCATCACCGAGCAGGGCGGGGGAGGCACGCCCGAGGGCTTGAAGGATCTGACGGACCGGCTGGGGAAGATCCTCGCGAGCTGAGGGCGTTTCCGGGAGCCGCCGCAGTTGCCAAGCCGTTTCGGGCTGGCCTAGTTTCTCGCCATCATGAAACGCAGCCTGCTGTTGGCCCTTCTCCTGACCGGTGCCGGCGTCCGCGCCGAAGGGCCGGACGATCTCTACCTCGAATCCTTCAGCCTGATCGAACAGGCGGAGACGTTCACCAAGTCCGGCCAGAGCAAGCAGGCCATCGACGCGCTGAAGCAGGCCGAGTCCCGGCTGCAGAAGCTCCAGACCTCCTATCCGTCGTGGAACGCGGGCATGGTGAAGTTCCGGCTGGGCGACGTGACGGAGCGTCTGGGCAGCTTGGGCGGAGGCGCCGCGCCGACGACCGGCCCCGCCACCAAACCCGCGCCCGAGGCTGTGGCCGCCGGCCAGCGCGAGGAGGTCCGCGTGCTGCGCAGCCAGGTCGAATCCCTCACCGCCAAGCTGAAAGAGGCGCTCGCCATGCAGTCCAGCGGCCTCACCGCCGCCGAACGCACCCGGCTGGAGGAGCGCGTCGCCGGACAGCAGCGCGAGATCGAGGTGCTGAAGTCCGCCCTGGAGCAGGAAAAGGCCAAACCCACTGCGGCCCCGGCGGAGGAAGCCGCCTTGGCCGAAGCCAAGACCCTGGCCAAGGAAAAGGAAGCCCTCGCCGCCCGGGTGAAGAAGCTGGAGGAGGAGCTCGTGGCGACCTCACGCGCGGCGGCCACCCAGCGCGCCGCTCTGGAAAAGGCCCTCGCCGCCGCGGAAGCCCGTCCCGCCGCCGCACCGGTGGTCGCGACGGTGGCCCCGGCTCCCGCGCCTTCGGCCGTGGATACGGTCAAGGTGGCGGAACTCCAGGCCAAGCTGGCCGCGCTGGAGGCCAAGGCCGTGCCTTTCACCGCCGAGGAACAGGCGCTCTTCAAGGCACCGGCTCGCAGCACCGTGGTGCTCACCGAAACGAACGCGACGACGGTCAAGCGCTCCGTCCGCAAGGTCCCGCCCGGAGCCGGTGCCCTCGTGTCCGAAGCCGAACGGGCCGCCATCACCCGCAATTACCCCTTGGCCGAGACGAAGTTCTCCGAAGCCCTCCAGCAGGAGCCGGACAACACCTACCTGCTCGTCAACCTCGCCTCCGCCCAGTTCGAACAGGGCAAGCTCGCCTCGGCCGAGCAGCACCTGGAGCGCGCCCTGAAGGCCGACCCGGAAGATCCCGCCAGCCTGAGCCTCATGGGCATCGTCCGCTTCCGCCAGGAACGCTACGACGACGCGCTCACCTGCCTCAGCCGTTCGGCCCAGCTCGATCCGAACAACTCCGACACGCAGAACTACCTGGGCATCACCCTCAGCCAAAAGGGCCAGCGCGCCGCCGCCGAGGCCGCGCTGCGCAAGGCCATCCAGCTCGCCCCCGACAACCCCGGCGCGCACAACAACCTCGCCATCATCTACGCCACCCAGACGCCGCCCTACGCGGAACTCGGCTGGTTCCACTACCGCAAGGCCCGCGCCCTCGGCCAGCCGCAGGACACGCAACTGGAGGAGCTGCTGACCAAGGCCGCCGCCGCCGCGAAATGAGGCAGGCCCTCCACGAAATGGTCCTGCGCACGCCCGGGCGTGGCTTCACCGACTTCACCGCGCAGGTGGCGGAACGGCTCGCCGCCTCCGGGCTCAAGACCGGCCTGGCCACTCTCCATCTCCAGCACACCTCGGCCTCGCTCGTCATCCAGGAGAACGCCGATCCCGACGTGCGGACCGACTTCGAGCGGTTTTTCGCGCGGCTGGTGCCGGATGGCGACCGGCTCTTCATCCACACCGCCGAAGGCGCGGACGACATGCCCGCGCACATCCGCACGGCGCTGACCACGGTGAACCTCTCCATTCCCTTCAACCAAGGGCGGCTGGTGCTCGGCACTTGGCAGGGGATCTACCTCTGGGAACACCGCCGCGAACCCCACACCCGCCGCGTCGTGCTGCATCTGCTGGGCGAATAGCCGGCAGTTCCCTGCGGCCACAAAAAAGGCAAAGGCCCCGAGATCATCGGGGCCTTTCTTGTTTCGACTGGGAAGGGGTTCAGCTCTTCCGGCGGCGGCGAACTTCCGCGAACGCCAGTCCGGCGACCAGCACGCCGGCAAAGGCGAACGTGGCCGGTTCCGGCACCGGAGGCGGCGGAGGCGGGGGTGGCACAAGCGGATTGCCGATATCGAAACGCCATTCTTCAAAACCTCCGGCATCCTGGGGGAATCCCTTGGATGGGATCAGTCCGTTCGTGTTGCCGAACTCCGAGTAGAACACGATCCGTTGGTTGGTCGAGAGGATGCCCGAAAACAGGCTGAGCGGAATCAAGGCCTCGATGTCCGAGGTGCCGCTTCCGCTTTGGAGCGAATAGTCCATCAACACCCGGGTGTCGCCCAAGTCGAACAATGGCGCGCCCATGCTGGCGATGCTTCCGCTGTAGGTGGCAGAGTTCTCGGG
>CAMLMI010000159.1 GCA_946480965.1 uncultured Verrucomicrobiales bacterium | reverse complement strand
CGTGCTGCTGCAGGTGCTGGACGACGGTCGCCTGACCGACGGCCAGGGCCGCACCATCGACTTCAAGAACACGGTCATCATCATGACCTCGAACATCGGTTCACCCATCATCCAGGAGTATTTCCTGGACGGGAAGAACACCATCGGCGCGCGGCAGGCGATGGAGGACAAGGTCATGGGCGAACTCAAGCGGCACTTCCGGCCTGAGTTCATCAACCGCATCGACGACACGATCATCTTCGGCAGCCTCGACGAGGAGCAGCTCGCGCACATCGTCGAGATCCAGCTCAAGACCGTGGGCAAACGCCTCGACGCCCAGCGCATTACGCTGGAGGTGGACGGCGCGGCCAAGCGCCTCATTGGTCGTGAAGGCTACGATCCGCAGTTCGGCGCGCGTCCGCTCAAGCGGACCATCCAGGAAAAACTCCTCGATCCGCTCGCGATGAAGCTGCTCGACGGCGAGTTCAAGCCGGGCGACCGGATCAAGGTCACGGCCGGACGGGAAGATTCGCTGGAGTTCTCCCGAATCTGATCCCGGTTGGCCAACCCGACGTCCGGAGCCCAACGGCTCCGGACGTTCCGGTTTTGGTATTGGTGGCTTGCTCCGCCAATGGCTTCCGCAACACTCCCGGCCATGAAGTCCAGAGGAGTCCTGGCGGGGATGTGTGTCCTGGTCGCTCTCGCCGGAGCGATGCTGGTCGGCTTGGTGCGTGCGGCTGAGCCGACAGCCACGGCTCCAAGCGATGTTCCCGGCGTGAAACGCGTCGAACTGGCCGGCATCCATAATGCCTTCCAGATCGGCAGCCGTTACTTCACCGGCAGCGTCCCGGAAGGCGACGCTTCGTTCGCGGCGCTGGCCAAGCTCGGAGTGAAAACGATCATCACCGTGGACGGCGCGCAGCCGGATGTGGAGACGGCGAAGAAACACGGCATCCGCTACATCCATCTGCCCCACGGCTACGACGCCGTTTCAACGAATGCGGTGGTCCAGATCGCGAAGGCGGTCACGAGCATCGATGGACCGGTTTTCTTCCATTGCCACCACGGCAAACATCGCGGCCCGGCCGCCGCCGCCATCGCCAGCATGACCACCGAAGGTTGGTCGGCGGACCGGGCCGAGGCCTGGCTGAAAGCGGCCGGCACCGACACGAACTACGCGGGGCTCTATCGATCGGTGGAGACCTTCCGCCCCTTCTCGGACGAAGCGCTGAAAGCCATTCCGGCGAACTTGCCGGAGAAGGCCGAAGTCTCGGGCATGGTGGACGCAATGCTGGAGATCGACACCCGTTGGGACCATCTCAAGGCCGTGCGCAAGGCGGGCTACGGCGCGCTTCCGGGACATCCCGACATCGATCCCGCGAACGAAGCCACCATCCTCATGGAGCATTACCGGGAGACGCGGCGGCTCGACGAATCGAAGAGGCATGGAGAGAGGTTTCTCGGGCTCTTGGCCGACGGCGAACGGCTGGGCGCGGAAGCGGCGGCGTTGTTGCGCGAACGGAAAGCCGGCTCGAATCCTGACCTGGTCTCGAAGCTGGACCGGACCTTCGACGGGATCGCGCAGAACTGTGCCGCCTGCCACAAGCGGTTCCGCAACTGACGCGGTGGCGGCAAAGCCGTTGCATTGGTGCGGAGGAAGCGGTAGCCAAAACGCAGAGGCCGTTCGTCAGGCAACCCCACGAGCACACTTATGAAATACAACGCGGACGTGAATCTGAGGCAGCGCGCGCAGCGGAAGTGGTTCATCTTGCTCGGCTGCGCCCTGGTCGCGGGCGGACTGTGGTTCCGCGCGGAGCAAAAACGGAAACAGGCGGCGGCGCGCTTCGCCCCGACGGCGTCGGAATCCGCCACAACGTCTCCAGCGGGAGGCACCGCGGATGGCGCGGATGTTTTCCTGGTGGACGAAACGGTGAGGACGCCGTTCGTCGCGCCCGGGCTCGGGTTCGAGGAGGACGACTTCGCGGTGGAGAACTGGATGGTCGCCGGTCATTCGGCTCCGGCACGGTTCGGGCTGGCCTCTTCGGCGGATGTTTACGCAGGCGGGTTGCGCTTCGGCGATTCGGAGGAGCGCGGCGGCGTGGCGATCTCGGTCTCCGGCCGTTCGGACTCGGGCATCGTGATCGGGCCGGAAGTCACCGATCTGGCGCGGCCGGTCGCGCCCCGAGCGCCGGCGCTCCCGGTGAAATCGGCGCGGCCCATCCAAGCGGTGCCGCGGCAATGACTCCGGACGTTCCTCCCCGGCGCCGCAGCTTTGCGCGGCTCCTCGCCCTGTTGGGATTGGCCACGGCGGGATTGTTCGTCCTGAAGGTCCAACTCGGCAGCCGTTCGGCCCTGTCCGAGTTGCAGCGCGAGGCGGCGGTGCTCAAGAGCGAGCTGGAATCGCGCGACGAAGCACTGCGGAACCTCCAGGGAGAGCTGCGGCGTTTCCGCCAGGAGGTGGCCGCGCAGGAATTCCGGCAGACGCGAGATCCCCGCGTGGACGAGCTCCAGGCGGCGGTGCGAGGCATCGCGGATTTCCAGTCCAACCTCGTGGCCGGCATCGAAAGCCTGGCCATCGACGTGGAGGGCCTGAAGTTCCAGACCGGCGCGGCGGCAGCGCCGGTGCAGGTGGCCGAGCAGAAGGCGCTGGGCATCGAGATCCTGCGCGGCATCCTGGCGGAACGCGCCGCCGAACGGCTGGAGATCCAGCAGGCGCTGGTGGACCAGGCCGAGGAGCTGGACATCCCGCCGGAGATCCAGGCGCTGGACCCCGAACAGGCGATCCGGGTGCCGGCCTACCGCGCGTATTGGCCCTACTTCCAGTTGCTGGACGAATACCACCAGGTGAAGCGCAGCGAGGAAGCGCTCCGGCTGCGGATCGAGCAGGAACAGGTCGAGGCGAAGCTCTCGCTGGATCTGCGTTGATCCGGACGTAACCGCGCCTCCGTTGTCGCGTCCTCTTGGAGAATCCGTCGGCCCGTCGCCGCCGGTGAAACGCGACAGCCGATCCCATTACCCGCCATGAAACCGTCGATCTTCCGCCCCGCCACCGTGCTGACCGCCCTGGTCTCCGTAGGCAGCCTTTGCGCCGCCACTCCCGATCCCCTGGAACAATGGCCCAATTGGCGAGGTCCGCTTGGCAACGGCATTGCCCCCAAGGCCAATCCTCCGACCGAATGGAGCGAGACCAAGAACGTGAAGTGGAAGGTCGCCATCCCCGGGGCCGGCACCGCCACGCCCGCCGTCTGGGGCGACCGCATCTATGTGCTGACCGCCATTCCCACCGGCCGGAGGGTGGAGGCACCCGCGTCGGCTTCGCTCAACCTTTCGCTCGTGCCCGCCGCCCAGCCCGCTCCCGGCGGTCCTCCGGGCGAACGTCGCCGCCCCGGTGGACCGGGCGGCCCCGGGGGTGGAGGCCGTGGACGCGGCGAAAAGCCCACCGAGATCCACCAATACGCCGTGCTCTGCCTCGACCGCGCCACCGGCAAGACGCTCTGGCAGAAGACCGCCACTGAACAGGTGCCGCACGAGGGCCACCACCAGACCCACGGCTACGCCTCCGCCTCGCCCGTGACCGATGGCAAGATGCTCTTCGCCTACTTCGGTTCGCGCGGGCTCTACGCGATGGACATGGCGGGCGAGATCAAGTGGAGCACCGACTTCGGCGACCAGCAGACCCGCAACAGCTTCGGCGAAGGCACCTCGCCCGCGCTCCACGGCGATACCCTGCTGGTGAACTGGGACCATGAAGGCCCGGACGATTTCCTCGTGGCCCTCGACAAGACCACGGGCAAGGAACTCTGGCGCAAGAAGCGGGAGGAGAAGACCAGCTGGGCGACTCCTTTCATCTTGGAACACGATGGCGTGGCCCAAGCCATCGTCCACGCCACCGGCGCGGCCCGCTCCTACGACATCAAGACCGGCGAAGTCATCTGGGAGAGCACCGGCCACACCGACAACGTCATTCCCACGCCCGTCAGCGGACATGGGCTCGTCTATCTCTTGAGCGGCTTCCGGGGCAGCCTCGTGCAGGCGGTCAAGATCGGGTCCAAGGGCAAGGTGGCCGCTGGAGATGGCATCGCCTGGTCCTACGACAAGGCCACGCCCTACGTGCCTTCGCCTCTGCTTCTGGGCGACCAGCTCTATTTCTTCAGCGTGAACAGCGCGCGCCTCTCCATCCTCGACGCCAAGACCGGCGAGCGGCACGTGGAGGCCGAGAAGGTCGGGGCGATGACCGATGTCTATGCATCCCCGGTCTCCGCCAGCGGCCGCATCTATCTCGCGGGACGCGACGGCCGGTTCGCCGTGCTGAAACCCGGCAAGACCATCGACATCCTCGCGGAGAACCGCCTGGACGACAGCTTCGACACCTCGCCCGTGGCCGTCGGACGGGAACTGCTGCTCCGTGGCCACAAGAGCCTCTATTGCGTCGCCGAGAACTGACGGAGCAACCGAGGCGCGAGCCATGCGTCACGACGCATGGCAATCCAGGCAGGGAGGAAACCGCCCAAGCGCGGTTTCCGGGGCGCCTGGGGATGGATGAGGAAACGGGCGAAGGATTCGCGCCCGGCGAATCAACCCTTCGCGGCGTCCAGCGTCTTCCGCACGAGCTGGACGAGTTCGATGTTCTCGAAGGGCTTTTGGAGGATCGCCGCCGCGCCGAGCTTCCTGAGCGAATCGGGCAGATCATCCGTGGAACCGCCGCTGAGCATGATGACCTGGGCCGAGGGATCGAACTCGCGGATGCGGGCCAGGGCGTCCCAGCCGTTCATCTTCGGCATGTGGAGGTCCATCAGCACGAGGTCGATCTTGCCGCCGCTGGCGCGGTATTTCTCCACCGCGTCCTCGCCGTTGATCGCCTCCATGATGTTGTAGCCGCGATAGCCGAGCACGGCGCGGGCGACGAGCCGCACGAGTTCCTCGTCGTCCACCAGCAGGATCGTCTCCTTGCCCTCCAGTGTCTGGGATTCGGCCACGGGCACGGCGGCGGGCTTGATCTCCTCCGTGCGGGTGTTGAGCGCGGGGAAATAGGCGTCGAACCGGCTGCCCTTTCCGGGCTGGCTCTCGACCTCCATCCAGCCGTTGTGGTCCTTCACGATGCTGTTGGTGATCGCCAGACCTAGGCCGCCGCCGCGTCCGAACTCCTTGGTCGTGAAGTAGGGCTCGAACAGGCGGCTCAACACCTCCTGCTCCATCCCGGCCCCGGAATCCTTGACCGAGAGGCGGACAAAGGTGCCGGGCCGACGGGGCTCCTTCACTCCGGCTTCAAACGTCGTCGTCTCCAGCGAGATGACCAGCGTGCCGCCCTGCGGCATGGCGTCGCGCGCGTTCAGGCAGAGGTTCATCAGGCACTGCATGAGCAGCGTGGCGTCGCCGTGGATCGCCGGTTCGACCCCCTCGGGTATGGAAACCTGGATGTGGATGAGCCGGTCGATGGTCCGCTTCAACACCGAAACGACCTCGTGGATGACCGCCGCGAGCTTCACCGACGCGAACGAAGTCGGCGACTGTCGGCTGAAGGTCTGGAGCCGGCTGACCAGCTCGGCGGCACGGCGGCCGCTCGTCCGGGCGATGACCAGGTGCCGTTGCAGGCTGGTGGGGAACTCGGAGGCCGACAGCACTAGGTCGATGTGCGAAAGGATCGCCGTCAGGAGGTTGTTGAAATCGTGCGCCAACCCGGCCGCCAGGGTGCCGATCGCCTCGATCTTCTGCCGCTGGTAGAGCTTGGCCTGATCGGCCGAATCCGCGCGCGCATCGCCCGATCCGGGACGTTGCAGGGGCTGGTTGCGCCAAGAGACGTCGTGGCAGACATGGAGGATGCCCGCCGGTTTGCGGTGGTCGTCCAGCAGGAGATTGGCCCGCAGCTCGATCAAGGCCCGTTGACCGTCGCGCCGCATGATCGGCACTTCGCACTGCACGTAGGGAGTGGAAGGGCTGACTGCGGCCAAGCTGCGCAGCTGCATTTGGGTGCTGGCCGGTAGTTCGTCCCAGAGCCGGAAATGCAGGAGGGAAGGGTCCGGCTCGCGGCCGAAGAGCTGCAATAGTCCGGTGCTCGCCTCCAGGAGGTTTCCCTCCAGGTCGGTGATCAGTATGGCAGCCCCTATCTGCCCGATGCCGGTCTGCAACCCCAAGTTGCTCATAGTCGCTTGGCTAGCATTCTTTTGCAGGCAAGGATGCGTCAAGCGGCGATGTCAAAAATGTGGACGAATTGCGGTCGGTTCGAGGCTTCGGCCGCATTTTTTCGGGGAGGACTGTCGGACTTCCAGACCTCTCGGCCTTTACCAAGCCCATGCCGGACGAGCTTCCGACACGGGCTCCGTAGGTATTTCAGGGATAGCCCGGAGAAATCTCCCGCCACCGCCGACTTGCTCTTCTTGTGGAAGCGGCATTGCGGGAGTTACCGATCACGTTCGTTGCGACGGCTCAGAAACGCACGGTGAGGCCCACGAAGGGCTGCCAGTCAGGGGCGACGTCGGTCACGCCGAGGTTGATGCCGGCGTCGAGCTGGATGTCGGGCGTGAGGCCGTAGGTGCAGCCGAGATCGACGGTGCCTTCCCAGTCGCTGCCGTCCTCGGTGCTCACGGCGCTGAAGAACTCCACATAGCCGCTGAGTTCGCCGACGATGGCGTGGCTGAAGGTGATGGAGTTGATGAACTCGGCGTGGTGGCCCGATCCGTTGCCGTCCTCGTTGAAATCCACCTCGGTCATCACGCCCATGCCCCAGCCGCCCGGTAACGCCATGCCAAAGGGCACGATCAGGCCGCCTTCGACCGCGTTGTTGCCGAGATCGTCCTGGTTGGTCGGGAATTTGACGAAGGGCATCAGCGCGAGTGCGGTGTCGCCTCCGTCGTTGCCCCAGAGGTTGAACTTGGAGCGCACCGCGACGTCGCCGAAGCCGGACTGGCGCAGGCGGGTGCTGGCGATCCGGTCCGTGGTGCGGACGCGCTGGTAGCTTTCGACCACGACCTGGAGATCGGCACGGTTGCAGAGGCCGACCTTGAAGTTGATCGCGGCGGCGGACCAGGCCTTCGTCACGGTGTCGGCTCCGGCGTCGGTGTCGTGGTCGTGGGTGTAGCTGAAGAGATCGGTCTCGATCTGCACATGGCCGGCATCGACCGTGTAGGGGCTCTCGGTCTTGTCCGGCCGGTCGGTGCTGAGCTCGCGCATCAGCTCGCGGGGCGTCGGGTTCAGCAGCCAATAGCCGGATTTGTCGGGCAAGGCATCGGCGGCCTGGAGCAGGGACGCGGTGGACAGGCCGATGGCCGTCCAAGGGAACAGTCGTTTCATGGAGCGGAGCTAAATCCTTCCGGGAACTGTCTGTCAAAACAAAGTTAGTTTCTCCTAATAATCTCCTTCGACTGATCGAAAGCGCTTCGGAGCGGGCGGGCGATTCGCGTTCGAGCCGGGGATTGAACATTTCCCGGCCGCCGCTACTGTGCCGCGCCTGAACCGAAGCAACCCGCTGAACTTACTCACAACATGGCACTCCGACTTGGCGACGAAGCCCCGAACTTCACTGCGGTGACCACCGAAGGCACCGTCGATTTCCACCAGTGGCTGGGCGACGGCTGGGGCGTCCTCTTCTCCCATCCGGCCGACTACACCCCGGTCTGCACCACCGAGCTGGGCATGACTTCGAAGCTCAAGCCGGAGTTCGAGAAGCGCGGCGTGAAGGTCTGCGCCATCAGCGTCGATCCCATCGAGTCGCACCACGGCTGGATCAAGGACATCAACGAGACGCAGTGCACGACGATGAACTTCCCGATCATCGCGGATCCTGATCGGACGGTGTCGATGCTCTACGACATGATCCACCCGAACGCCGACGCCACCGCCACCGTGCGCTCGGTCTTCATCATCGGGCCGGACAAGAAGGTGAAGCTGATGATCACCTATCCCGCTTCGACCGGACGCAACTTCCACGAGATCCTGCGCGTGATCGACTCGCTCCAGCTCACGGCCAAGTTCCAGGTCGCGACGCCGGCGAACTGGAAGGACGGCGAAGACTGCATCATCACCCCGGCGGTGAAGGATGCGGACGTTCCGGCGCTCTTTCCCAAGGGCAGCCGCACGGTGAAGCCCTACCTGCGCTACACGCCGCAGCCCAACAAGTAGTCGCGGAGCAGAAACGAGAAGGGTGCACTCCCAACCGGAGTGCGCCCTTTCTGTTGGTTCGGCCAAAAACTTCGATTGGTCGTTGCTATTCTGCGTTCCGGTCCGGCGGGTCCTGGCCGAGCATGTGGCGCGTGAAGAAGTCGCGCATCCGGCGGTCGCCGTAGCTGCCGCCCATGCCGTGGCCGGCGTTGGGCACCATCACGAAGTCGAAGTCCTTTCCGACGCGGATCAGCGCGTCGGCGAAGCGATAGGTGGACTCGGGTGGCACGTTGTCGTCCACCTCTCCGACGATCAGCAGCAGCTTGCCGCGCAGCTTGTCGGCGTGGTCGATGTTCGAGGACTCGGAATACTGCGGGCCGACCGGATAGCCCATCCACTGTTCGTTCCACGAGGCCTTGTCCATGCGGTTGTCGTGGCAGCCACAACCGGCGGCGGCCGCCTTGTAGAAGTCGCCGTGGAAGAGCACCGCGCCGCCCGCGTTCTGGCCGCCGGCGGACGCTCCGTAGATGCCGACCCGGCTGATGTCGTAGTGCGGATACTTCGCGGCCACGGCCCGGTGCCACAGGATGCGGTCCGGGAAACCGGCATCCTTCAGGTTCTTGAAGCAGACATCGTGGAACGCCTTCGAGCGGTTTGCAGTCCCCATGCCGTCCATCTGCACCACGATGAAGCCGAGATCGGTCAAGCTGCTCCACCGTCCTCCTGGGCTGAAGCTCTTCGGCGTGAAGGAACCCTGCGGTCCGGCGTAGATGTTCTCGATCACCGGATACGTCTTCGCCGGATCAAAGTCCTTTGGCCGCTGGATCACGCCCCAGATGTCGGTCACGCCGTCGCGGCCCTTGGCCACGAAGACCTCGGGCGCGACCCAGCCGGACGCTTTCAATGCCGTGGTGTCGGCTTCTTCCAGTTTGAGGACCAACTGGCCATCGGTCGCGCGACGCAGCTCGGTGACCGGCGCGGCATCGACGCGCGAATAGGTATCGATCAGGAAGCGGCGATCCGGCGAATAGCTGACGGAATGGTTGCCGTTTCCCTCGGTCAACGCGGTCAGAGCGGTGCCGTCAAAGTTCACGCGGAAGCTGTGGAGGAAATAGGGGTCCTGGTCCTTGAAATAGCCGCCAGCCGTGAACCAGATCTGCCGGGCGTTCTCGTCGATCTGGTCGATCCCGCGCAGCACCCATTCGCCCTGCGTAATCGGTTTCATCGTGCCGGTGGTGCGATCCACGAGGTAGAGCTGCCGCCAGCCGCTTTGCTCGGAGACGTAGATCAGCTCGTCGGTCTTCTCCAGCCAGTTCACCAGGTTGAGCCGGAGGTCCTCGGTGTGGTGGGTCCAGATGAAGGTCTTGGACCGTTCGTCCACGAGATTCCGGACCGCGCCGCTGGCCGTGTCGATCTGGATCACTCGGAAACGCTGGTGGCCGCGATCCACCTGGTAGTAGGCGAAGGCCTTTCCGTCCTTGGTCCATCGGACGTCGGGTTGGAGCCATTGATGTTCGAAGCGGTCCACTTGGGGCTTGGTCTGTTTGCCGGTGGCCACATCGAAGAAGTTCGGTTCGTAGGTGGCGAATTTGTCTCCCGGCAGGGGATACGGACGGCTCTCCAGAACCGCGCGTCCGCCATCTCGAGGCGAAGAGCGGATCAGGTGAACCTCTTTGCGTTCGCCGGGCTCGACGCGAAAGGCGACGACGGTCTTGGAATCGGGCGACCAATGCGCGCGGCCGTAGGCGAAGCCTTCCTTGCCGTCGGAGGTCAGAGGCTTCTCGGTGCCGTCTTTGGCGCGGAGGAAGAGGTTGTGGTCGCGGTTGAAGACGGTCCATTCGCCGTCGGGTGAAGCGCCCCGATTGCCGCGCCGGGGCGATTCGTCGTCGTTCTCGTCTCCGCCACGTCGGCGTCCGAAGCTAGGCGGTTCTTCGGCGGGAAGGTTGAGTTCGACGCCTTCCAGCTTGG
>CAMLMI010000158.1 GCA_946480965.1 uncultured Verrucomicrobiales bacterium | reverse complement strand
CGAAGACGAGCGACATGACGACGGGCGGCGTGCCCTTCGCGCCGAAGGCCAGCAAGACGCCGAACGCGCCGATCGCGCCCGCGATGCCCGCGATGAGCGACCACCAAGCGCCCGACGAGGTGTAGCCGCTGAAGGCCTGCCCTTGCTTCATCAGGAGGGCCAACGGCGCGAGCACGGCCACGAGGAAGTAGGCGATGCCGACGAAGAGAAAGGCCTTGAAACGGAGTATGGTCGGATCGGCGGACGTGTCGCCCGGCGCGCGCATGAGGGTCTGGCCCTTGTGCAGCAGGATGCCGTAGATGCCCCACGAGAAGACGGTGAGGAGCGTGTAGAGGAGCCAGGTATTGCCGGCGGCCGGAGCGGGCGCGGGAGGATTCATACGTATGCGGATGATACGAAGCAACGACGCTTCGACAATCGGTTTGTTGGCGGGAAAAGCGCACCGCTCCCACAGCCCCGGCTTTCGGCACGCGAACAAAACAAGGCCGCCGTCGCCAAGCGGCGACGGCGGCGCGGAAACGGTTGGGTTCTGGGCGGAGCGCGGCGGAGGCTCAGGCTTGGGCTTCGCCGCCGTTCGGCTGGCCCTTCTGCGGAACCACGACGATGGGCAGCGGGTAGCGGAGCTTCATCACGTCGTCGACCAGCACCTCGATGTAGTAGGCACCAGCGGTCTCGAACTTCACGTTCTGCAGGACGGTGACGTTGATCGCGATGCTGCCCGGGCCGTCGAGGGCGAGCTTGCCGGTGTTCTGCCCGAGGACGGTCTTCATGTCCGGCGCGACGAGGCGCACGGTCTGGTTGAACTGGCCGACGCCGGCCACCCAGCGGTTGAAGACGAGGAGCTGCGGCGCGACGACCGGGAGCTGGGGCACCTGGATGACGTTGATGACGCCGATCAGGAAGAAGCTGCCGGTGGTTTCCTGGCGGACCTGTTCGCAGACGAGCGAGCACTGGAGATCGGGAAGGATGCGGGTAGGAGTCATGGTGTTGATGTTTCTGGAAAGCGAAGCCGCCTCAGCGCACGGCCATCTCGGCGGCGCGAACGGTGTTCTGCATGAGCACGGCGATGGTCATCGGACCGACACCGCCGGGATTGGGCGTGATCTTGCCGGCGATGGGCTGGATGGCGGCGAAATCGACGTCGCCCACGAGCCGGGAACCGCTCTTGGCGGAGGGATCGGCGATGCGGTTCACGCCCACGTCCATGACCGCGACGCCTGGTTTGACCATGTCGGCCTTGAGAAACTCGGGCACGCCCATCGCGGCGACGATGATGTCGGCACGGCGACAATGCTCCGCGACATGGCGGGAGGCTGAATGGCAGACGGTGACGGTGGCGTTGGCGTGCTTCGACTTCTGGATGAGGATCGAAGCCATGGGTTTGCCGACGATGTTGCCGCGACCAAGGATCACGACTTCTGCTCCGGCCACCTTCACGTCCGAGCGGATGAGCAGTTCATGCACGCCCGCCGGGGTGCAGGGCAGGAAGCCGTCGGTGTCGCCCAGCATGAGCTTGCCGACGGTGACCGGATGGAAGCCGTCCACGTCCTTGGCCGGGGAGACGGTGGCGTAGATGACCGCTTGGTCGATGTGCTTGGGGAGCGGTGCCTGGACGAGAATACCGTGGACCTTGGGATCGGCATTGAGCTTTTCCAACAGCCCGATGAGCTCGGCCTGGGTGGTCGTTTCGGGCAGGACAATCGTGCGGGAGTCGATGCCGAGACGCTGGGAGGTCTTCTCCTTCATCCCCACATAGACCTTGGACGCGGGATCTTCGCCGACCCGAACGAAGACGAGCCCGGGTTGGACGCCGCGAGCGGCCAATGAGGCGACGCGCTGGGAGGTTTCGGAGTGGAGTTGTTCCGCGATGGCGCGGCCGTCGATCAAATTGGACATCAGTTGGGCAAGGTGGCGTGCTCCACCTCGATCACCGGCGTCCGCTTCCAGCGCTCGTCCAAGTATTCCTCGCCCCGGACGATGACCACGGAGCCGACGAAGGGCCCGAGATCGAGTTCCGGATTGCTGACGTAGAGATAGTTGATGAGACGCCCGTGGTATTTGTCCACGAGCTGGAAGTAGCCGGGGGTGTTGATATGGAAATCTCGGCGCAGGATGCCTTCGCGAACGACGATGCGACGGCGCGGCGCGGCGGGGGAAATCTCGACCGGTGTGCTGTTCGCGGGCGGAACGACCGGAGTCGTCACCACGGGAGCGGCGGCTTCGTTGGTGGTCGTGGTGCTGGCTCCCAACGGTGCCGCCACCGGAGTGCCGGTCGCCGGGGCCACCGGCTCGGATTCGACCACGGCGGTCTCCACCGGACGCGCCGGTTCGGGCGCGGCAACCACGGGCTTCGGAGCCGGGGTCGGTTCGGATTCGACGGGCTTGACAGCGGAAGCAGCGGGCTGGGCGGCTTCGGTCAACGCGTTGGCGGACGAGCCGGAGTAGGCCAAATAGGTGGCGGCG
This sequence comes from uncultured Verrucomicrobiales bacterium, assembly GCA_946480965.1. Next base: position 7,635 of record CAMLMI010000158.1, on the reverse strand, counting down.
ACGAAGGCCACGGCATTGGTTGGCGGATGGATCTCGATCCAGTCGTCCACCGTTCGGATGGGCTGGATGGCTTCGCCCTTCGCCAAGCGGGCCAGCACGCTGTAGTTCTCGCCCGGACCTCCCCGGACGTTCAGCCTGGAACCGGAAACGGTGTTGCTGGCGGACACGTAATTGGCGTTGACCCAGACCGGGGTGTTCGCCGGGAGCACGATCTTGAACCAGTTGGTCGGCTCTCCCTTGGTGGGCTTGGTCAAGACGACGGGCTCCAGCACCACGACCGTCTCGCCCTTGCGCAGTTGGGTGACGACTTCATGGACCAGTCCGGCGCCGCCACGGACATTCACACGGTCGCGTTCGACCACCGCAGTGCCCTGGGCAAAGGACGCCGAAACGGAGGCGAACAAGAGGGCTGCGAACCGCGCTGCATGGCCAGATGTCATGGAGCCGAAAGTAGAGAATTTACCTCGGCAGCTGTCAACGTCCGCCATTTTCCCTCGGGCAGTTCCGCCAGTTTCACCTTCCCGATCTGCGTGCGCACAAGCCGGGTGACCTCGTGGCCGATCACCTCAAACATTCTCCGCACCTCGCGGTTCTTGCCCTCGCCCAGCACCAGTTCGACCACGCTGCGGGACTTGCTGGCGTCGAGCAGCCGCACCTTCTCCGCCTTCAGCAAATCGCCCTCGTGCCGGACGCCCTGCCGGAGCGGCTCAAGGGCCGCAGGCTCGATCCGGCCCTCCACCGTGGCCAGATAGACCTTCTTCACGCCGTAGCGGGGATGGGTCATTCTCAGGCAGAAATCGCCGTCGTTGGTGAAGAAGATCAACCCCTCGCTGTCCAGGTCGAGCCGACCGACGGGATACAGCTCGCTCCACTCCTTGGGCAGAAGTTCCCCGGCGAGCTTCCAGCCGCCGGGCTCGGACTTCGAGCAGAGATAGCCGCGCGGCTTGTGGAGGGCGATGTGGAGCTTGCGCTTGGCCCGCACGGTCTTCCCGTCCACGGAGACCTTGTCGGAGTCGGAGACCTTGGTTCCAAGTTCAGAGACCACTTGACCGTTCACCCTGACCCGGCCTTCCAAGATGATCGCTTCGGCGGCGCGCCTGGAGGCGACACCGGCTTCCGCGAGAAACTTCTGCAATCGGACGTTCACGTGAGGGAGCTTGGCGGGCCAGCCCTTGAAAACAAAGAAAAAGGCCGCCGACCTACAAAGGTCGGCGGCCCATGATCCAATCGATCCTGTCAGCGAACCAACCGGAAGAACATCGACGGGGCGGAAACCGCGTTGGTCACGACGTTCTGGTTGCCGATAACCACGGGAGCCGGATTGGTGAGGGAAGTCCAGGGCGATTCTCCTTCCAGCGAAGAAGCACCCTGAAGCGTGAAGCCGACGGCCGACGACGGCCAAGAGAGCACCACATTTGCTCCAGCGGAGCTGATCGTCAGGCTGGGCACCTGCGCCTCGGTGGAGATGGACAGGATCCAGCCGGCGCTGATGCCGCCTTGGTCTCCGGCGGAATGGTCGTTGACATAGAGCGACCAGACGCCGTTGGCCTCGGTGCCGGTGAAGGCTCCGAGATCGGTGCCGTAAGGTCCGGCCGGAGCAGGAGTCGGCAGATCCAAGGTCACATCCCAATCCGCCGGACGATATACGCCAGTGCGAAGGAATCCTCGCGGCACCAAGGTATCGGCTGAAGCCGAGAACGAGAGCGTGGCCTCCGAGACGAAATCCCCCGCGCCCGCGTCGGACATGAGCATCACTTTCTGGCCTTCTGGCCCGACGAGGAGAACATCGACATCTTTCGGGAACGAGTGGCTGAATCCCAGCAAGGTAACGGTGACGCTGCTCACCTTGCTGGTCACACCGGAGACCGAGATGGTCGAGGGATACAGGCTAGCCGGCCCGGATTCGAGGATGGCGATGGGTGCTGGATTTTCGGTCACACCGTCGGGCAGCGTCACTGTCGCGGAACGCGCGGCAAAATTGTTCGCGAGCACCGGATCGTTGTCCTGGGAACGGACGCCGGACGTGTAGGTGAACGAGCCGAGGCTGGGAGCAACCGCCATCACCTGCATGGTAGCCACGGCGTTGCGCTGCATCGGGCCGACCGACCAGATGATGCTGTTGCCCACGATCGTGTGGCTGCCGGACGAAACAGAGACGGACTGAACGCCCACGTTGTCCGGAACCGTGTTGGTCACGAACGCAGCGGTGGCATTCGTTGGGCCAACGTTCGTCACGACAGTCGTGACCATGAACGGAACGCCTCTCTTGACTTCGGACGGCATCGTCTGGGTCAGCGACAAATCGTTGGTGAAGTTGTTTCCCAGGAAGATTTCCAGGCTCCAACCATTGAGGATCTGACCCGGTTTCTCGCGGGTGTCGTCAGCGATATACAGACTCCATGTGCCGTTCGGATCAATGCCGTTGAAGGCGCTAAAGGCATTGGCGTAGGGGGGAGCCGGAGCCGGAGCACCGATTGTAACGGTTTCAGGTTCGTAGTCGGTCACATGATAGGTGCCGCTGTTGAAAGGACCCGTCGGCATCATCGGACCGGAGTCGTCGAAAACCAGGTCCAGATTCGCCATAGAAGTGCCCGGCCCGACATCGGACATGAGCATCACCTTCTGGCCCTTTGGCCCAACCAGCAGCATGTCGATGTCACGGAAGAATCCGTGCGAGACTCCGTTGACCCTGACAACCACCTTGTTGACCACTCCGGTCACGCCCGTGACCGAGACGGTGGACGGGTAGGTGTCCGCCAAACCCAGTGCCGGGATGTTGATCGAAGCCGGATTCGCCACGAATCGGCTTCGGGCCGTGCCTGTCGCCACCACGTTGTTCTCCGGATAGGAATCCAGTTCAACCACGGTCGAGGCCCGCGCCACGCTCACGATGTCGAGGGGTTGGATGACCTTGGTGGTGATCTTGATCGATGCCACGGAACCCACCGGCATGGGACCAAGATCGAAGGTGAGCACTTGGCCAGAAACGACATAGGTTCCCTGGGAGGCGGCCACCTTCTGCAAGGACACCGCATCGGAGAGGGTTTCGGTGATGGTGACCGCAGAGGCGTCGTTCGGACCGTGGTTGGTGACGAACAACGAATATGTCAGGATGTCGTCGGCCAGCACATGGTCCGGCGACGCGGTCTGCACGACCTCGATGTCGGAGACGACGGCGTCGCAGTAGACCCGCCGCTCGGTCAGCTCAAGGCTCCAGCCGTTGCGAACGAATCCAGAGCCAACTTCGCCGATCACCAAAGAATTGGTGTGGATAATTCCACCTATCTGCCCCGCACTGGTGAACATCAACAATTGCCACTGCCCGTTTGGATCTCCCAATGCGAGTTGGTTCAACGACGAGAGGAAATTTGTCGGCATGACACCCGGCGGAAGACTGAGCGGTATGTCGATCAGACCAGAGAACACGTTCCCGCCTTGCGGCTGGAATTCACCGTCTGCAAACCGGGTGATGGGTGCGTCCGCATCGTCGCTGAAAGAAATCACGAGGGTGTTGGTGTTTGTCACATAGCCCAGTCCGAACACGCTCCGCACCCCTTCGTTGCTCAAGGTGTCGAAAAGGACGACGCCCTCGCCACGTGAGTTGGCCACCACAGCCACGACCTGGGCGGGCACAGCATGGAAGATGTTGCTCAAGGTCACCTTGACGCCCGTGACCTGCCCGATCTCCGCATTCGTCTGCAATCCCGACACGAGCAGAGTCGAAGGAAAGGGCAGTGCCGGACCATGTCCCGGGAGAAGTATCTTGGCGGGATTCTCGAAGGTGAGGGCGTTGGTCAGCGGCAATCCGACAAAGAGCGTGAAAGAAATCGTTCCCTTGTTGGTCGTGCCCTCGAAAATGTCGAACTCGACATCGAACTCAGAGCCGCAGGGAACATCGGGGTTGACGATGAAAGTGAAACGATTCGTCACCGCCGGACCCTGGGCGATCATGGCACCATAAGTTGCCTCTGTAGTGACCGGAGTCACTGCAGCATTCGTGAGCATGACCGCGACAATGTTTTCCGCGTCCACCAAACCGACATTGGCCAACGAGAAGTCGTAGGTGAGGGTTTCTCCCGCATCAATGAAGCCGTTGTTGTAGCCATTGGTCTCGGAGATGAACGTGGCCACATCGGGAACGATGATTGAAATCGGGGCTTCGACCATGTTGTGCGCTATCAGGGCGAAGTCCTGGTCCAAGCGGTCCTGGTCGCCCGGAACACCATCGGAATTGATGTTGGCGGCATCCACGAAAATGGCCACCTCGCCACTGACTCCAGCCGGGAGGAACACGCTTTCAACGTTGTTGCGGGTGTCGGCCAAACCGCCCCGAGCCGAGAATTGTTTCGAAAATACATTTCCTCGATACAGCCTGCCGCTCACATAGACCCTCAGGTTCAGGTTGTTGTTGTAAGCAGCACCGACCGTGTTCCCGGGGGCATCGGTCCAAGCCAACGTCACCCGAAACGGGCGGTTGGTTTCCGCGATGAATCCGGTGAACAGACGCTGCTGGCCGGTGGCGGTGAATTTCTCCTCTTCGTTCTGATCCTTGTAGACCCTCTGGGAATCATCCAAAGCCATGCCCAAGTCGGCCAATCCCATGCCTTGTTTGTTCGACCAGAGATCATCGTTCGCATCGGAACCGTCCATGTAACGGGCCGTATTCATGAGGATGGCCTTGACCATGGCCGGGCTTGGAGGATTGGTGCCCAAATTGCGGTAGTATTGATACACGAGCGCGGCCGCACCGGCGATGCCGGGGGTTGCTTGGCTGGTTCCGGAACTGGCGGTGTAGAACTCTTGGCCGTCCGGGAAAAAGATGTTCGTGGCCCGCCCACCGCTGACGCCGGTGCCAATGAAGCACTCTAAAGGAACTCCGTTGGTGTCAGATTCGGAAGGGGGTCCTTGGGGAGCGCCGCCGCTGATGTGTGTTCCCGGAGCCATGATGTCGGGTTTCCTGCGGCCGTCCTGGGTGGGGCCTCGGCTCGAAAACCACACCACATCGGCGGCATTGTCCGCATCGTCGTCCGTGATGCCCGAGTTGTCCGGTCCGCCAAAGGCCTGAACGCCTTCGGCCGCACCAACCGTGATCACATTCTTCGAGGTGCCCGGATCACCGATGGTCGTCGGAGTCGGACCGGCGTTTCCGGCGGCAAAAACCAAAATCATGCCTTCGTTCTCGTCGCCATCGTCCTGAACGGCATCCCGGACGAGGGAATCGTAGATCTGGTTCCGGACGGAATAGGCACCAGCGGTGTCGGCGCCCCAGCTGTTGGCTGAAATCCGGGCACCATCGATATAGGCTCGTTCGATCAGCTCAAAGTAGTCGGGGAACGTGAAGGATTCGGAGTCGAAGATGACCGAAGATCCCAGCAGCACCTGGGGAGCAACGCCACGTCCATAGAAGAAACCATCGGAATCTTGGAACGGAAATCCAATGCGATTCGTCACCGTGGTGACAACGTTGGAGCCATCGACCTCATTGGTCACCAAAGACAGGACAGGACCGGCATAACCACCGATGATATGGGCATCGATAGTGCCGTGACCGTCGCAGCCCGCCAAGGTGCTGTTGGTGTTGGGCGTGCCCAGCAGGCGATTGTAGATGACGCGGCTGGTCAAAGTCATGTCACCGGCGGGATACAATCCAAAATGTCCCGGGCTCTGGGTCCCGTTGTCGATGCCGCTGTCCGTCACATCAACGGCGAAGTCGAAAGGCTCGGCGAGATTTGTGAACCCCTTGGATGCCAGCCACTCATAATAGTCGACCCGGGCCGGGACGATTTCCGGCCCTTCCTGGATGTTGCCGGACAGGATCAGGGACTGCCTTTCGCCGTAGAGCTTCGGCATTTTGAACGGCGTCACGGAAACCACTTCCGGTCTGGCAGCCACAGCAGCAGCCGCAGCCGGGGAGAGCGGAACGGTGAGGTTGCGATAGTTGAGCGCCGACATGTCCTGCCGCACGGCCCCGGTCTTCAATTGATCCACGATCGACAAGGTTTCGGCGTTGGCCGCATCGTCGGCGACCATCTGGATGCTGTAGTAGGGAGTTTCCGGCAATTCGTCTCCGGAAGCGTTCCTGAGCATGGTCATCGGACGCAGCTTGTGCTCAGGGAGCAGATCGCCCTGCCAACGCACCACTGAAGAAGCCGCCCCCGAAAAAGCGCTCTGCCCAGCGCCGTGCGCCGCCGGATCTCCATAGACCAAGTAGGTGTTCTCCGGAATGTAGGCCACGATCTGGCCGCCTCGGTCCCGAATGTCCTGCGCCCATTCGGGTTTGATCGGCCCAACAAACTGCACCATGAAGAGGCGCTTCGCGGAGCCGCTCGCAGCGGCTGCCCGGGTCGGCGAAGCGACCGAGGTGTTGATCGTCCCGGCGTTCAAGCGGATCAGGTTGTAATCCGGCACCGCTTCCGCCCCCTCGGGAATCCTGACCGCCGTTCCGGCCTCCACTTCGATCAAATGGAACCCCCCGTAGCTCTGAACCGATCGCGCGCCCTGTTTGACCAGCTCCGCCGCATCGGTGGCGCTGGAAACCTTGAGCAGCGTCTTGCCGGCATCCGCCGCCTGAACACCCAGGTGAAGATGGGCCGCCGCAAACGCCGCCAAGACTCCGGTCACCCAGCGAGAGCGGGACCAACAATTGACAGATCGGATCATAAAAAACGTGAAGACGAAGGGGGTTACGACGGGATCGGAATCAAAACCACCATTGTGCGGGCCTGTTCGCGCTGAAATGGCAGCTGCTGCGCCCCTGAAAAGGCACACGACATGACGGGCAGGCGGCTCATTTCCACAAAACTGGCTCGTTCCTCAAGCGACCGGACGGGGATTGCTTGGAGTTAGGTTGAGGGGTTCTAACGAAAAGGCTTTTCCGTTGGCAAGGGAATAGACGGTGACGGTCCGCGCACCGCCTCCCAAGCTGCCTTGGTTGGCAAGGCCTTTCCTTTTGACGCTCCTCTCCCTTGCCCTTAGCGTCGCCAACCGCTCCACGGCGGACCGCTCTATGCTCGCAACGATTTTGAAGAAGATCCTCGGCTCGAAGAACGACCGCGAGGTGAGGAAGATTCGCCCCATCGTCGCCCGGATCAACGAGATTGAGGCCCAGCTTCAGTCCCAGCCGGAACACGTGCTCCGCGACAAGACCGCCGCCTGGAAGGAACAGCTCTCCAAGATCGACGACCTCGACGAGCTCAAAAAGCAGCTCGCAACCATCCTCCCCGAAGCCTTTGCCGTAGTGAAAAACGCCGCCCGTCGGCTGGTCGGCTCCAAGGCCAACGTCCGCGGCCATGAACTGGCCTGGGAGATGGTTCACTTCGACGTGCAGCTCATCGGCGGCTACGCCCTGCACACCGGCCACATCGCGGAAATGGCCACCGGCGAAGGCAAGACGCTCGTCGGCACCCTTCCCGTTTACCTCAACGCCCTCACCGGCCGCGGCGTCCACGTCGTCACGGTCAACGACTATTTGGCCGCCCGCGACTCGGAGTGGATGGGCCATCTCTACCGCTACCTCGGCCTGACCGTCGGCTGCATTCTGAACAGCCAGCCGCCGCAGGTTCGCCGGGAGATGTATGCCTGCGACATCACCTACGGCACCAACAACGAGTTCGGCTTCGACTACCTGCGCGACAA
>CAMLMI010000157.1 GCA_946480965.1 uncultured Verrucomicrobiales bacterium | reverse complement strand
TCGTCGGGGCACCGCTCGACACCCCGGTGGACGGATGGCAACTTCCGCGCGTGTCGGATGCAAAGCTTGAGCGCCTGCGCGGAATCCTGCGCGGCTACGGTTCCTGTTTGGTCGCCTATTCGGGCGGCGTGGACTCGGTGTTTCTCGCCCGGGTCGCGCACGACACGCTGGGTTCCGGCGCCCTGGCCGCCATCGCCGATTCCCCCAGCCTGCCGCGACGGGAACTGGCCGAAGCGCTGGCCCTGGGCGAACGGTTCGGCTTTCCCGTCCGCGTGGTGAAGACCGGCGAGTTCGACAATCCCAGCTATCTGGCGAACCCGAACAACCGTTGCTATTTCTGCAAGCACGAGCTCTTCACCGAACTCGCGCCTCTCGCGCGCTCGGAGGGATTCCGCGTCATCGCCTACGGCGAAAACGCGAGCGATGTCGGCGACCATCGCCCCGGTGCGAAGGCCGCCGCCGAGTTCTCCGTGCGCGCCCCGCTCAAGGAGGCCGAACTGACCAAGGCCGAGATCCGCCAGATCTCCGCCCGGCTCGGCCTGCCCACCGCCGACAAGCCCCAGATGGCCTGCCTCAGCTCGCGCATCCCCTACGGCGAGACGGTCACGCCGGAGAAGCTGCGGATGATCGAGGAGGGCGAATACCGGCTGCGCGACCTCGGCTTCCACGACGTGCGGGTGCGGCACCATGAGCTGAAGGCGGCGCAGTTCGCGCTCGGCCACGATCTGGCCCCCGACGGAACCCGCCTGGAGACCACCGCCCACCTCGCCCGGATCGAGCTCGGGGCCGCGGAGCTCGCCCGGCTCTTCAGCGAAAACCTCTACCCGCAAGTGGCCGAAGCCTTCCGCGCGATCGGATACCAGCACGTCACCGCCGATCTGCAGGGCTACCGGCGCGGCAGCGTCAACGAACCGGCGGCGCGACCGATCGCCCTGAAGCCGGGATGAGCCGGGCGGCCCCGCCTGTGGCCCATTTTTCACAACCGGCTCACGCGATAACTCATGGCGACGACGTCACCCGTCTGTCACGTTGGTCCGATCCCATGAAAAACGCAGGTCGTTGTTTGTCGTTCCTCTGCGCGCTGGAGGTGTTTTCCCTCGTCGGAATCGTCCGGGCTGAACTCCCGGCCGAGCCGCCCGGGCCGTCGAGCCGGCGGACTTCGCTCGTCCTGACCGAGATCCACTACAACCCCGCCGATTCGGTCGCGACCAACAGCCTGGAGTTCGTGGAACTCTTCAACTCCGGGATCATCGCCGAGGATCTGTCGGGGCACCGGCTGGACGGCGACATCGAGTTCGTCTTCCCCAACGGCACTTCCCTGCCCCCTGGTGGGTATCTCGTGGTGGCGCGGAATCCGGGCCAGATCCTGTCGCGCTACGGCGTGGCCGCACTCGGCCCTTTCTCCGGAAACTTGCCGAACAATGGCGGCCTCGTCCGGCTCGTCACGGAGGTCGGCGTCCGTGTGCTGGAGGTGGAATACGACACGCAGGCTCCCTGGCCCGTGGCTCCCGATGGCGCCGGGCCTTCGCTCGTGCTGCGTCGCCCGAGCTACGGCGAGAACGATCCCCGCGCCTGGTCGGCCAGCGACCGCGTCGGCGGTTCTCCCGGAGCCGAGGACGTGATCGGGGCTGAACCGGACCGCGCTGTGGTCATCAACGAATTCCTCGCCCACACCGACGCCCCGTTGGTCGATTTCGTCGAGCTCTACAACCACGGCAACACCACCGTGGACCTTTCCGGCTGCACGTTGTCCGACAAGGTGGAGACGAACCGCTTCACCTTTCCGACCAACACGACGCTGGCCGCGCGCGGCTACTTGCAGCTGACGGAGGCCACGCTCGGGTTCCGCCTCGACGCCGCCGGGGGCAAGATCGTCTTCCGCAACGCCGGCGGCACCCGCGTGCTCGACGCCGTGAACTACGAGGCGCAGGAGAACGGCGTCTCCACCGGCCGTTGGCCCAATGGCGGCGACGCCTGGCACCGGCTCGGCACGATCACCGGAGGCACGGCCAACGCCGGTTTCCGCGTCGAGTCCGTCGTGATCAACGAGCTGATGTATGAGCCCATCAGCGGGAACAACGACGACCAGTTCGTGGAGCTGCACAACCGCAGCCTCGCCGCCGTCGATCTCTCCGGCTGGAAGCTGGTCGGCGGCGTGGACTTCACCTTTCCCACTGGCACGAGCATCCCGGCCAACGGCTTCCTGGTCGTCGCCCGCAACCGTGCCCATCTCCTGCCCAAGCATCCCCAGCTCAATTCCGCGAACGCCCTGGGGGACTTCTCCGGCAGCCTCGCGGGCGGCGGTGAACGACTGGCCCTGACGATGCCCGACACCATCGTCTCCACCAACGGTTCGGGCGTGGCCACCACCAACCACCTCGACATCACGGTGGACGAGGTGACGTATTCCACCGGCGGCCAGTGGCCCGCGTATGCCAACGGCGGCGGCTCCAGCCTGGAGCTGATCGATCCACGCGCCGACCGCAGACAACCGTCCAGTTGGGCCGCCAGCGAGGAGTCCGGCAAATCGGCCTGGACCACCATCGACGTCACGCAGCCGTTGGTGAACGGCATGTCCAGCAGCCGGGGCCAGCCGAACCGCATCGAGTTCTTCCTCCAGGGCGAAGGCGAAGCGCTGATCGACGATCTCGAACTGCGGAACAACGGCGGCGGGAACCGCATCTCCAACGCGGGTTTCGAGACCGTGTCCAACAGCGGCTACACCTTCGGCGGCACGCACCGCCGCTCGTTCATCGAATCGGCGGCCGGCACCGGTGGTTCCCGCGCGCTGCATCTCGTCGCCACGGATCGCGGCGACGCCGGGCCGAACAAGGTTCACCGCACACTGACCTCCACGCTGACCACGGGCGGAAGCAACACCGCGACCTTCCGCGCCAAGGTTCGTTGGCTCAAGGGCTCGCCGCTGCTGCTCTTCCGCACGCGCGGGCATTGGATGGAAGTGGCCGCCCAGCTCGACGTGCCGACGAATCTCGGCACGCCCGGCCAGGCAAACTCGCGTCGCGTGGCCAACGCCGGGCCCGCCATCTACGGCGTCACGCATTCGCCCGTGCTGCCTCCTGCCGGTCAGGAGGTCGTCGTCTCCGCCACCGTGCAGGACCCGAACGGCATCGGAGCCGTGTCGTTGCGCTACCGCGTCGATCCTTCGAGCGCCTTGTCCTCCGTCGCCATGCGCGACGACGGCACCGGCGGCGATGCCGTCGCGGGCGACGGCGTTTATTCCGCCACGGTGCCCGGCCAGGCGTCGGGCGCGATGGTGGCGTTCAGGGTCTTCGCCAATGACGTCGCCGTTTCGCCCATCGCGACCAACTCCTTCCCGATCGAAGCCAGCGGCCGCGAAGCTCTGATCCGTTGGGGCGAAGCGCCCGTGCCCGGCAGCCTCGGCACCTACCGCATCTGGATCACCGAGGCCACGCGCAGCTTCTGGGCAAGCCGCGAGATCAACGCGAACGACCCGATGGACTGCACGTTCGTCCATGGCACCAACCGCGTGATCTACGGCGTGGACACGCTCTACAGCGGCAGTCCGTTCCACACCCTCTACGCGGGCTACAACGGTCCCACCGGCCAGACCTGCGACTACGAGCTGAACTTCCAGCCGGATGAACGCCTGCTGGGCGCGAAAAACTTCGTCCTCAGCGCCATCGACACCTCCCAGAGCGGCACCTTCTTCCCCGACCCGTCGATCCAGGCCGAGATCACCGGCAACTGGATCGCCCGCAAGCTCGGCCTGCCCTCGAACCACAAGCGCCACGTCCACGTCTATCTGAACGGCCTGCGGCGCGGCACCATCTACGAGGATTCGCAGCAGCCCAACGCCGAGTATCTGGAGGGCGTCTATCCCGACGACGAGAACGGCCAGCTCCGCAAGATCGAGGACTGGTTCGAGTTCTCCGGCAACGGCGAGGACTTCGACTACGAGACCGCCACGCTCGAACGCTTCAGCCTGCCCGATGGCCGCATCGACCCCAAGCGCTACCGCTGGACCTGGCGTCCTCGCGCCACCGACACGCCGGACAACGCCAGCGGCTTCACCAACCTCGTGCTCGCCATGAACACGCCCGGCACCGGCCCCGCCTTCGTCAGCAACGTGCTCCAGAACGTCAACGTCCGGCAGTTCCTCGGTTCCATCGCCGCCCACCACATCTGCGGCGACTGGGACAGCTACGGCTACGAGCGCGGCAAAAACTCCTTCGCCTACCGGCCCGACGACGGCCGCTGGGTCACGCTCCTGTGGGACATCGAGCTTGGCCTCGGCAGCCCCGTGAGCCGCCCGGCCACCGACAGCATCTACAACTGCCATGATCCCGTGCTGCTGAAGATGCTGAGCGGCGCGCCCGCCTTTCAGCGCGAATACCTCGGCCTGATGCAGGACGCGGTCGATGGCCCGCTCGATCCCGCCGTCTTCACCCCGATCCTCGACGCGCGTTACGCCGCCTTCCGGGCCGAAGGACTGACCGTGCAGCAGCCCATTTCGATCAAGAACTTCATGGCCGCCCGGCGCACCTATCTCCAGAGCGTCATTCCGGTGGCGACGTTCGGTCTGACCGCGCCCGCCACTTCGTCCGTGCCCACCATCACGCTCACCGGCCGCGCGCCCGTCACCGTCCGAACTCTTCTGGTCAACGGCCTGCCCTTGGAAGCCTCCTGGTCCACCGTGACGAACTGGACCGCGCCGTTGCGCCTCGTCTCCGGCAGCAACTGGCTCCAAGTGGCCGCCCATGACGCTTATGGCCGCGTCGTCGCCTCCACCAACTTCGCCGTCATCAACACCGCCACCGCCGAATGGCCGCCGCTGAGGATCAACGAGTGGATGGCCGGCAACACCGGCTCCGTGCGCGACCCCGCCGACAACGCGGCCGACGACTGGTTCGAGATCTACAACCCCACCGCCACGAACGTCAGCCTCGCGGGCTGGTCCCTCACCGACAAACCGAACAACCCCGTCCGCTTCATCATCCCCGACGGCTACACCGTGCCCGCCGGTGCCCTGCGCCTCGTCTGGGCCGACGAACAGCCCGAACAGAACACGCCCGGAAGCCCGCAGCTCCACGTGGACTTCAAGCTCGGCAAGGACGGCGAAAGCATCGCGCTCTACGCGCCGGATGGCTTCCTCGTGGACCGCGTCGACTTCGGTCCCCAGACCGACGACGTCTCCGAAGGCCGCTGGCCGCAAGGCAGCGCCTATATCGAACCCCAGCTGACCCCGACACCCGGCGTGGCCAACAGCTCCACGCCGCCGCCCGTGCCCGAACTGGTTCCCGTCCTGGCCGGCGAAACCGTCTCCCTGACCTTCGAGACCAAGCCCGGATTCCGCTACCAGCTCCAGACCCGCGACAACCTGGAGACCGGCACATGGCTCGACGTGGACCAACCGATCACCGCCACGTCCGCGACCACCACCCTGAGCGACTCCGTTCAATTCGGCGACCGGCGCTTCTACCGCATCTTGCGGTTGCCTTAGGAGGACAGGCCGGAAGCTGCTCTGCAGAGAACCTCGTGGTCGGGTCTTCGTAGCAAGGCTGCTTCCCGCAATTGATTTCCTAAGCAGTCTCTTGGCCGCGCCGGGTTGGGGAACCCGGCCTACAAGGTTTCTACAAAGCAGCTGGAAGCCTGACGTCCTTTCAACCGCATCGTTCCGACTCACGCAAAACCCGCTTCCGCTCCTCCGCGCCCAGTTCGATCCACTTCCCCGCCTTCAGATCACCCAGCTCGAACTGGCCGATCCGCACCCGCATCAGCCGCAACGTCGGATGGCCGACGGCGGCGGTCATGCGACGAACCTGGCGATTCTTCCCCTCGACCAGTTCCAAGCCGATCCAGCAATCGGCCACGTTCTTCCGGAAGCGGATGGGCGGATCGCGCGGCGGCACTTCGGGCTGGGGATCGAGCCGCCAGGCTTTTCCGGGCAGCGTCTTGTAGCCTTGGATGACCACGCCCCGGGACAGCTGCTGGAGGGCTTCGTCGCTCGGCACCCGTTCCACCTGCGCCCAGTAGCGGCGCTCGTGGCCCCGGGTGGGATGGAGAAGGCGCGTGTTCAATCCCGCCTCATCGGTCAGCAGAAGAAGCCCCTCGGAATCGGCGTCGAGCCGCCCGATGGCATAGACGTTCTTGGGAAAACCAAACTCGGCCATCGTCCGGTTCGGAGAACCGTCGGACGTGAACTGGGAAAGGACGCCGTAGGGCTTGTGGAAGGCGATCAGCACGGGGAGAAGGAGTGGCCGCAAGAAGGCACACAAGACGCAAAGTCTGGAACGAGACTGGAGCAGAAACTGCGGGACAGGCTGGAAACCAGTCCAACTCTTGATCTGCGTTCATCCGTGTTCATCTGCGGTTCAAAGTATCTCAGGAGATCCTTAGCCAACAGGTCTTCAGATACGCCGGTTGCTCGCGCGTGATCGGAAAGTCTGGCGGCTGCGGCACGTAGTGTTCGGCGAGGATCTTCCGGCCGGAGCGGCCGATGGCGCCACGCACGGCGGTGAGGAACTCCTCCGCCGGCCAGTTCGCCGCGTTGCAGGAGGCGAGCAGCGTGCCGCCGGGGTGGAGCACGGTCAGTGCGTCGGACACGAGCGTGCCGAAATCCTTCTGCACGCGAAAGGCGCCGGACTGTTTCGAGTTCGAGAAGGTGGGCGGATCGAGGATGACGCCGTGGTAGCGACGGCCCTTCTTGCCAAGACGCCGGAGCCAGTCGAAACAGTCGCCGTAGATGAAGTCGTGGCCGGCCGGATCGAGTCCGTTGGCGGCGAAGTTGTCCCGGCCCCAATCGAGATACTTCTTCGACAGGTCCAGACTGGTCACGCGCGCGCCGCCGAGCGCGGCGGCAACGGAGAAACCGCAGGTGTAGGCGAAGGTGTTAAGGACTTCGGGCGCTTCAGCGTTCGGAGTTCGGAGTTCGGAGTTCGGAGTTCGGGAAACGCTGAATGCTGAACGTCGCACGTCGCACGTCGAGGGGAACGCCCCACCGAAACCGGCCGCCACGTGGTTCACCAACCAGCGGCGACGGTTGTCGCGTTGATCGAGGAAGAGGCCCACGGAGTAGCCTTCGCCAAAGCCCATCCGATACGACACGCCGTTCTCGCGGATCAGGAACCGTTCCGGCGCGGCTTCGCCGAAGAGGAGCTGCGGGGACGCGGCGGCGGTATCGGTCTCGCGCACCTTCGCGTTCCACCGCTTGTGGTAAACGTCCCGGCTCTGGAAATGGGCGGCGAGCGTTTCCAGTTCCTTGCGCTGGGCGGCGGTCGGTTCGGTTTCGCTCTGCGACAAAAGCCACGGCCCCAGCTTCTCGACGAACCAACCGGGCCAGCCGTCCGCCGCCCCGTGGATCACCCGGTAGGCGTCGGTTTCCTCCGGATTGATGCAGGCTTCACGCAGGCTGAGCCGGGCGGGAGCGGCGAAGTCTTCGTCGCGCTGGAAGGAGACCTCTTCCGCCGTGGTCGGATGGCGAAAGGTCAAGGCGGCGGCATGCAGGCAGACGCGGGGAAACGCGCTTCCGCCGTAAAGCGTGTCGCCGAGGATGGGAAAACCGGCTTCGGCGGCGTGGACGCGGATCTGGTGGGTGCGGCCGGTGTGGGGAAACGCGTCCACCACGGTGCGTCCGCCTTCGCGGGAGACGACGCGGAAGAGCGTCTCGGCGTTCTCCCCGGCTTGCTGGGAGCTGGCGTAGCGGTCGCCGAGCCGGTGGATATTGGAGCGGACCAGGCGCTCCTCAAACGGCACGGGCCGGTCGGTCCAGAGCCGGTAGCGTTTCTCGACGGTCCGGGCGGTGAACTGTTCCGTGAGCGAACGGTTGGCCACGGGCGACTTGCCGAAGACGAGGAGGCCGGACGTCTCCTTGTCGAGCCGGTGAAGAATGGCGAGATCGGCCCAGCGGGGTTCGCGGTGCTTGAGCCAATCGTAGAGACCTTCGCCGGCATAGGGCGCGGGCGCGTGGGTGTTCCAGCTGACGGGTTTGGCCACCACCAGCAGGTCGGGGTCTTCGTGGAGGATTACGGGAGAAGACATCAGGGGCTTCTCCAAGAACTAGGTCAGGCTCACTATGATTCCGCAAAGAGGACACAAAGCTTGCTTGGCATAAGAACAGATCTCCAGAGCGCATCGCGAGCAATGACCGCTTTCCCAAAGATCCTGACTTTCGAATGCTTTCCACTCCGCCCTGTCTGCTGGAATACCTGCCACCTCAAACTCCCATCCGTCCTCTCCAGCCAGAGGTTCAACAAGACGACTGACTTGGCAAAGAACGGTCTTCGAAATGACACCATTCGCTTCGCTTGTCCGCGCCGCGAGAACAGGAGCCAACAGATTCATCAGTTCCGCCGTCGAAGCATGCAAGAGATACTGCGCAACCTGTTCTGAAGATACATCCGGCATATTTTGTTGGGAGAGAGTCGAAGAGGACTCGTGCCACTTGTCACCAAAACTGCCACGCGCCCTTCCACACGACCCAGATGGCGAGGAGGAAGTTCGTGATGGCGTGGGCGGCGATGGCGTCGCCGTAGCGGCCTTTCCACAGCACCAGCCCCTGGTAGGCGAAGGCGCAGAGGATGGCGGCCAGCCATTGGAAATGGGTCGCGGCGAAGATCACGGCGGTGAGGAAGAACGCCAGCTTGCTCCAGGTGCGGGGCGAGAGCGCGAGGAAGTCCACCTTGATGATGTAGCGGTAGATGAACGACCGGTAGAAGATCTCCTCCAGCGGCGGCACCACGATGGTCGAACCGAGCGTGCGGACCACGATGAAGAACCACGCCATCGCGGCGCTGCCCTCGAACTGGTTGAACGGGTTCCACGGCAGCTCGGGTTTCTCCGGCGGCTTGGGCGGCGGCATGAAGCCGAGCTTGTGCATGAATTCGCCGAAGGTCGGCACGTAGGGATCGATGCCCACCCACATGACGCAGACACCGATGCCGACGGCCCAGGCTTCCCAGGAGAACTTCCATTCCAGCTCCTTGACCATGCCGATCATGTCGTAGAGCAGCCAGGCTCCGACCACGGTTTTCAGGAAGTAGATCCAGTAGCGGCCTTCCTCGCCGAACATGCCCTGCACGCTGGTCAGCACGAGGAAGACGACGAAGGGAACGACGCGGATCAGGATCTTGTCCGAGCGGATGTGGGGCGGCAGCAGGTGCATGATCGGGCGGGAGAGTTCCGAGAAGCCCGGCACAGGTCAACGCCGCAGGCTTCGCCGGAATGGGCTGAGGCGGGCGGGTGCGGAAATCGCCTCACGCGAAGACAGCGAGGGAAGCAAAGAAAGAGACGGCTTCGGCAAGAGGATCGCCGGAGCCGTTCACGGGAAGCTTGTCCGAGAGCCTGTTGAGAATGACGGACAGATTGGGGGAAGACGTTTGGCGCGGGGCGGCGCCTTGCTCCGCGCTCCGCGTCTTTGGCCGACGGGATCAATCCTTGATCACGGCCGCGAGGCCCACGGCGGGTTCGCTCACCTTGGTGGCGGCGACCTCGAAGTCCATCATCGGCTCGTCGTCCTGGGTGAACTGCGTGAGGCTCAGGACGGTCATCCTGCTGTTCGGCGTGACGCGGACCAGCGTGCCCGGACCTTCGGTCGCGCCCATTTGGACCATGAGTTCGACGGTCGTGCCTTCGCCGGTGAGCAGGATGTCCTGGGCCTTCAAAGCCTTGCCCTTCTCCAGCGCCTTGCCGTCGAGGATCGGCGCGGGGCCTTTGAGGGAATGCACCTTGACCGTGACCGCGTCGTTCGCGCTGGCTGACAGTCCGAAGGCGATGAGCGAGGACAGGACGAGTAAGCTCTTCATGCCGATGAGAAGAGCCGGGAACGTGCCAGACCAAGCCCTGCGAAAGCGGAGCGGTCCGGCGTTCATCTTTCCAGCCAAGTGTCCCGGGCTGGATCAACTTCTGTCCAAAGAGAGCGTGGATCTGATTCTCAATTCAGTTGGATACCCGTCCTTCTGCAAGTCGCGTGCCGAGCAAAACCATTCCGACTTTAGGAAAAATCTCACCGCACAGCCTCAGTCGCGAGAACCGGAACCCACCCCTGACCCCTCCAAGGAGGGGATAAGGCAGGGCGTCATTCGACCGCCGGACGCGTGTGATCGGCACCCCTACAAGGAGGGGTCAGGGG
>CAMLMI010000156.1 GCA_946480965.1 uncultured Verrucomicrobiales bacterium | reverse complement strand
GGGCGACACGAACTACGCGCCGTTCGCCGGAAAGATCCTGAGTTCCGGCTGGGTGCATCCGAACAAGCGCATCTTCAACAACGCGAAGGTCAGCGACCACTTTGCGATCATTCCCACCGGCCAGTTGCCGAAGAACCTGAGCGAGCCCGAGCAGAAGCTGTTCGACCTCGTGACCAAGCGCTTCCTCGCCATCTTCTACCCGGCGGCGGAGCACATGGAGACCGTCCGCATCACCCGCGTGGAAGGCGAGCCGTTCAAGAGCGTGGGCAAAGTTTTGGTGAAGGCCGGTTGGCTGGAGGTCTACGGCAAGGAGGCGCAGGGCGAGGACGAAGCGCCGAGCCTCGCGCCCGTGCAGCCGAACGAGAAGGTCCAGACCACCGACGTGGAGGTGAAGAAGAACACCACCAAGCCGCCGCCGCGCTACACCGAAGCCACGCTGCTCAGCGCGATGGAAAGCGCCGGCAAGCTGGTGGACGACGAGGAGCTGCGCGACGCGATGAGCGAACGCGGTCTCGGCACGCCCGCCACCCGCGCCGCCACCATCGAAGGCCTCATCTCGGAGGAGTATCTTCTGCGCAACGGGCGCGAGCTCCAGGCCACGGCCAAGGCCTTCTCGCTGGTCCAGTTGCTCGACGGCCTCGGCGTCAGCGAGCTGACCAAGCCGGAGATGACCGGCGACTGGGAATTCCAGCTCAAGAAGATGGAGCGCGGCCAACTGCCCCGCGACCAGTTCATGGGCGAGATCCGGCGCTTCACCGAGGAGATCGTCAGCAAGGCCAAGCGCTACGACAAGGACACCATTCCCGGCGACTTCGGTGTGTTGACCGCGCGTTGCCCGAAGTGCGGCGGCGAGATCCACGAGAAGTTCCGCGAGTTCAAGTGCCAGAGCTGCGACTTCGCGGTGAGGAAGGTTCTTTCCAGCCGCATGTTCGAGCCCGCGGAGGTCGAGACGCTGATCCGTGACAAGCAGATCGGGCCGCTCCAGGGCTTCCGCAGCATGAAGGGGTTCCCTTTCGCCGCGCTGATCAAGCTCTCGCCCGAGAACGAGGTGAAGTTCGACTTCGGCGAGGACAAGAAGGACGAGGACGGCAAGGACGCGGCCCCGGTGGACTTCACCGGCAAGGAACCGCTCGGCACCTGTCCGAAGTGCGGTGCGCGCGTCTTCGAGAACGGGATGAACTACGTCTGCGAGAAGGCCGTGGGCGCGGGCAAGACGTGCGACTTCAAGACCGGCGCGGTCATCCTCCAGCAGCCCATCGAGAAGGCCCAGATCGTCAAGCTGCTGGCCAACGGCCGGACCGACCTGTTGGACAAGTTCGTCAGCAAGAAGACGAACCGGACGTTCAAGGCCTTCCTGACCCTCGACAAGGACAAGAACGTGAAGTTCGAGTTCGAGAAGCGCGAGGCCAAGGGCAAGTCGGCGAAGTCGAAGGAGCCCGAGGCTCCGGTGGATTTCGCCGGCCAGGAGTCGCTCGGCGTCTGTCCCAAGTGCGGCGGCAAGGTCTTCACCGGACCGAAAGATTACCTCTGCGAGAACACGCAGCGGGAGACCAAACGCTGCACCTTCAAGACCGGCAAGGTCATCCTCCAGCGCGAGGTTTCGCCCGAAGAGGTGAAGAAGCTGCTCGCGACGAAGAAGAGCGACCTGTTGGACAAGTTCATCAGCAAGTCCGGCAAGCCCTTCTCCGCGTGGCTGGTCATGGACGCGAAGGGCAAGGTCAACTTCGAGTTCCCCGAGCGGGAGTAGCCGAGCCGTAGCGGCGAACGGACGTTCGCCTCGTCATGTCCGACACGAAAAAATGTGATCTACACGGCTGCGACCTCGTTGAGGGGAATGCGCGAAAGATCCACGACAGTCGGGTGCGAGACAGCGGCTACTTTCAAGCGAGGGAGAAGTTTCCACACGGCCGGTGCTACGTGTTTTATGGCAGCCCTCAGATAAGGACAGTTTCGATCAAGAGGAGGGAGCTTGTCATATATTGTCCTGAGTGCCGCAAGGCAGAGCGCAGGTGGTGGTCACAGCACCGCGCCTTTGGTGAGAGAGTGCTATCGGCGATCCTTGATTGGATGACCGGTTGAAAACATCAAGAGGCTAGCGCGCTGTGGCCGGACGTTCGCCGCTACGGGATCACTCGCTCGTCTCCACCCGGAAGAAGCGTTGGGCATCCGTCAGGTTCGTGATCGTGAAGGCGGCGGTGCGTTCACCAAGGACGCTTAGAGTCGCGTTGGTTGCCGGGGTCCAGATTGGTTCTTCCAGCGCGGAGACGGAGAGCAGGCGATAGCTGCGGTCGGCGCGGTAGGGGGAGAAGACGAATCTCAGTTCGTTCGCCGAAATCGGTTCGATGACCAGCGAGCTGGTCGAGGCGGCTTCCGTAGGGATCGTGCCCAGCAAGTATTCTTCGGCCGTGGTCAGGCCGTCTTCATCGGGGTCCAGGGTCGGATCGGGCAATGCGTTGAAGTGCGCCTGCAACCACCAGTCCGGGACCGGGCCTTGATCGGCCGCGTAGGCGAAGCGCACACCGTCCGCCATGACCACCTTGGCCGCGTCGAGCGTCTGGTTGGAGAGCCGGACGAAGCCGCCCGTGCCTTGGGCGAAGCGCCGACCCGAAGCCAACAACCGCCAGCCGCCGCCATTGACCGTCTGGTTCACCGGGACGACAACCGCGCCGTCCGCGCCGGAAACCGTGTGGGGCGCGGCCGTGGAACGATTGGCCCCCTGCGGATACCAGACAAACACGTCATAACGCCCCGGCGTGGCAATGGACGGGGTGAAGGTGGCCGTGGCGGTTTCGGAACCGACCGACGTTCCGGCGAAACGGTAGTCGGCCAGATATTTGTCGGTGGAAGAAGTGGCCGTGGTCCAACTGCCGACATATTGGGCCGAGGGATTGTCGAGATCGATCAGGCCCGCCGTGGTGAAGCCGCCGATGGCGGTCGTCCGGAGGTTGGTGCCCGAGAGGGAAACGAGGCGGAAGAAGTGCGCGCTGTTGCCCGCCAGATCCGGCAGCAGGAACGATCGGGCCTGGGCCGAGACGGCATCGACGGTCGAGGTGCTCCCGAGCTGCGCGGTCGGGCCGAATTCCACGCGCAGCACCTGCTCGGTGGTTTCGTTCCAGGTGAGGATCGCTTCGGTTTCGCCGGGGTGAGCGGCCAGTCCGGCGATGGTGGAGAGGTTGGGCGAATCAAGGGCCAGGTCGAGCGTGGTGACGAAGCCGTTGGTGATCGAGACGGAGACGGTCTTCGTCAGGCGATTGCTGTAGCTCGCGGTCAGGGAGTAGTCGCCAGCAGGCAGATCGACGAAGCCGTAGAAGCCGGTGGCGTCGTTGGTCTGGCCCCGGCTTTGCGCGCCGGTGAGCAGCACCTTCACGCCGTCGAGCGCGGTGCCGTCGTCGGCTCCCGTGATGAAGCCCTTGAGATGGCCGCGCGTGGGCGAGGTCTTCCACGGCATCTCGGGCACGGTGGCGGGCGAGGCGAAGACGGCCGTTGTATTCGTGTCGTGCGCGTTGGGGCCGACGGTCAAGGCGGCGTAGAACTGGGTGCGGGTCACATTCGTGCCCGGCGCGGCGTAGGAGTAGAGGAAGACGCCGTCGGCGCGGTTGCCGGACGCGGTGGGAACGCGCGTCGTGCGGAGCTGGTGGATGGAGTTGGAGGCGGAATTCAGATAGGTGGCCGCACCGAGCGCGACGTGGCGGTTGAACTTCCGGTCCTTCGCGAAGTTCGACCAGTTGGTCCAGTCGGTCGCGCGGTTGTAGCCAGGGCCCGCGTCGTTCTGGCGGAAGTAGGCCATCGGCACGTTGAGATCGAGGATTCCCTCCTGCATCCAGCCGCGCCAGTCCTGGAGCTTGTCCGTGTAGGCGGCGGAGCTGCTGAACCACTGCGAATCGCCGGTGATGCCCGGCGCGAAGCAGATGGTGGCGGCGGAGATCTTGATCTGCGGCTTCAGCGCGATGGCGGAGAGATAGACCTTGCGCACGAGGCCCGTGACCTGGTCGCGGCGGAACTGGAGCCAGAGCGGGTCGTTGTAGGCGGGCGTGGCGCTGCGGTTGAAGCGGCGCTTGAACCGTTCCACCGCTACCGGGTGGTAGCCCCAGCGGTTGCCGGAGAAACGCACGTAGTCGAAGTGGAAACCGTCGAGGTCATAGTTCGAGACGAGGTCCATCGCCACGTTGAAAACGTGCTGCTGCACCTCGGGATGGCCCTGGTCGAACTGGTAGTTCGAGTCGTCCCAGGTTTCGCCGGTGTCGTCGCGGCTGAGCCAGTCGGGGTGGAGGTTATAGGGATGCGTGGGCTGGGAGGGCGGCGTGGCCTGGCGGTTCCAGGCGAGATAGGTGGTGATCCAGGCGTGGACCTCGATGGGCGCGCCGCCGGTGCGGGCCTTGGCGATGAGATCGGCGAGGGGATCGAAGCTCTGCGGGCTGACGTCGGTGGCCTTGGGCTCGAACTGGCTGTTGTAGTAGGCGTCGCCGCGCTTGCGGACCTCGACGAAGACGGCGTTGAAGTTGCCCGCGCGGGCGTTGGCCACGAGCGCGGAGACTTCGGAGGCGTTGCGCATTCCCGCGTTGAAGGTGTCCACCCAGAGGGCGCGCATCTCCTGGGCGGATGCCGCGCAGGGGAACAGGACGAAGACGAGGACGAGGAGGAAGAACTGGGGACGGAGCATGGGAAAAGGAAAGGGGCCGGCCACGCACGACAAGGCCGGCCCCGGAGGCAACAAGAAACTCGATCAGGACCGACGCCGCCGCATCCAGCCCAGCCCGGCCAAACCCGCGAGAGCGAGAGCGGCAGTGGAGGGCTCGGGGACGGGGGCGACGCGGATGTTGTCCAACCAGATGGTGATGTCGCTGTCGCGGTTGTCGGTGGTGTCGTCAAAGGCGAAGCCGAGCGATTCCAGCACGCCTTTTCCATCCGCGCCGACGTCAAGGACGCCATTGCCGGTGAACCCGGAAACAGGCGTGGCGGTTGGGTTTTGGAATTCCAAGAACACGGTGGTCCAGGTCCCGGCGGCGACCGACATTCCCCGATTGCCCGAGGCCGCGCTGGGAGTGCCTCCGAGAAATTCGATGCTCCCGGTTGCACCGCCATTGGCCCCGAAGGCCAAGTCCGTTTCGGTCTCGCGAATGAGCGCGGAGACATACATGGCGTGATCCGTCCAGATGTCGAACTGGAGCCCGGTCCCTGCGGCCAGCGTGATCGTGGGATTGGGCAGCGTGGCGGTGTTGAAGGTGGTGAAACGCAGCCAGAGCGGGGCTCCGCCGGAATCCACGAAGTTGAAGCTGGTCACCAGCGCGTTGTCCCCGACGGAGGCGTTGCCCGCAGGGATGTCCACGTTGCGCACCGCCGTGATGAGCGTGGAAGGAGCTGCCTCCAGCTTCGCTGAGGTGGAGCCGGAGATGTTGGGCGAACGGAAGAGCACGGTTCCGTTCGCGGTCGGAGCCGTGAAGCTCTCGAAGTCCGTGAGGAGCTGGGCCCGGGTCGTGCCCGGCAGGGCCACGGCGCAGAGCCCAGCGAGGGCGAGGAGGCGTTTTGTCATGCGTTTCGGAGTTGGGTTGGTTGCGTTGCGGAGATCATTCCGTCAGCCGGAAGAACATCTGCGGCCCGGTGAAGGCATTGGTCCACGGCGCGGTGGTGGCTCCGGGGACATTGGTGAAGGTGCCGGTGACGGCGTCGCTGGCCTGGAGCTGATGCGTGCCGGTCCAGTTGAGCACGACCTTGCCATCCACCCGGCTGGCGGCGAGGGAGAGGGAGACGGGCGGTTGCGGGCTGGAGCCCACGGGCAGCAGCAGCAGGCGGAAGGAGATCGGTTCGTCCAGGTTCACCTGCGGGTTGCCCACGCCGGAGGTGGTGAGGCGGACCCAGCGGGTCTCGTTGGTGCCGGACCATTGGAATCGGACGCGGAAGGACTTGGTGCCGGTGTCGGCCGTGGCGTCGGTCACGGCGGAGAGGCTGGGGGCGCTGAGCAGGTTGCCGGAGGTGGTGCCGGAGAAGGTGGGGGCGCGGAAGCCCACGTCGGTCGCGCCCGTTTCCGAGGCCTCGAAGGACTGCCAGACGGTTTCGCCGTTCTGGAGGTTGTCGATGTAGAGGTCGTAGGGGCCGACGTCCGTGAGGTCGTCGATGGCCAGGGCGACGGCGTCGAGCACGCCCCAGTTGCCGGGGATGGCGTTGGGGTTGGTGCCGGTGCCGTTCCAGCGGATGGAAGGCGTGGTCTGCATCGCGTTCGGCGTGACCTCGCTGCCGGCGGACCATCCGGAGTCGTCGCTGTAGGCGGTCTCGGTGGTGTCGGCGAACTCGGTGAAGCCGGCGCCGTTGATGTCGCGGAGCAGGCGGTAGCCGGTGGCTCCGTCCACGGCGGCCCAGGTCCAGTTCACGGTGAACGGCTCGGCCGAGGTGACTTCGGGGGAGGTGGCGCCGACCGGGGAGTAGAAGGGCAGGCCGGTGTTGGTGTTCAGCATGGATGCGAAGACCTTGATGGTGGCCTTGTCGCCTCCGGCATAGGCCCCGCCGGGGGAGGCGGTGCCGAGGACGTTGGAGGATTCGCCGAGGACGACGTTGCCGCGCTCGAACGAAACGGTCTGCCAAGTATTGCTGGGATGGACGACGAGGCCTCCAACGGGCGAACCGGCAAGCGTGGCGGTGGCCCCGAGGAAGTGGATGTTCGCGCTGGCGGTGTTGCCCGGGGCGCCGGCGGGGCCCGTGCTGTCGGTCTCGCGGATGCTGAGGGCGATGCGGATGCGGGGGTTCGCGCCGCCGCCGACGAGCAGGCCGGCCGTGGGGGTGCAGCCTTCCTGGCCATCGAGGGTCTGCGTGGCCGCGACGGAGGCGCCCTTCACGAGGCCCGTGACGGCCACGGTGTTGTTGCCCGCCACGATGTCGGCCGTCTTCGTCCCGATGGCGACCATGCCGGAGCCCGTGTTCTGATAGACGGTCACGGCGGTCGCGCCCTCGGCCACGCCGGTGACGACGACCTGGTTCACATCCGCCGAGAGCGGACCGGTGACGCCGACGACGGGCACGTTCAGGCAGGGCTCGAAGAGGGTGAAGCGGAAGACATCGACGAGCAGCCGCTGGCTCGCACCGGCGCTGACGTGGCCGGAGAGGTAGCCGAAGTCGATCGAAGGATTGGCGCTGTCCACCGCGTTGGTCACGTAGCCGAGCAGCATCCACTTGGAGGCCGGGTTGCCGGCGGCGCGCTGGAAGTTCGTGCCGGTGTCGGAAAACGACAGCGTGCCGCCCGTGGTGCAGACGGCGGTGAGCACGAGGTCGGTGCTGACGTTGCCCGCCGTGGCGCTGAAGTTGTGGTGGATCTGATAGACACCGCCGGGCACGCCGAGCGTCGGCGTCAGGGTGAAGCCGGGGATGCCCTCCACCGCGTTGGAGAAGGAGTTCGAGAAGAAGCGCGAACCGTCGCGGGCCGGTGCGCCGAGAGCTGTGCCCTTGGCGCTGGTGTCGGAACCGGGGACGGTCTCCAGATAGGTGCCGTCGAAGTTCGCCCCCGTGCCGGTGGGCGAAGGACGGGCGGTGATGTAAACGGTGTCCGCCACGCCCGCGCGCGGCAACAGCAGGGCCGCGACCAGCGCGGCGAAGGAGACGGCTTTCATCATGGCAATCGGGATCGGGGCTGCGCGCCGGTCACGGAAGGCTTCCGTCCGGAGATGGCGCGGTCGGGAAGGGGAGGGAAGGGGAGGGAAGACGACGCTCCGGTGCCCGGTCTTCGGGGACGTGGAGATCACGGGAGACGTCATGGTGGAGTTCGTAGTCAATTGTCCGCCGCATCGACTAGGCACCCAAATTGGGGGTGCAAGAAGGCTTCCGACGGCGCGTCGAACGCGGCATGAAACACGGCATGTTCAGCGCCTCGTCGTTTCCGGGTCTTCGCGCGGGTCCGGGAGTTCTGCTTCTCCGTTCGTTCGCCGTCCTGGCCCTGCTGCTGGCCTTGTCCAGCGGTTGCCGCAACGTGGCTCCTTCGGACCAGAAGGCACCGTCCGCAGCGGCGCTCGATGTCTCGCGCTTTGCGGCCATCGACGCCGCGACCACGCGCTACGTGACCAATGGCGGGATGCCCGGAGCGGCCTTCTACCTCGGCCGCAACGGCGCGACCTACGAACGCGCCTACGGCGAGAAGTCGCTCGCGCCGACGCGGGAACCGATGACGGACGACACGGTCTTCGACGTGGCTTCGCTGACCAAGGTCGTGGCCACCACTCCCGCGATCATGCTCCTCGTTGAACGCGGCCGCATCGCGCTCGACGCGCCGGTGTCGCGCTACCTCCCCGCGTTCACCAACGGCGGGAAGGACGCGATCACCGTGCGGCATCTGCTGACGCACACTTCGGGGCTGCGGGCCGGCTTGTCCGCGCGCCCGGCGTGGACCGGCAACGACGCGGCCATCGAGCGCGCCTGCGCCGAGAGCGTCACGCAGCCGCCGGGCACGGGGTTCCGCTACTCGGACATCAACTTCATCGTGCTCGGCGAGATCGTGCGGCGCGTCAGCGGCCAGCCGCTGGACACCTTCGCGGCGAAGGAGGTCTTCGGTCCGTTGAAGATGAACGACACGGGCTATCTCCCGCTGAAGCAAATTCCGGCCGCGCGCATCGCGCCGACGGAACTGGTCGATGGAAAGCCGTTGCGCGGCGAAGTCCATGATCCCACCGCGCGGCGGATGGGCGGCGTGGCCGGACATGCGGGGCTTTTCTCGACCACGGCGGACTTGGCCCGCTACGCGCAGATGCTGCTGAACCTCGGCGAGCTGGAAGGCGTGCGCGTTTTCAAACCGGAGACGGTTCGCTTGATGACCGCCGTGCAGTCGCCCGAGGCCGTCGAGGCGCGACGCGGCTTGGGCTGGGACATCGACTCGGGCTACAGCCGTCCGCGCGGCACGCTCTTCCCGCTCGGTTCCTACGGGCACACGGGCTTCACCGGCTGCATCCTCTGGATCGATCCGTTCTCCCGGACTTTCTACGTGCTGCTCTCGAACCGTGTGCATCCCGACGGCAAGGGCAGCATCACCGGGCTCTATCGCGAGATCGGCACGGTCGCGGCCCAGGCGGTGAAAGGCTTCGACTTCGCGAACGTTTCCGGCGCGCTGAAGGCCCGCCCGGTAGCTTCGACCAATGCGACATCGTCCGCCGTGCTCAACGGCATCGACGTCTTGAAGCGCGACCGCTTCGCCAAGCTGAAGGGCAAGCGCGTGGGCCTCATCACAAACCACACCGGCCGCGACCGCGACGGCCACGCGCTCATCGATCTCCTGCACCAGGCGCCGGACGTGAAGCTCGTTCGCCTCTTCAGCCCCGAGCACGGCATTCGCGGCGAAGTGGACGACAAGGTGGGCGACTCCGTGGACACCAAGACCGGCTTGCCGGTGATCAGCCTTTATCCCGAATCGCCGAAACGCCCCGCCGGGATGAACGAGGCCGACTACACCGCGCTCGTCATGGAAACGCGCAAGCCGAAGCGGGAGCTGTTGGCGGATCTCGACGTGCTGGTCTTCGACATCCAGGACATCGGCTGCCGTTTCTACACCTACATCTCCACGATGGGCGGCGCGATGGACGCGGCGGCCAAGGCCGGCATCGAGATCATGGTGCTGGACCGGGTGAACCCCATCGGCGGCACGATCATCGAGGGGCCGGTGCAGACGCGGTTCCAGAGCTTCGTCGGCTTCCACACCATCCCCGTGCGCCACGCGATGACCGTCGGCGAACTGGCCGGGATGTTCAACGAGGAGCTGGGCTACAAGGCCAAGCTGACGGTCATCCCGGTCGAGGGCTGGAAGCGCGGCATGTGGTTCGACCAAACCGGGCTGCCCTGGATCAACCCGTCGCCGAACATCCGCAACCTCACCCAGGCCACGCTCTATCCCGGCGTCGGCCTGGTGGAGTTCAATCCCGTCTCCGTCGGACGCGGCACCGCCACGCCGTTCGAGCACGTGGGCGCGCCTTGGATCGATGGGGCGAAGCTGGCCGACGCGATGAACGCGTTGAAGCTGCCGGGTCTGCGCTTTGAGGCGACACAGTTCACGCCCGAGAGCAGCGTCCACGCGAAGAAACTCTGCCACGGCGTGAGGTTCGTGGTGACCGACCGCGACGCGCTCCGGCCGGTGGATGTGGGCGTGGCCTTGGCGACGACGCTGCAACGCATGTATCCGGACGAGTTCAAGAGCCCCCGCTTCGGCACGCTCATCGGCCACGAGGCCAGCGTGAAGCTGATCGAACAGGGAGCTGGCTTGGACCAGCTCCACCAGCTCTGGGC
>CAMLMI010000155.1 GCA_946480965.1 uncultured Verrucomicrobiales bacterium | reverse complement strand
TCGGAATCGGCGAAGACGTCTTCGACGCCGCGCAGGATGGCGTGGTCCTTGGCGGCGGGCTCGATGACGCCGCGCATGGCCTCCTTCTTGTGGTCGCCCCAGTGCGTGACCCAGGTCTCGCCGAGGACCTTCTTCCCGAAGCCGCCGCCGCGATTGTAGTTCCAGCCCTCCCACGGGCTGCCCTGCGGATAGCCGTTGAAGGCATGGGTGCTGGTGCGCAGCGCGATGATCGGGACGCCGCGCTCGAAGGCGTTCTGGAAACGCCGCGTCACGTCCTCCGGCCAGTTGCGGAAACGCAGCAGCATTACGATGGCGTCGGCCGAATCCAACGCCTCGGAACCCGTGAGGCTCTTCTGGTTGTCGGGATTGATCGTGCCGTCCGGGTTCACGGAGAAGAGGACCGACGCCTTGAAACCGTGCCGTTGGCTCAGGATCTTGGCCAACATCGGCAATCCCTCCTCGGAGCGGTATTCTTCGTCGCCCGCCAGGAAGACGACGTGTTTGCCCGCGCCTGGACCGGCCTTGGGCTCGTAGGAGATCCAGTCCGCGCCGAACAGGCCCGGAACCGCGCAGGTGAAAAAGGCGAGGCAGGCCAGAGCCGCGCCGCGCCAACGGAGAAGGGTTGAGTTCATCATGTGGGAATGTGCCGGGGCGATTTGTGACGGGTTTTCCGCCGGATGACCAAGCGGATTTCCGGGTTGGCCGTTCGACGGCGGCACCCCAGCCGGTTCTTCAACCGGAGCGTCGCGTCGAGCCAGAAACTGTTCGCCCGGCAATTCCACTTCCGCCAACGCCGGACAATTGGACATCGGCAGCGGCCGTTGCCCGCTGTGCGATCCGTGGCAGATTCGGGGTGTCCGGAAGCTCGGACAGCCCTTGTCCGGGAGGTTCTGGAAGCATCGGTCCAACGAAAGGCCGTATATGATCGGAACCAAGCAGCTCGATCTCAGCTTCGGAGGACGCCGCAACATCCGGGTCCGCCGCCCCAAGACCGTCAGCCAGTCCCGCGCCCAGTGGTGGTTCCAGCAGATGCGCGAGGCGGTGGAGCACGCCGGTGGCCGCGAGGGCCAGGCGTCCCGCGCCGACCAGAGCCGGTGATGCCGGAGCCGAGCGATTCATCCGCCGGTAGAATGGCGGAATTCTCCCTTGTCGTGCGCCGGGCGGTTCTTAGCCTGCGGCCATGTTCCAGGGATTGAGCAGCGACGTTGGATTATTCCGGGGTTATTCGAGCTGGTATTCAGGAGGATGGGCGACGGTCTTGGCGTTTCTGCTCATGGTGCCCCGGGGAATGCAGGCGGAGGAAGCGATGTTCCAAGGGCGGCCGGCGGCGGAGGTGATTCTCGAACGTTGGGACGCGGTGGGGGCAGGTTGGAACTTCAATTCCGGGACCAACGCTGCCTTGATCTTGGAACAGATGGGGCCGGACATCGCGGTGCCCGCTTTGGTCTCGATCCTCCAAGGCTCGGATTGGCGAGAGTCCGAAACCTACCGCGACGCTTGGAGGAAGCTCCCTCAGTTTGCGCGCAGCGCCTTGCCGGATCCGATCCTCTATTCGCGGGCTGAGAGAGCACTTTTCTTTCTGGGTAAATTCGGACCGTGGGCCACCAATGCGGTTCCAGCCTTGTTGGAGGAGTTCCGAAAAGGAGACACCGATTGGAAGCTGGCGGTGCTGATGACTTTGCGCGAGATGAGCAGTGCATC
This sequence comes from uncultured Verrucomicrobiales bacterium, assembly GCA_946480965.1. The sequence continues at coordinate 8,554 of CAMLMI010000155.1, read as the reverse complement.
GGTCGGTGCGGTTCCAATGTTGGCGAAAGAACTCCCGAAGGCGGACCCCGAGGTCCAAGTGGGGATTCTCCGCATTTTTCAGAGCCTGGGACCGGCGGCACATCTCGCCCGAAGGCCCACTGCGGACCTTGCAACAACGGCGACGAACGCGGTCCGAGCCGAGGCCGCGTTGGCTTTGTGGATGGTGTCCCGCGACACCAACGCCGTGTTGGCGGCGCTCCCCCCGTTGATCGCGGATTCGGCCACCGATACTGAGAACGCGGTGAGGTGGACTCTGCACGAGATGGGACCGGCGGCGAGGCCGCTGACGTCCGAACTTTTGGCCTCTTTGCCGCGATGGAACTCCACGGAACGCCCCAGGATGATTTCGGTGGTCGGGCGCGTGGCAGGAGCTGATCCAGCGGCTCTGGCACTGCTTCGGACCATGATCGCTCCTGATTCCAAGGAGACGCCCGAGGTTCTGCGGGGTGCGGTCATGGCGCTGGGGGACATCGGGCCGGAGGCGGCGGACGTGGTGCCGGACTTGATCGACCTGTGGAAACGGCAGCCAGAGCCGTCATTTGATTTCAAGAAAAGCCAACAGGAGGGGCCGGTTCGAAGCCTTGTTTCCGCTATCATCCAAAGTCTCGGCAAGATTGGACCCAAGGCCAACTCGTCGCTGCCTCTCTTGGAGCAAACGTGGCGACCTGGCGGTGAGAAGCCAAAAGGGGGACGACAAGTATGGGCGTTCACCGCCGCGCTGGCGATCTGGCAGATCGACCAAGGGAAGACCCATTCGGCTTCGGATCTGATCAGGGATTGGAGCGAATGGACGCGGCCGAGCCATGAGCAAATGGCTAGTCGGCGGGCTGTGTCTCGGTGGCAGCTACAGATGCTATGGCTCCATCAGTCGGAAGAGTTGGAGCTGCTGCGACAGGGTGATCCGGATCACTATCGCCGCTTGGTCGAACTACGAGAGGACTTTGCGTCCAAGTGGTGACGGGCCGGGGTTCTTCCAACCTTCCGCTTGCGGCGGAGTTGTTCGCCACTACCCTCCACGGGCATGGCCGACACGATTTCCCCAGCCGTTCCCGGAGTTGGCCAGCGTTCCTTCGTCGATCCCGCCGCGCTCATGCGGTTGAAGAACCTAGAGCTCCGCGCCCGCGTGGTGGTTCAGGGGTTCTGGAACGGTCTCCATCGCAGCCCGTATCACGGCTTCTCCGTGGAGTTCACCGAATACCGGCCCTATGTCGTGGGCGATGATCCGCGCTACCTCGACTGGCGGCTCATGGCGCGGACGGACCGCTGCTACATCAAGAAGTTCGAGGATGAGACGAACCTGCCCTGCCACCTGCTGCTCGACCTGAGCCCGTCGATGGCCTTCGGTTCGCTCAGCTACCGCAAGCGCGACTACGCCGCCACCTTGGCCGCGACCTTCGCCCAGTTCCTCCACCAGCAGGGCGACGCCGTGGGTTTGCTCAGCTTCGATGAAGGCATCCGCGAATACTTGCCGTCGCGGCATCGGCCGGGGCATCTGCGGCAATTGATGCTCGCGCTGGAGAAGCCCTCCGAAGCCCGTGCCACCAGCCTGGACGCGCCGTTGCGTCGGATCGTGGAACTGGTCCGCCGACGGGGCTTGATGGTGGTGATCTCCGATCTGCTCGCGCCCATCGACCAGCTCCAGAACAGCCTCGGGCATCTCGCGGCGTGCGGGCACGAGGTGGAGGTGTTCCAGGTGCTGGACCCGGCGGAGACGAGCTTCAAGTTCGGCCAATCCGCGCGGTTCGAGGACATGGAGTCGGGGCAGGACCTCTACATCGATCCCGACGCGGCGCGTGAAACCTATCTGGCCGGGCTGCGTCGTCATCAGGACGCGGCGCGCGCGGCCTGCGAGGCGCACGGCATCGCCTTCCACGTGATGACGACCGACACGCCGCTGGAACTCGCGCTGTTCGATTTCCTCCGCGACCGCGAACGGCGCGGCCCGATCACCCGGCGGGCCATCCGGAAATAGGTTCGCCAATGTCTGTTGCCATCAACGAATACAACCCAGGCTGCAGCTTCCAGGTTTGCGATGTGTCGTATTCGCGCCTCTGCAAAGCCATTGAAAGCCTGCCGGGGGGTGCCTTCACTCGACGGCCTAGGTTTTTTTGGTCCAGTGAGGATGTCGGCGCGGACTTTCAATTCGCTGGAGAAGAGTTCGAGATCTTTACGGATGGCTGGGACGGAGCGCTCTGGATCGTGCCGAAAAAGCATTCCCGACTGCCGGTTGAGATGGAGATTCTTCGACGTCACTTGGAACAGCATTTTGGGGTGGTTGCTTCGTGCGGCGGTCCCGCCCAGATCAATCTGCCATGAACTTCCTCGCTCCCCTCTTCCTCGCCGGTGCGGCGGCCATCGCGCTGCCGATCCTCCTGCATCTCATCCGGCGGACGGAGCGGGAGAAGATTCCCTTCAGCTCGCTGATGTTCCTCCGGCCCACGCCGCCGAAGGTCACGCGGCGCAGCCGGCTGGAGAACATCCTTCTCCTCATTCTCCGCTGCCTCGCCTTTGCCCTGATCGCGCTGGCGTTTTCACGGCCGTATTTCCAGCAGGCGATGGACGCCGCAGTGCCCGTGGCCGAACGCCAGCGCACCGTGGTCCTCGTCGATACCAGCGCCTCCATGCGCCGGGAACCGCTCTGGAACCGCGCGTTGGCCGAGGCGCGGAAGGCCTTCGAGGAACCGGCAGATGAGCTCGCCGTCGTCGCCTTCGACCGGCAGCCGCGCGTCTTGCTGGGCTTCCGGCAATGGGTCGAAGCGCCTTCCGGCAACCGCGCCGCTTTGGCCGACGGCATTCTGCGCGGCGCGGCTCCGACCTGGTCCGGGACGCATCTCGGCAATGCGCTGCTTCGCGCCGTCGAGCTGCTGGAGGAAGGCGACGACCTGCCGAGCCGCCGCCGCATCGTCGTCATCGGCGATCTCCAGGAAGGCGCGAGCCTCGAAGGGCTCCAGGGCTTCGATTGGCCGAACGGCGTGGAGGTGGAACTGGTCGCGCTGTCGCCCGACACGGCCGGCAACGCCAACCTCCAGCCGATCCCGGAGAGCGCGTCCGAAACCGGGCTGGTCCAGTCCTTGAAAGCCCGCCTCTTCAACGCATCCGATTCCCGTGCCGACCGCTTCAAGGTCCGTCTCGACGGCGATGTGTCCGGCATCGACGCCTACGTTCCCGCCGGGCAAAGCCGCGTGGTGACCGTGCCGATGACAAACGGCGTGGCTGCCACTAACGGAACCAGCCACCGACTGGTGCTGGAGGGCGACGCGCAGTTGTTCGACAACTCGCTATTCTTTCAGCCGCAGCCTCAGCAGTTTATTTTGGTAAGCTACTTGGGTGAAGACGACCCCAAAGATTCGTCCTCGCTGCTTTACTATCTGCTCCGCGCCTTTCCTGAATCGAAAGTCCAGAAGGTCTATGTGGCCCAGTGGAAACAGTCTCAGATGTCCCAGACGATGCCGGTAGAAATGCAAGAGAGTGTGTTAATGGCCCGCCTGCAGGAATCGGGGCTCGTTGTAGTCGGCGGCACACTTAGTGAAGGCCAAGCGCGCATTTTGAAGGGCGTGATGGAGTCCGGCGTGACCGTTTTGTTTCCGGTGGGCTCGCCGGCGGCGGTGACCGAACTCAATGCCCTCCTGGGACAGGACTTGCCGACAGCGACGGAGAACGGGAACCGTTACGGGCTGCTCGGCCAGATCGATTTCCAGCACCCGCTCTTCACGCCCTTCGCCGACGCGCGGTTCAGCGACTTCACCGGCATCCATTTCTGGAAGCATCGCCGCCTGGATCTTTCCGCCGTGCCGTCAGCCACGATCATGGCCCGTTTCGACACGGGCGAACCGGCCTTGGCGCAGATCCCCGTGGGCCGGGGAGCGCTGCTCGTGCTGGGCTCGACGTGGCGTCCGTCCGACAGCCAATTGGCGCTGTCGTCGAAGTTCGTCCCGCTCATGGGCGGCATCCTGGAGCTGGGCCGGGCGCGGCCGCCGCTGGCCACGCAGTTCCTCGTGGGCGACGCGGTGCCAATGCCGACCAACGGCGTGGCGGGTGCGCTGGCCGTGCGTTTGCCCGACGGGCAAACGGCCGTGCTGGAGGCCGGAGCGGCGCGATTTACCGGGACCGACCAGCCCGGGCTCTACCGGGTGGAAGGCGCGGAGAAGTCCTATGCTTTCGCCGTGAACCTGGCTCCGGAAGAAAGCCGCACCGCGCCGCTCGCCGCCGACGTGCTGCCCAACCTCGGCGTGCCGGTGAAGTCCGCCCCGACCCGCTCCGTCCAACCCGGCTCGGTCCCGGACCAGACGACGCTGGCGGCGGTGGAGCTGGAGAGCCGGCAAAAGATCTGGCGCTGGTTGCTGCTCGGCGCGCTCGGGATCATTGTGCTGGAGACGTGGGTCGCCGGGCGGTTGAGCCGGGCGGTGCCGGCGACTGCTTGAAGATTTTCAAGTTGCCAGCCAGCTATCACATCGCACCAAGAGCATGGGAAAGTTCGCAGCCTTAACTGAATCCGAGAAGTGGGTCGCCCACAACTATGGCAATCTTTGCTTTCGCCAGCCGACATCATCTGATGAACGGCTTGTCATAGGCCCTTCCTCCGAACAGATCGAGACGATGCTCGGGTTGGCCAGAGCATGGCCTACTCAGCAGTTCTACGTCCTCTATGTGTTGCTCGTGCCTCACAGCGGTGCTGAGCCAGGCCGCTATCAATCGCCGTTGATTGAGTCTTTTGAGGACTTGCAGGTGTTTTTCTACACTCACAAGTCGTTCTTGGAGTCCGATGCTCGACATCACATCTGGATTGGCTCGCCTTCAAACGATGGCTTGCTCGTTTACGATCAGCACAACGTCATTTTCGCCTATGGTGATTTGGATTGCTGCGAGCGGATACTTGCCTCGAGGGGATTCAAACAGGACGAGTTTTGGTTCCCGAGCCCGCACGCTCACAGCTATGACGCGACAAACGACCCACAGGAGGAAGAGTTGCTGCGCTATTTTCCCTGGCATCATTCACCACTCCAGAAAGGCGATGAGTGGGATTGAGATGGAAGTGTGGACCGGCTGGATGCACCGCCGAATTGACTCGGTGCTTGACCGTTCCGGTTGCAACTGAGCCCTGTTGCGTTCGCAGAAAATGAAACGATTCTCGTGCAGTTTGACTTAGAGCTAACCGCCTCTCCGCTTCGGCACCCACCAGGATTTCCCATGATCGACCCCAACCTCCGCCGCCATCTCGATCCGGTCCTCCGGCGCGTGCGTCAGGCGCGTTTCCTGCGACGCCTGACGTTGTTCTGGTTGGCGTTGGCGGGGGGCGGGTTGGTGGCGCTCGGCATCGAGGCGCTGCTGGGCGTCAGCCTCAATGTGCTGGTGCCGGTGCTCCTGTTGGTCGGCGTTTTCGGCCTGGTCTATCTCGCGCTCAGCACGCAGCTGTGGACGCCGGATCTGCGCGAGATCGCGCGTCGCGTCGAGCGGGCCAATCCGGAGCTGAATTCCCTCCTGCTGACCGCCGTGGAGCAGAAGCCCGATCCGGCCACCGGCCAGTTCTCCTTCCTCCAGCTCCGGCTGATCCGCGAGGCGGTGACCGCAGCGATGCACCACGACTGGTCGAGGTCGGTCACGAGCCGTTCGCTCAATGTCTGGCGGATGTCGCAGTTCGGCGCGCTGGGCGTGGCGTTGATCTGCGTCTGGATGCTCTATCTGAACACGCCGGTCCGGGTGCCGGCCGGAAAACTGGTCGCCTTGGTCCGGGGCATCGAGGTGACGCCGGGCGACGTGCGGCTGGAGAAGGGTTCGAGCCTCGTCGTCCTGGTGCGGTTCGGCGGCTCGGTGCCGCCCGAGGCCACGCTGGTCTTCCAGTCCGGGGCCGAGACGCGGCGCGTCCCGCTCTCCCGGAACCTGAGCGATCCCGTCTTCGGCGGCACGATCCCCGAGGTGAAGGAGGACGCGGTCTATCGGATCGAATATCGCGGCAAGGCGACGGAGGACTTCCGCGTCACGACCTACGAGCACCCGCGGCTGAACCGGTCCGACGCCGAGATCCGTTTCCCCGCCTACACGCGGCTGGGCGAAAAGCAGGTGCCCGACACGCGCCGTGTCAGCGCGGTGGAGGGTTCCGCGATCAACCTCGACTTGCTCCTGAACAAGCCGGTCCGGACCGCGCAGCTCCTGGGCCGCGACGGCTCGGTGGTGGAGCTGGTCGCCGCGACCAACCGCGCGGCCGCGATGCTGGCGAACTTCCCGCTGGCGCAGTCGCAGACCTACGAGCTGCACCTGGTGGACGCGGACGGGTTGACGAACAAGATGCCCGCGCAGTTCGTCTTCGAGGCGCTGCCGAACCGTCCGCCGCAGACCAAGTGGCTTTCGCCGAAGGGCGACCAGCGGCCGTCGGCCCTGCAGGAGATCGTTTTTTCGGCCGAGTCGCAGGACGACTTCGGCCTGATGGGCTACGGCTTCAGCTTCGACCTGCCCGACGGCACGCGGCGCGAGGTGCGGTTGGCGGGGACGAACGCGGCTCCGGCCGACGCGGTGGCGGTGCTGGGGTTGCCGGTGGTGGCCGGGGTGAACGAGAAGCGGGCGTTCTCCGCGCCGCTGTCGCTGGAGAAGGAAGGCGCCGTGCCGAACGACCTGCTGTCGTGGTTCGTCTGGGCGGAGGACATCGGGCCGGACGGATTGATCCGCCGCGCGGATGGCGACCTGTTTTTCGGCGAGGTGCGGCCTTTCGAGGAGATTTTCCGTCAGGCTCCGCCGCAGGACGGGCAACAACAGCAACAGCAGCAGGGCCAGCAGCAGGGCAGTCCCGCGACGCGGCTCGCCGAACTCCAGAAGCAGATCATCAACGCCACCTGGAAGCTCATCCGCGAGGAATCGGGCGGACGCGGCTCGAAGAGCTACGGAACCAACGCAGCCCTCGTCCTCGAATCCCAGGAACAGGCCCGCGTCCAGGCCGACGAAATCCCCGTGCGCCCGAACGATCCGGCACAGGAGCGCCTCGCGCAGACCGTGCGGGACCGGATGGACGAAGCGGTGAACCAGCTCGAAGCCGCGCTGTCCGATCCGGCCAAGCTGTCCGCGGCCTTGACCGCGGAACGCGCCGCCTACGAGGCGTTGCTGAAGCTCTCCCCGCGCGAGACCTCGGTGACACGTGGCCAGGGCGGCGGCGGTGGCGGTGGCGGCGGACGCAGCCAGGAGCAGCTCGACGAGCTGGAGCTCGACCAGTCGGAGAACCGCTACGAGACGCGGTCCCAGGCCCAGCCGCAGCGTTCCGCCGAGCAACAGGCGCAGCTCGATCTCCTGAACCAGTTGAAGGAACTGGCCGAACGCCAGCAGGACATCAACGAGCGGCTCCAGGAGATGCAGAACGCGCTGGCCGCCGCCGAGACCGAGGCGGAGCGGGAGGAAGCCCGGCGGGAATTGAAGCGGCTCCAGGAGGAGCAGCGGCAGCTTTTGGCCGACGCCGACGAGGCGCGCCAGCAAACGGAGCAGTCCCGGCAGTCCGACCAGTTCTCCCAGGAACGGCGGCAGCTCGAACAGACGCGCGAGGACATGCAGCGGGCCTCCGAGGCGCTCGATCAGGGCGAGGTTTCCCGCGCCCTTTCCTCCGGCACCCGCGCCGAGCGCCAACTGGAGGAGACGCGCGACGAGCTGCGGCGGCGTTCCGCCGGGCAGTTCGCCGAGGAGATGCGCGAGATGCGTTCCGAGGCGCGCGAGCTGGCAGAGAACCAGCGGAAGCTGACCGGCGAGCTGGAAAACGAAACCAGCCGGCCACGCAAGCTGAGCGACGGTCCCGACCGCGAGAAGCTGCTCGCCGATCTCGAGCGCCAGCGTTCGGGCCTGACCAATCTCCTCCAGCAGATGCGCGACGTGACCCGCGACGCCGAGGCGACCGAACCGCTGCTGGCCAAGGGCCTCTACGAGACGCTGCGTCAGCACCGCACCTCGGAGGTGGAGCAGGAGCTGGACTTCGCGCGCCAGTTGATCGACCGGACCTTCACCCGCGAGGCCGCGCAGCTCACCGAGAAGACCGGTCGGAGCTTCGACGCGCTGCGCGAGGGCGTGGAACGCGCCGCCGAGAGCGTGCTGGGCGACGAGGCCGATTCCCTCCGGTTGGCCCAGCAGCAGATCGACGATCTTGCCGAAGCGCTCCGCCAGGAACTGGCCGGTCGGGGCCGTGGCACAAACGAATTGGCCGCAGCCGGAAACGGCGAGCCGGGCCAGCCCCGCAATGGGGAAGGCCAGGGCCAACGCGATCCCGCGCAATCCGGCCAACCCGGAAAGGAAGGCCGCGAAGCTGAAACCGGCCAGCAATCCGCCAGCAATGGCCAAGGCCAGCAGCCCGGCCAGAATGGCGAACCCCGCCAGTCCGGACAGCCCTCCGCAGAGGGACAATCGGGCCAGCTCGCCCAAAATGGCCAAGGCCAACAACCGGGGCAGGGCGATCAGCCCGGTCAAGAAGGCCAGCAGGGGCAAACCGGTTCACAAGGGCCCGAGGGACAAGCCGGGCAACAAGGCCAGGGCGGACAACCGGGCGGCGAGTCCTCCGGCCAGCAACAGG
>CAMLMI010000154.1 GCA_946480965.1 uncultured Verrucomicrobiales bacterium | reverse complement strand
TAGCCTGGGTGGTATTAACGCCAAGGGGGGGGTCCGTATGTTTATGTCCGACGCCCCCCCCCCCCCCCCCCCTCGCCCCGTCCGTGGGGTAGTGGGTGGCCGAAGGCCGGGTGAGGGGACGGCCGTTCGACCCATTTGTTGCGGTCGTCGGTATCCTTTAGCCTCTGCACATGGCCCGCTTTTCGGGAAGGAGGACGAGCGCCGGGTTGGGAACCCGGCCTACAGCCGACTTGCGTCCTCGGTGCCCCGGTGCGTTGTAGGCCCGGTCCCCTGACCGGGCGGGCCACGACAACAGGAGACCGAGGAATTATTCAGCTAGGTCGGATGCGCGGGAGTTTGGGTTTGAAGTCGGTGGCGGACGCGGCGTGGAATGCGCGCGGTTCACGCCGCCCATGTCGCACCGAGATCCATTCAAGCCCGTCGTCGGAGTTCTGCTGTCTGTCGTGTTGCTGGCCGCCGTCGGTTGTCGGCCCCAGCAAGATCCCGAAGAAGCCGCGCGCGATGAACGCATCCGTTTGGCGCTGCGGGACACGGCCATTGCCCAAGCCACATTGCAGCAGATCGAGACGAAGTATTATTTGCCCGCCGCCACCGCCTCGAAGGAGGTCCGGGCCAAGCTGCTGGCCGACGCGGAGGAAAACTACCTGAAGCTCGTCCAGCGTTTCCCCGAACAGACCAACGTCGCCGCGCAGGCTTGGCGCAATCTCGGCAACGTGCTGGGAGAACAGGGGCGGTTGCGCGAAGCCGTCGGAGCATTCGGCCGCGTGGTGGCGGACTATCCGACGGCCGAAGGGCTGGTGCTGCAATCGCTCAAGGCCGCCGGCGATCTCATGTGGGATTCCGGCCGGAGGAACGAGGCTTCACCGCTCTACGCAGAACTGGTCGAGCGTTTCGGCCCCCGCACCAACGAAGCCGAAGTGATCGCTCGGATCGTCCACGATGCCCGCCAACGCATTGTTCCGGAGCAAGGCGACCGAACGAAGTGAGGCGAGGCTTCAGCGTGGCGGGACGTTTGGCTTCGCCCACAGACGGCGGAGGGTTTCCACGGCGGCGCGGGGTTCGAGGCGGTCGGGTTCGTTGGCGCGGCCTTTGACCACGCGGTGGAGGCCCCACCATTCCTCGTCGGCTTGGCCATCGGGGAAAGCGCCGTTGGGCCAGCCGCCGGGATCTTGGGAAGCTGGACGGCCGTGCTTCCACCATTCGTCGGTCCACTCAAAGACCGCGCCGCCGGAGACGATGTTCGTGGCGGCGGCGATTTCGCCCCAGAGGGACGCGATGCCGTCGGCGGGGAGCGAGGCATTGTCGGCGTATTCGCGGCGTAAGCGGGCGTGGTAGGCGTCAAAGCCGAACTCGGAGACGAAGAGCGGTTTGCCGCTGGTGGCGGCGTAGTCGGCGAAGAGGGTCTTGAAGCCGGTGCCGCGATAGGTCTGCACGCACCAGGCGTTGAGGTTCGTCGCCAACCGGTCGCCGGTGCGGATGTGCTCCAGCAGCGCTTGGTCGGAAAGCGCGGTGGTGACGAGGTGGTTGGTGTCCTCTTGGCGGATGGCGGCGGCGATGGAATTCACGGCGGGCCAAAGCCGGGGCAGGGAACGGTTCCAGAAGGCCTGGTTCAGCTCGTTGCCGATGAGGTAGCCGAGGGTGGCGGGATGGGCGCGGACTTCGCGGGCGATGGCGGCCCAGTCTTTCTGAAGCGCGGCCACTGCGGCGCCCGAATTCCAGTCGGTGTAGGGATCGATCCAGGGGCTGACGAGCACGCGGATGGGATCGACGCCGTTGTTCCAGGCGAGGTCGAGGAACTCGGAATGGTCGGCTCCGGGCTTCCAGCCATAGACACGGACGCAGTTCACGCCCAACGCGCGCATGAGCGGAAGGTCGCGTTGATAAAGCGCGCGCCAGTCGCGGGTGTAGAAGTCGCTGTGGGGCGGGCGGCGGGCGTCGTGGCCGATGGGGACGGGGTTGTAGCAGATGCCGCGCATCTGGAAGCGGACGCCGTCGATCCAGACTTCGCGGCCGTGGATCGTCACTTGGGCGGACCATCCTTGAGCGACGGCGAGGATGAGGCCCAGCAGAACAAAAAAGCGGACCAACCCGGGGCTGGTCCGCCTTGGCTGAAAGGATCGGAAGTTCACGCGCGACGGGAACGACGGAGCAACCAAGCACCACCGGCCAAGGCCAGCAGGCTGGCAGCCGTCGGCTCGGGCACGGTGACGGCTTCGGCGAAGGTGGTGGCGACGACGAGATCGTCCACGGTCAACGACGCGGCGTTGGCGGCGGAGCCTTGGCGGAGGTTCACGGCGGCGACGCCGACGGGTTCTGCGCTGACGCTGGTCCAAGTGTCGGAGACGAGCGCGATGTTGTTGCCCTGGTTTTGGCCGTCGGCCGGGTTGACGTAGAGGTTGGCGGTGTCGTTGACCGTGCCAGCGACGCGGTTGTAGGCGAGGACGATCCGGTAGTCGGTGTTGAAGCTGAACTCAGTGGTGCCGTAATTCACGCTGCCGCCGGAGCCGCTGGTTTCCAGATAGCCCAACTGGAAGCCGGAGCCGGAGGAGCGGATGAAGGTCCGCGCGTAGAAGAGCGATGAATCCCCGGCGGCGGGAGTGAAGTGCAGGAAATAGTCCCCACCGGCGGCGGCGGTGGCCACTTTGATGGTGGCGCCGATGTAGAAGCTGCTGCCGTCGGAGAGGGTCAGGCCGGAGGTCAGGGGCTTGTAAACGTCCTGGCCCGTGGTGGCGAGTGAAGCAACCCCATTGATGGCTTGAATCGGCGCGTTGGTGGTTGCGCCTGTCTGTGCCCAAGATCCTTGGCCGACAAGATCGCCGTTGGAGTAGGAGGAAAAGGTTTCCAGCAGGTTGACCTCGGCGTGCAGAGCGGGGGCGAGGGCGGCGCAGGCGGCCAAGAGACCGGCGGTTTGGAGCAGGCGTTTCATGGGCGGTGGTGTTTTGGGACGATGCGTTTCTCTCAGGCGGGATTGGTTCCGGAAACGAGCCAAGGGGGCAACCCGCGACGGCGGAAGCTATCGGGGCGACCGGTGGCTTTCAAGGTCGCGCTTGCGGTGCCCGGGGCGTTGCTGGCATTCCACGCCGATGTCCCCGCCTTCAGGCCCCAAGCCTTGGTATCGGTTGCTCTACGTGCAGGTGCTGATCGCCGTCGGCATCGGCATCTCGATCGGGCACTGGTATCCCGACGCGGGCAAGGAGCTGAAACCGCTGGGCGACGCCTTCATCAAGCTGGTGAAGATGATCATCGCTCCGATCATCTTCTGCACCGTGGTCCACGGCATCGCCTCGATGTCGGACATGAAGAAGCTGGGCCGGGTCGGGGCCAAGACGTTGTTCTACTTCGAGATCGTCTCCACGCTCGCGCTGGTCATCGGACTGGTGGTGGTGAACGTGCTCAGGCCGGGAGACGGCTTCCACATCGATCCGAGCACCTTGGACCCGGCGGCGGCGGGCACGGGCAAGAGCTACGCGGAAAAGGCCCAGTCGATGGGCATGGTGGACTTCCTCCTGAACATCATTCCGGCGAGCTTCTTCGACGCGTTTGTGAAGGGAGACCTTCTCCAAGTGCTGCTGGTCTCGATCCTGACGGCCTTCGCGCTCGGGGCTTTGGGCGAACGCGGCAAGGGAGCGCTGCACGCCATCGAAACCGTTTCGCAGCTCTTCTTCGGGATCATGGCCATCGTGGTGAAGGTGGCTCCGCTCGGGGCGCTGGGCGCGATGGCTTTCACGGTGGGCAGCTACGGCATCGGGTCGCTCAGCAAGCTGCTGGCGCTGATGGGCGCGTTCTACCTGACCTCGGCGCTGTTCGTGGCGGTGGTGCTGGGGTTGATCGCGAAGATGGCGGGATTCTCCATCGTGAGGTTCCTTTTCTTCATCAAGGAAGAGCTGCTGTTGGTGCTGGGCACGAGCAGCAGCGAGACGGCGTTGCCGGGCATGATCCAGAAGATGAAGCGGCTGGGTTGCGCGCCGAGCACCGTCGGACTGGTCATTCCTACCGGCTACAGCTTCAACCTCGACGGCACGAACATCTACATGACGATGGCCGCCGTCTTTCTCGCGCAGGCGACGGACACGCCGCTCGACTTGCCGCACCAGATATCGCTCCTGCTCGTGGCCATGCTCAGTTCCAAGGGCGCGAGCGGCGTGACCGGTGCAGGCTTCATCGCCTTGGCGGCGACGCTGGCGGTGGTGCCGGCCATTCCCATCGAGAGCCTGGCGCTGCTGGTGGGCATCGACCGCTTCATGAGCGAATGCCGCGCGATCACCAATCTCATCGGCAACGGCGTGGCCACGGTGGCGATCAGCCGCTGGGAAGGGGAGATGCCGGCGGCGACGGTGCGGTCGGCGTTGGAGCGGAGCCACGCTGGAAACCCAACCAGTGCGCCGACCGACTGATCCTGGATAAGAGCCGTTCTTTGGGGTGGCATCCGGATGGACAACTCCCTTATTAAAAGCCCGGACCTATCCGATTCCGCCCGTCCTGCCCGACGGAAATGTCCCGAATCGGTCCAAAAACGCTCGGCGAACTATGGCATCCAACGATGCTTCCGACGGCCAACGTCGGTCCGCTGACCAGTCCGGTTCTTCCGAACGGCTGGAACCGGCGGCGTCGCCTTTACCCGACCCACCCAAGAAAATGCTGAACCACCTGCATCAGCCCGATCTTCTCGAAGGTCTCGGCGCGGCTCCGGACGCCCGCAATCTGTTCGTGCCCAGCGCCTGGTTGGAGAGCGGCGCGGCCGTGCTCGACGGCGACGGCCGCATCCTTTCCCTGGACGAACCACTGGGGGATTGGCTGGAACTGCGCGACGGGGGCGGTGTCGGCACGGGCTTCTCCGAAGCGCTGGGCCGCCGCTGCTCCGAGGCGGTGGTGGCGTTCGAGACGCTGGAGCGTTCCTCGGGGGACTTCGCCAAGATCCAGTTCCAGTCGTCCGTGGTGGGGATCTCCGCGCCCCAGTGGTATCTGATGGAGATGTTCCGCAGCCCGTTCGGCGCGACGATCCGGCTGGCGTCGATCCTCCCGCCGTTGAGCGAGCTGGAGGAAGCCACTTGGGACGAGCACCTGCGCAGCGAGTCGTCCCGGCGCGGCATGTTCATGCGGCTGGTCCGCGCGGAGTCGCAGCTCGACCGTTTGATGAAGCGCTGGCCCGGCGTGATTTTCCGGCAACGGCCCGATTTTACCTTCCAGTTCGTCAGCCCGAACATCGAGGCGTTGACCGGGGTGACGGTCGAGGAATGGGGCCGGCAGGCGGGGCGGTTCTGGGAGATCGTCCACGACGGCGACGCGGAGGAGCTGCAGAAGCAGATGCTGAGGTCGGCGCGTTCCGGTGCGGCCACCTCGATCACCTACCGCGTGCGCCACGCGGAGACGGGCAAGATTTCCTACGTGCTCGAGCAACGCCAGCCGGTGATGACGCGCAATGGCCTGCTGCTGGGCTATGAAGGGTTCTGGTTCGACGTGACCCGCCAGACGATCGCGGAGAAGCGGCTTTCGACGGCATCTTGGAAGGAGACTCTGGCCGTGCTCACGCTCGGGATGGCCCATGACTTCAGCAACATCATGGCGGGCATCCATTCGCTCAGCGAATCCTACCTCTCGATGGTGGACGAGACGCACGAGTTCTCCGAGGGCCTCACGCTGATCAAGAAGAACTCCCTCCAGGCCAGCCAGCTCGTCCACCGGATGATCAACCTGCACCTCGGCCAGGCGGGAGAGAGGAACTACCACAACCTGAACGACATCGTCGCCGATCTGGCTTCGCTCGTGCGCCGCATCCTGCCGCGCCGCGTGCAGATCGAGTCCCAGCTCGCCCCTGTGCAGCTCCCGATCTACGTCGATTCCGTCGAGTTCCAGCAGGTCATCATCAACCTCACGTTGAACGCCTCCGACGCCATGTCGCAGGGCGGCAAGCTCACGCTCCGGACCGTGCGCCATGAACAGATGCCCGTCTTGAAGCACTTCAAGGGCGGGCGTCCCAAAGCACCGGTCATCTGCCTGGAAGTGGCCGACACCGGTTGCGGCATCTCGGCCCGGCACTTGGCGCTGATCTTCGATCCGTTCTTCACCACCAAGGGCGCGCAGCGCGGTTCCGGACTCGGCCTCTACAACGCGCAGCTTTTCGTCGAGAAGCACCACGGGGCGATCTCGGTGGAATCGGAGGAGGGGAAGGGGACCACGTTCCGCATCTGGCTGCCGCAGGCGACCTTCGAGGAGACCAAGCCCGCGCCCGTCACGGTTTCCACCGGGCCCAAGCGTCGGCAGATGCTGCTGGTCGGGCCGGTCGGCGACTTCTTCCAGCGCCGGGCCGAGCTGCTGCGTTCGAACGGCTACCAGGTGCTGACCGCCAATTCCGTGGATGCCGTGCTGGAAACTTTGGAAGCGGGCCACGATCTGGACGGCGCGATGCTGCTGGTCGAGCCCCAGGACCAGACCCATAAGCTGGTGTTGCCGGAGATCCGCCGCCGTTGCGTCCGGATGCCCAAGCTCGTGCTGCAACTGGTTGGCCGGAACGCGGATGAGATTGATTCCGGCACGCTCGACAAGATAGACCTCGTGCTCGCCTCGGACGCCGTGCCGGCAGATTTCCAGTCGAAGCTGCAGCAGATGTTCGGCGAGAGGCGGACCGGCCCATGACACCCTTCGGATCAGGAGAGAACACGGTGCACCAGATCCTCGTCGTCGATGACGAGGAGATCGTGCTGGTCGCGCTGCGCGAGACCCTCCAGCGGGAGGGCTACCAGGTCGTCACCTGTTCCAACGCCATCGAGGCGCTCCAGGTGCTCAAGGAGCAGCCCTTCTCCGTCATCATCACCGACCAGCAGATGCCCATGCTCACCGGCCTGGAATTCCTCGCCCAGGTGAAGCAGATCCAGCCCGACGCCACCCGCATCCTCATCACCGCCGTGCTCAGCCTCGGCACGGTGATCGACGCGATCAACAAGGGCGAAATCTACCGGTTCGTGGTCAAGCCCTGGCTCCGCGAGGAGCTGCTGGCCACGGTGCGCAACGCCGTCCAGCGCTACGAGCTCATCTGCAAGAACCTCGTCCTCCAGGCCACCACGCTCTCGATGAACGAGCGGCTGAAGAAGGTGAACGCCCAGCTCGAGGAGCAGGTGGCCAAGGTGGCGGAGCAGAACACACAGCTCGAATCCCTCAACGCCGCCCTCAGGCAGAACCTCCAGCGCTCCGTCGAGCTGTGCCTGAAGACGATGGAGACCTTCTACCCCACGCTCGGTTCGCAGGCCCGCCGGGTCTTCGAGCTGTGCCGGGCGATGGCGCTGGAGCTGAAGCTTTCCGAGAAGGACCGGCAGGTCCTCGAAGTCGCCGCGTGGCTGCACGATGTCGGCCTCGTCGGCGTGCCGCGCCATCTGATCAAACGGATGGAGAAGCAGCCGGAGACCTTGTCCCAGGCCGAATGGGCGCTGGTGAAGCAGCACCCGATCATCGGCCAGGAACTCGCCTCCTTCGTGCAGGAGCTCCAGGAGGTCGGCCTGGTCATCCGCGCGCACCACGAACGCTTCGACGGGCGCGGCTATCCCGACGGTCTGGCGGGCGAGGCGATCCCGCCGATGGCGCGGCTGCTGGCGGTGGCGGTGGCGTATTGCGAGATCCCGCACGAGCCGGTCATCGCCGCCGAGACGATCTCGCGGGGCAGCGGTTCCGCCTACGAGCCGGACGCGGTTCGGGCCCTGGTGCGTTGCTTGCCGCACGCGATGGTTCCGCGCCGGCAGCGCGAGGTTCTCCTGACCGAGCTTTCCCCCGGCATGGTTTTGGCGAAGGGCATCTACACCAACACGGGGATGCTCCTCATTCCCGGCGGGCAAAAGCTCACCGAGACCTACATCGACAAGATCATCAACCACCACCGGATCAGTCCGATCTCCCAGTCCCTGCTGGTCTATTGCTGACCATGAGCGAAACCGAGTTCCATCGGCGAACCGGGGGGGCTTCCAAGGGGCCGTCGTCGCTCAAGACCGCCTGGTGGAAGCTCGGCTTCATGGAAGCCGACGACGCGCTCATCATCTGCCGGGCCAACGGCGACGTGGAGGAGCTGAACAAGCGCGCCATCCAGTGGTTCCTGCCCGAGGAAGACCCGGCCAGGCGGCTGCACCTGCTGGAGACCGTCTTCACCGAGCCCACCCGCGACAAGCTCCTCGCCATCCTGGAAGACCCGGCCCGGCGCGGCGGTTCGATCCCCGGCATCTCCGTCCGCGCGGAAGGCCGGGCCGCGGGCTTCGCCGATCTCCAGGCCGCCTCGCTCGGCGTGGATCTCTGGCTCGTCACGCTCAAGGACGCGAGCCGCCGCGTGCGGATGGAATCCCACGCCCAGCGCCTGCGCACCGCCATCGACTCCAGCGCCGACGTCGTGGTCCTGACCGATCCGCAGTTCCGCATCACCTACACCAACGTCGCGCTCCAGAACCTCACCGGCTTCACGATCGAGGACATCCTCGGCCAGCCGCTCTCCATCCTCCGTTCCGCCGGCCAAGAGGTCTCGATCATGGAATACGAGGAGAAGGTCCAGGCCGGGCACGATTGGCAGGGCGATCTGGAGAACCTCTGTGCCGACGGCTCCACCTACCCGGTCGAGTCCGCCATCTCCCCGATCTACGATCCGGACGGCAACTTCATCGGCTGCGTCGCGCTGGAGCGCAATGTCGCCCGCACCCGCAAGCTGCTCCATTCCATCGAGCGCGAGCACCGTTTCACCCTCAGCCTGATCAACTCGCTCGACGCCGCCGTCTATGCGCTCGACGCGCGGCTGTGCCTGACCCACTTCAACGACGGCTGGAGCAAGCTTCCCGCCGGGCACGGCCATCTGGCCTTCCCCGAGGCGCCCAAGGTGGGACAGAACCTCCTCTCCTTCGTGCGCGATCCCCATTGGCGGAACGAGCTGGAGCAGGTCTTCAAATCCGTGCTCCAGCACGGCGACAAGCGCGAGTTCGTCCACGACGGCAACGCCCGCCAGCGGTTCTTCGCCAAGGTGGTCCCTTTCCGCCACGACGAGGAGGCGCCCGGCCTGATCTACGTCGTCACCGACCAGAGCAAGGCCCACGAGCTGGAACAGATGCTCCAGCAGTCGCAGAAGATGGAGACCATCGGCGCGCTCGCCGCCGGCGTGGCCCACGACTTCAACAACCTGCTCCAGGCCATCAAGGGCAACATCTCCGTCATCCTCCTCGACGAAAGCGTCCATCCCAAGCTGCGCCACCGCGTGGAGCAGATCGACGACGCCGCGTCGCAGGCCGCCGACATCACGCAGCAATTGCTTTCCTTCAGCCGCGCCTCCGACGAGCCCGAGACCGTGGGCGACTTCAACGAGATCGTCCGCGCCGCCTCCGAGATGGCTCGCCGCTCGTTGAAGAACCGCGTCGCCCTTTCGCTCGATCTCGGCGAGGAACCGCTTCCCGTCCGCGTCCACGCCACGCGCGCGAAGCAGATGCTGCTCAACCTCTGCATCAACGCGCTCGACGCCATGCCCAACGGCGGCACCCTCACGCTCTCCGCCCGCCGCCGCGAGCTCACCCCCGAACAGGCCCAGCGCGCCCACACCGTCCCGGGAGCGTCCTTCATGTCCTGCGGCGTCGCCGACACCGGGACCGGCATCGCGCCCGAAGTGCTGAACAAGATCTTCAATCCATTCTTCACCACCAAGGCCCCGGGCAAGGGCACCGGCCTCGGCCTTTCCATCGTCCACAGCATCGTCAGCCAGGCCGGCGGCTTCGTGGACGTGGAGAGCACCGTGGGCAAGGGCACCACCTTCTGGGTCTATCTGCCGCTCGTCGAAGCCGAGGCCCCGGCGGAACAGCGGCCCAAGACGACCGGCAAGCTCCGGGGCTCCGGCACCGTGCTGGTGGTGGACGATCTCGACCTCGTCGTGGACTTCGCCGCGACCTTCCTCGAAGCCGTCGGCTACACCGTGCTCACCGCCAAGAGCGCCAAGGAAGCGATCGAAGTCTTCAAACAGCCGGGGAGGAAGATCGACCTCCTCTTCACCGACTACAACATGGGCGAGGAAACCGGAGAGGAACTCATCCGCAAGGTCGTGGCCCTCTCCCCCGGCACCCGGCTCATCTTGGCCTCCGGCTACCTTGAAGTCGCCGACCGCGAACGCCTCCAGAACGAGTTCGACGTCCACATCCTCGGCAAGCCCTACAACATCCGCGAAGCCGCCGAACTGATCGCGCGGCTGTTGCAGGGAGCGGCGGCCTAGGAGTCGGGTTGCTCCGCGTTCGCGGACGAAGCGCCCTATTCGCGGACGAAGCGCCCTATTCGCGGACGAAGAACCGGTGCCGGTTAGGCAGAATGCAGAAAG
>CAMLMI010000153.1 GCA_946480965.1 uncultured Verrucomicrobiales bacterium | reverse complement strand
GTGGAAGGCTTGCCAGTGATCGTGAAAGGACCGTAACCCGGAATGTTCACGGTCTCACCGACGGCAACATCACCCGTGATGAAGGATTCACCCGCGTTGAGAACCACCGTTACGACCCCGCCCGGCGTGGTTTCGGCCACATCGCAGGTGCCGTCAATGGCCGAGTAGATCGTGATGCGCTTGCCATTCACCGTGGTTGTGTAGACATGGATCTTGGTGCCGCGAATTCCCGCCACACCGCCGGGGGTCTTCACTTCGTAGCGAGCTCCGGCCGCCAGCTTGCGGACGTTGGCTCCCACCGCGCCGTCGGCAAGGTTCAGTTGGGTGTCGATGACTTTCACACCGGCTGCGCTGCCGCCAGCAAGCTTGTCGAGCTTGAGGGTTGAGTTGGGCTGAACCGCGATCACGGAACCTTCGATGGACAGGATAGAAGCCTTGCTGGCGGTCGCAATGATCGCGCCTTCAGGCAAAGAAGCACCGGTCTGGAGAGGGAGCCAGACATCGGACGAAGTCGAATAGCGCGAACCCTCGCCCGCCGTTGTGACCTTGGCCTTACCAGCCTTCACCTGTGCATGGGCGTCGGAAAGCCCCCCGCAGACTGCGAAGAGACCCAGCGCAGCGGCGTAAACCGAGAGAGTTGCTGTTTTTTTCATAGAAAATGCTCCAGAATGTTCCGTGTTACCGCCGGGAAAATAGAAAGCTGATGGATCGTGTCAAACCAAAAGCTCTTGCAACCGGCTGGGATAGTATCGGCGACGGGCTCAAAGCCTTAAAATAAATCACCGGTGTCACGAAACGTATTCGCGCGGGTCGGTGATGCGTCCGGCAATCGCGCTGGCGGCCACGGTCGCGGGCGACGCGAGGAAAACCTGCGATTCCTTGTGCCCCATGCGTCCCGGGAAATTCCGGTTCGTGGCGCTGATGCACTTCAAGCCGGGCTGGTTCATGCGGCCAAAGGTATCCACCGGCCCGCCCAAACAGGCGGCGCAGCCGGCGTTTTCGGTCATGCGGACTCCGGCGTCCTCTAGGATTTGCCAAATGGTCTTGCCGCCCCAGCGCGTGGACTGGAGTTCATGGACGATGTCCGGAGTCGCCGGAACACCGAAGGTATCGATGGTGACCTTTCGGCCTTGGAGCACGCGGGCAAATTCCACGAAGTCGCTGGTTTTGCCGCCGGTGCAGGATCCGACATAGGCCCGGTCCAGCTTCACGTCCGTCATTTCTTTGGCCTTCTTCCGTTGGCCCGGATCGGGGTGGCACGCGACCGTCGGCTCCAGTTTGTCGAGATCAACCACGAATTCGTAAACGAACTTCTGGTTATCATCGGCCTCCACCGGTTCGTAGTTTGCCTTGGTGCCGTTCAGGCGGGTCCGCGCATCGACGTATTCTGCCGTGCGGGCGTCGAACGGGAAAATGCCATTCTTGCCGCCCGCCTCGATGGCCATGTTGGCCACGGTCATCCGGTCATCCATCGTCAAACTGGCCACGCCTGGACCGTCGAACTGCATCGCACGATAAGTGGCTCCATCAAAGCCAATTTCGCCGATGACATGCAGGATGATGTCCTTGGCCATCACGCCGGGCTGCAGCGCGCCTTCCAAGCGGAACCGCATCGTTTCCGGAACCTTGATCAGCAGCTTGCCGGTGCCCATGACGAAGCCAGCGTCGGTGTTGCCGATGCCGGTGGCGAACTGGTTGAACGCGCCCGCCATGCAGGTGTGGGAATCGGTGCCGAACAGAATCTCACCAGGCCGGGTGTGGCCCTTGGCGGGCAAGGCCGCATGGCAAACACCCGCATAGTTGGAGCCATACTGCCGCTTCAGCAAACCCTTGGCGGGATCGAACTTCCACTGGCCGTTGGGATCGTCGATCACGTCGTAGAAATACGGCAAATCCTGTTCACGGGAAAACTCCCGCAAAATGTCCACGTTGCGGTTGGACTTCGAGTCGGCGGTGAAGATGTAGTGGTCGGGAATGATGACCACCTTCTTGCGGTCCCAGACCTTGGCGTTCTGGCCGAATTCGCGTTTGAAGACACCGATCGTCCCCGGTCCGCACACGTCATGGGTCATCAACACGTCGGCGTTCACCCAGATGTTGTCGCCGGCTTGAACCGTCGCTTTGCCGGCCGCACGGGCCAGAACTTTTTCGGTCAGCGTCATAAATTCGAGACCCGGAAGCTAATGGACGCCCCGGACCGCTGCAACGCGGAATCAGGCCATGTCCCGGACGGTCTTCGTTTTCGCAATCGGCGCTTGCCCAATTCCTCCCCAATCGCTAACCAATTTCCCGTCCACCGCTGTTAACCCTAAGGAGTCCATCTCTCAGTCCATCCATGAAACGTCTGTTTGCCCTACTGGCCCTCGCCCTGTTCACCGTCGCTGGCACGACGCTGGTCGCCCCGTCCGCCTTCGCCGCCGATGCGGGTTCCGCCACGGAGAAAAAGCCCGCCAAACCCCGCGCCCGCCCCGTTAACGGCAAGGTCGAAGTCATCGACAGCGCGATGAAGACGATCACCCTGAGCGGCGAGAAAAAGCAGGTTCTCCACGTCACTTCGGAAACGACCATCAACAAGATGGGCAAGCCCGCCCTGTTCTCCGACATCGTCGTCGGCGAGACCATCGGCGGTTCGGTCGTCGAGGAAGACGGCAAGCTGAAGCTGAAGAGTCTCCGCATCGGACCAAAAACCGAAACGGAAAAGCCGGCCAAAAAGCCGAAGAAGACCGCCGAGTAACCAACCGAGTTCTAATCTTACCCGAGGCGGGCTTCGGCCCGCCTTTTTCATTTTCAACCGGCCCGCTCCGTTCCGCCCATCACCCACGCTCCACCGATCATCGTTTTTCGGACCGGTCCCGCCGGATGGACCACGGATTCGTAGCCGGTTCCGGAAGGATTGGGCAGCACCACCACATCGGCCTGCGCTCCGGCTGACAGTTCCCCCAAGACTCCAGCGCTGCCCATGGCCTTCGCTCCGTTGACCGTGGCCATGCGCACGATGGTTTCCGGCGAAACCGCCACATAGTTCGCAGCGAAGATCCGCATTTCGTCGAAGAGGCTCAGCTTCGGCACTACGCCTTTGTTCGCCGTCAAACTCGCCGCGCTGTCGGTGCCCAGGCACACGTTGACCCTGGCTTCGGCCAAGGCCGCGTAAGGGAACGATTTGTGTCCGAAGTAGGCCCGGCTGGACGGGCAATGCACCACGTGCGCGCCCGCCTCGGCCAAGAGCTTCGCGTCGTCCATCCACAGATGGTTCACGTGCGCCGCGATGAATCTAGGCCCCAGCAGTCCCTGGGCCGCTACCGCCCGCACCGGCGAGCCCAGCCCGCAATCCGCCATGTCCCGCTGGCTTTTCAGCCACTCGAACAACGGCCCGCGCCGATACATGAACATCTCGAACTCCGCCTGCGATTCCGCGACGTGCGTGCTCACCAGCCAATCCCGCTGCCGGGCCCGTTCCGCGCAAAGCCGCAGCAGCTCAGGCACGGTGGAATACGGCGCATGCGGGGACAATCCAGCGGACGAACGACCTGCGCCGACGCGCTGGATGACCCGTTCCGCCTCTTCCAAGATCTCGGCCGGTGAACGCCGGCTCTTCACTCCGGTCATCTCGATCAGCGAACGCACCCGCAGTGGCGTGGCCGCGAGCACGTCCGGCAACAGTTCCGGCACCGCCTCGATGTCCACCACGCTCGTCGTGCCCGACTCCAGGAGCTGTTTCGCGCCGTTGAGCCACGAGCGCCGGTAATCCTCCGGCGTCCACGTGCCCTTCAGCATGGTGATCGCCTTGACCCAGTCCGCGAAGTTCAGTCCCGGCCGCAACTGGCCCGCCATGTCGCTGTAGTCGAGATGGCAATGGGCGTTGATCAGGCCGGGCAAGACCGTGACCTCGCCCAAGTCCTCGACAGGTCCGCTCCAGTCGCGGGAAAGCTCGCGCCAAGGGCCGACGGCGACGATTCGGTCATCACGGATGGCGACGGCGCCGTCCTCGATGGGCGGCGTCACGACGGGCAGGACGGTTCGGGCTCTCAGCAGCATCGGGGCAAAAAAACAGGATCGGGAATTCACTCCCGATCCTGGATCACGCGGGACCTTGGTTCAGAGGCCGGCGTCGCGGCGGCTGCGCTTGGACTTGGCCGCCTCGGTGTGTTTCCGGTTCTTGGTCTTGTTGTGCTTCTTGCGGAGCTGCTGCTCGATCTTCTTCGTCACAAGATCGATCGCCGCGTAGAGATCGCTCTCGAAGTCCTCGGCGAACAGATCGGGGCCGGGAACGGAGAGCCGCATGGAACAACCGAACGCCTTCTCAGGAGACCGTGTGTTGTCGTGCTCGACGATGACACGGGCGTTGATCGCCCTCTGGTCGAGGTGGTCGAGCTTTTCGATTTTCTGGACGATGTGGTCTTCGATCCCCTGGGTGAGCTTGATGTTGTGGGTCGAGAGAATGAGTTTCATAGAGCTTTGCTTCGGGGCCAACTTCCACCGAATGCATCGGCGAATCCACCCGAAATTTTCAATCCACCGCGCGCTTCTTGTCCGGTGATCGCCGCGGCTACATCTGCTTCAGGCACTGCGTGAGATACGGCATGAGCTGCTTTTTCCGCGAAACCACTCCGTCCAGCTTGTAGAGGCCGGCCGAGATCTCCGGGTAGTCGATGCGCTTGAGGAACCCCTTGTCGCCCGTCACCAGCAGCACGGAGCTCTGCAGCACCACGTCCGTGACCAGCAGCGAGGAGAAGAAGTAGCCGTTCTTCGCGCGATACGCCTCCAGCGCGGCCATCACCGAGTCCTGCCGCTTCCAGAACTGGTCGAAGCCCACCTCCTCGATCTGCGCCACGCTGAAGGTCTCGCCCTGCTCGGTGTATTCCTTGCAGTCCGTGGTGATCGCCTGTTCCGGCGTGCGCGAGATCAGCACCGAGCCCGAGGCGAAGAGCTGCTCGGTGAACTCCGTCGCGTTCACCCCGGCGATCTTCTCCAGCCGCGCCAGGATCGCCGCGTCCTTCTCCGTCGTGGTCGGCGAGGTCAGGTTCAACGTGTCGGAGACCAGCCCGGCCAGCAGCAGCCCGGCGATGGGCGCGGGCAGCTCCACGTTTTCGCGGAAGAAACAGTCCGCCACGATCGTGCTCGTGGAACCGACCGGCTCGTTGCGGAAGAGGATCGGATACGTGGTGGAGAAGGTGTTGATCCGATGGTGGTCGATCACCTCGAGGATCGGCATCAGCTCCGCGCCGTTGACCGCCTGGGAAAGCTCGTTGTGGTCCACAAGGATCAACTGCCGGTCCACCTTCTTCAGCAGGTCGGTCTTGCTGAGGATGCCGACCACTTCTTGATGGTCCCCCAGCACCGGGAAGGCCTGGAACTGCGAGGCGACCGCCAGCCGCTCCGCGTCGCACAGCAGCTCGTCGTCGCGGAAGGAGAGGAACTGCTCGTTCATCATGTTCCGCACGCTGATGGCCGAGCGGCAGAGCATCGCGGTCGTGGCGGAATCGTGCGGCGAGAGCAGCACGCTCACCTCGTTCCTCCGCGCGAGATCGACGATGGCCGGGTCCACCTCCAGCCCGCCGGTCACGATGATGACGCGCACGCGGCCGCGCACGGCGATCTCCTGAACGCCGATGCGATCGCCGACCACCACGACCAGCTTCTCCGGCGGATACTGCGGCATCCGCTTGGCGAAGGACTCCTGCTTCATCGCCGCGATCATCAGGATCAGCTCCTCGTGCCGGTCGGGTTCGACCGCGAAGAGCATCTTGGCGCCAAGCGTGCGCGCCAGGTTCCGCACCGAGGCGGAGACCCGGCGGGAATCGAACACCCGGTTCGGCGCGGGGAAGAAGAACTTGGAGACCTTGAAGAGCGAGAGCAGCCCGTGGCACCTCCGCGCCTCGTCCAGGATGGGCAGCACGCGGATGCCCCGGTTCTCCATGATGCCCATCGCCTCGCCCACCGTCGTGTCCGGCAGCACGGAGACGACGTTCGCCGCCATCACGTCGCGGACTCGGGGAGAGACGTCGGGCACGAACTTCGGCGGGGCCACGCCGAACTTCTGGAGGACGAAATCGATCCGGTCGTTGATGTCCCCGCAGCGGGCCGCCACGGCGTCCGCCATGCCCGTGCGCCGCTTGTATTCCGCGTAGCCGACCGCCGAGCAGATCGCGTCGGTGTCCGGATTCTTGTGCCCGATGACTAGGATTTCGCTCATGACAGACGACCGCCCGCGTTCGTGCGGTCGGGTCCCTCAAACCAAGGACGCGCGGATACTCGGGAAAGCCCCGCGAATGTCCAACCCGCAATCGGGCGGCCGACCAAACCGGTCTTTGCCCCGGGCCGCAAATGGCGTTTGAATGACGCCGTGACCGGGGATTCCCCCAACCCTCCAGCCCCAGCCTCGCCCCAGGTCCGGGGCAAGCTCAAGCTGCTCCGCCGCCTGCGTTGGCGCATCTGGCAGCAAGAGCGCCTGCGCCTGACGGAATGGCAGATCCTCCTCGCCTGGGCCGCCGTCATCGGCCTCCTCTCCGGCTTCGTCGCCATCGGCTTCAAGGAGCTGCTCCAGTGGACCCACCTCCTGATGACCGGGTGGGATGGCGACGTCGTCGAGTCCTTCGACCACCTGCCGCCGTGGCGGCGTGTCCTGACGCCCGCGCTTGGCGGCGTGGCCGCGGGCATCGTCCTCGTGCTCGGACGCCGGATCGCCAAGACCCGGAGCACGACCGACTACATGGAGGCCATCGGCTTGGGCAACGGCCGCATCCCCGTCCGCGCCAGCCTGCTGAAGAGCCTCGCCGCCACCTTCAGCATCGCCTCCGGCGGGTCCATCGGCCGCGAAGGCCCGATGGTGCAGCTCTCCTCGATGGTCTCCTCGCTCGTCGGCCGGGGCATGAAATGGTCCGAGCAACGTCTCCGCCTCCTCGCCGCCTGCGGCGCTTCCGCCGGCATCGCCGCCGCCTACCACGCGCCCGTGGCCGGCGCGCTCTTCGTCGCGCAGATCGTCCTCGGCAGCCTCCAGATGGAGACCCTCGGCCCGCTCGTCGTCGGCGCGGTGGCAGCGATGGTCGCGGTGCGGATTTCCGGCGACGCCCAGCCGCTGTATGCGGGTATGGACTTCTCCCTCGGCTCCGCCTGGGAGCTTTTCCCCTACGCCGTTCTGGGAATGATCGCCGGACTGGCCGGCCCCGGCTTCATCGGCACCCTGCGCCGCGCGGAGGAAACCTTCTCCCGCCTGCCCGTCCCCGGCTGGGCCAAGCTCGGCCTCGGCGGCCTCATCGTGGGCGTGATCGCCATCTGGGTGCCCGATGTCTGCGGCAACGGCCAGAGCGTGATCACCGGGATCTTCCACGGTGAAAAGGCCGGGTTCGCGCTCCTGGTTCTTGGCCTCTGCAAATGGCTCGCCACCTCCGCCAGCTTCGGCTCCGGCGCGGTCGGGGGCGTCTTCACGCCCACGCTCTTCATGGGCGCGAGCCTCGGTTATCTGTTCGGCGAGGGCGTCCACCAGTTCTGGCCCCAGGGTGCGGCCGATCCCCGCGCCTTCGCGCTCGTCGGCACCGGCGCGTTCCTCGCCGCCGCCACCCGCGTCCCGCTCATGGCCGTGGCCATGATCTTCGAGCTGACCCTGAGCTACGACATCATGCTGCCGCTGCTCCTCGCCAGCACCGTCGCGTGGTTCACCGCCGGCGGCGCGGACCGCCCGTCGCTCTACCAGGAGTTCCTGCGGAGAAAGGAGGAGTCGGAACCCGGCCCCCGCGTCGTGTCCGTCTCCCAGCTCGTCCGCCCCGATCCCCCGCGCGTCGCGCTCACCGCCCCGCTCGACCAGATCGCCAAGGTCTTCCTCGCCCAGCGGATCAACAACCTCTACGTGCTCGACGCCTCCGGCGCATTCTGCGGCGTCGTGCCCCTCGCGGCGGTCAAGCCGTTCCTGAACGAGCCCGAGATGGCCACCGTCGTCATCGCCGCCGACATCATGGAGACCGCCTTCCCCTCCATCCCGCCCAACGCCTCGCTGGCCGAGGCCCTGGCCGGCTTCGCCACCCATCCCGTCGAACGCCTGCCCGTGCTCGACCCCGAAACCCGCCACCTGCTGGGCGTCGTCTCCCGCAACGACCTGCTCCTCGCCCTCGCGGAGGAACACCGCCGGACGCTCCAGACCGAAACCACGGCCAAAGCTTGAGCCGCCATCTCCCGCGCCGCACGCGCGGCGGAACCGCCGGAATTCCCTCCGGCTCCGGTCTCCCTGCTCGACCGGAGCGTCCATCCCTTCGTGTTCAGGGCGCCTTCAGCGCGGCGATCTCGGCCATGATCCGGTCGGCCACTTCCTGGTAGATCACCTTCAGACGATCCTTCGAGCAGGTCTTGGCCTCGGCGCGCAACGCGGAGAAGTCGATGGGCTTGCCGAAGACCACCGAGAGCCGCTTGGGCCGGGGAAACTTCATGTGTCGTCCGTAGGCTTCGTAGGTGCCGAAGACGCGCACCGGCACGACCGGAGCCTCGGACTTGATCACGGTCAGTCCGATGCCGCTGCGGGCGGGCTTGAGCATGCCGTCCGTCGTGCGCGTGCCTTCCGGGAAGAGGATGATCCCGCCACCGGCCAACAAACGGTCGAGGATGTTCCTCAGTCCACGAGCACCGCCTCCGTCGCGGTCCACCGGCACGGAATTCCACGAACGCAGGATCGCGCCGACCAACGGGAAGCGGAACAGGGATTCGCGGGCCAGGTAGTTGATGTCGCGCGGCAACGACGAGCCGACCAACGGCGGGTCGAGATAACTGGCGTGGTTCGAGGCCAGGATCACCGGCCCCTGCAGCGGCACGTGTTCCGCGCCCCGGACCCGACGGCGGAAATACACGCCGTAGAGCACCCGGAAGCCACACCAGGCGATGCGGTAGCTGAGGTTCATCGCGCCGCGCCCGTTTCCCCCTGCCGCCGACGCACCTCGGCCACGATCAAGCCCGTGGTCTGCTCCGGCGTCTGTCCCGTGGTCTCGATGAACATCGCGCCGAGGCCCGGCATCAACGGCGCGGCCGCGCGTTGGCTGTCGCGGCGGTCGCGTTGCGCCAGATCGTCCTTCACGCCCTCGGCTTCGCGGCGTCGCGCCCGTTCCTCGCGCGAGGCGTCGATGAAGAACTTGAAGTCGGTGTCCGGAAAAACATTCGTGCCGATGTCGCGCCCCTCCATGACCAGATCGCCAAACTGCACGCAGTCCTGCTGCGCCTTCTTCATCCAGTCGCGCACCTTGGGCACGGCGGCGACCTTCGAAGCGGCGGCGGTGGTTTCGGCGGTGCGGATCTCCTTCTCCGGGAAATAACCGTTCACCAGCAGGCGCACCTGGTTGTCCACGCACATCAGCCGGGGCTTCCACTTGTTCAGCGCAGCGGCGATGGCCGACGGCTTTTCCAGGTCCACGCCGCTGGCGACGCAGAACCAGGCGAAGGCCCGATACATCGCGCCGGTATCGACATAGACGTAGCCGAGCTCGGCGGCCACGCGGCGGGCGTTCGTGCTCTTGCCGCTGGCGCTTGGGCCGTCGATGGCGATGACGGTGGGCATGGCGAGACGCGCGCTCACAGGCCGAGTTGCTGCCGCTTGTAGTCGATGTGCGCCTTCATGAACGCCACGGTAACGTCCGGATGGTCGTGCGTGTTGTCCACGATCACCGCGCCGAAGGCCGGGGCCAGCGGCGAGGCCTTGCGCTGGGTGTCGCGCGCGTCGCGGTCCTTCATGTTCGCCACCTCGCCCTTGCGCAGGCTGCGCTTCTCGCGCAGCGCCTCGTCGGCGGTGAGGAAGAATTTGAACGGCGTCTCCGGGAACACGACCGTGCAGATGTCGCGCCCGTCCACCACCAGGCTGCCGAAGCGGATGCACTCGCGCTGCTTGCGGATCATCCAGATGCGGACGGCCGGCATGGGGGACACTTTGGCCACGTTTTCGCTGACCGTCGCGCCGCGGATCTCGGTCTCGGGAAACTCTCCGTCGAGCGTCAGCCGGATCTCGTGGTCGATGGCCACCAGCTCGGTCTTCCATGTGAGGCAGGCGTTGAGCACGGCCTCGGGCTTGCCGATATCCACGCCGGTCAAGAGGCAGTGCCAGGTGAGCAGGCGATACATCGCGCCGGTGTCCAGGTGGTAGAACCCGTAGTGCCGGGCGAGTTCCAGCGAGACGGTGCCCTTGCCGCTTTTGCTGGGACCATCAATGGCGACGACCAGCGGCAGGGACGGTTGTTTGGGCTTCGAGTTCGGCACGGCGCGGAGGGTTGCGGAACGCGGTGGAAAATTCAATGGGCGGACTACATGACCCGACAGAATCACGAAGAATTTGAGTCCGACCTTCTGGGAGAAGTTTCCTGACCCTAAGACGAGGACCTCATGGGCAAACTTGAGAATTCC
>CAMLMI010000152.1 GCA_946480965.1 uncultured Verrucomicrobiales bacterium | reverse complement strand
CATCCCCGTCCGCAAGAAGAAGGAAGAGGTCGTGACCGTCGAGGTCCTCAACCGCCTCATCCGCGAGAATCCCGCCAGCATGACCCAAGCGGTCCGCACCTGGATGAACAAGAACGAGGGCGCAGCCCAGCAGCCGCCCGCCAACGCCAAATAGCCCATGCCCGCCGCTGAAAAAGAGACCGTCCCGCTGGACGTGTCCAAGATGACCAAGGTCCAGAAGCTCGCCGCGCTTCTCGTCATCCTCGGCCCCGAGAGCGCCGCCGGCGTCCTCAAGACGATGGACGACGCCGAGGTCGAGTCCGTCAGCTCGGAGATGGTCAAGATCCCCATGCTCCCCCGCGAGCTGCAGCAGGACATCCTCAAGGAATTCACCGGCGTCGCGGTGGAGGCCAGCACCTCCGTCCTCGGCGGCGTCGAGTTCACCCGCAACTCGCTGGAGAAGTCCGTCGGCCTCTACAAGGCCTCGGACATCATCAGCCGCGTGGCCCCCACCCGCACGCCCGTCGGCGCGATGCAGGACATCGTGGACATGGAGCCGCGCCAGCTCGTCAACCTGATCAAATACGAGCAGCCCCAGACCATCGCCCTCATCATCAGCTACCTGAAGCCCGAGAAGGTCAGCGGCGTCATTTCCCAGCTCCGCGGCGAACAGCGCGACGCCGTCCTCGAACGCATGGCCACCATGGCCCCCACGCCCATCGAGGTCGTGGAAAAGGTCGTGGACGTGCTCAACAAGCGCCTCGGCGGACGCCAGGCCAAGGCCATGAACCAGACCGGCGGCGTGAAGACCACGGCCGACGTGCTGAACTCCATGGACAAGAACCTGAGCAAGTCGTTGCTCATCGCCCTGGAGGAGCGCAACCCCGAGCTCGGCGCCTCCATCCGGCAGAAGATGTTCACCTTCGAGGATCTCTCGATGCTCGACGCGCCCTCGCTCCAGAAGATCCTGCGCGAGGTCGAGATGCGCGACCTGGCCGTCGCCCTCAAGACCGCCAGCGAAGCCCTCAAGACCACCCTGCTCTCCTGCCTCTCCAAGCGCGCCGCCGAAACGGTCAACGAGGAGATCGGCTTCATGGGCCCGCTCAAGCTGCGCGACATCGAAGGCGCCCAGGGCCGCATCATCGAGGTGGTGCGCCGCCTCGAAGGCGACGGCGAGATCGACCTGTCCGGAGGCGGCGGTGATGCCTAGCGCGTATCGTCAATCGGCTAGGGACGCTTCTCCGCGCCGTCCCTGCCTTTTAGCGGCCAAACACCCATGACCCCCTGGACGCAAACCCTCCGCTTCCCTGCTCCGGTCCGGGATTTCCGGCTCGTCACGCCCGGCACGATGTCCGTCTCCGCCGCGCGACCAGCCACGCTCGCCGTGCCCGACACCGCTCCGGCCCTCCCGCCCACGATCGATCTGGAGAAGGAACTGCGCGACGCCTACGAACGCGGCCGCGTCGATGGCGAACGCTCCCTCGGCGAACAGCTCGTCCAACAGCGCCAGGAGATGCAGCAGTTGCTCAACGGCGTTGTCCTGCCGCTTCAGCAGGCGGTTTCCCAGGTCGTCCGCGACACCGAGAACACCGTCACCGAACTGGCCCTCGAAATCGCCCGCAAGCTCGTGGCCGATTTCCCCATCGAAGCCGGCATGGTCGAAGCCGTGGTCAAGGACGCCATGGCCCAGGTCGAGGAAAACGCCGAGTTCCACGTGAAGCTCCATCCCAGCGATCTTGACCTGCTCGTGAAGGCCGAGTCCCCGCTGCTCACCAGTTCAGCCACCACCAAGGTCCACTTCCAGCCCTCGCCCGACATCAGCCGGGGCGGCTGCATCGTCCAGACCAAGTTCGGCGTGATCGACGCGAGGCGCGAAACCAAGTTGGATCTGCTCCGCACCAGCCTTCAAAGCGCATGAAGACGACCGTCGTCCTCCGTCTCAACACTTCCGGCATCCGGCATCCGGCATCGGGCATGGCGCCCGATGCCGGTTGCCCGATTCCAGATACCGGATTCCAGCCCCATCCCCGATGACCCCCCGCATCGTCACTCCGTCCCGGCTCGAACTCCTCCGCAAGCAGGTGCGCGAGACCAAAGTCGTTCGCCAGCACGGCCGCGTCGTGCAGCTCATCGGCTTGGTCATCGAATCCGAAGGCCCGCTCTGCTCCGTCGGCGAAGTCTGCCGCATCGAATCCGCCCGCCACGACGGCACCACGCTGGCCGAGGTGGTTGGCTTCCGGAACAACCATGTCCTCCTCATGCCGCTGGGCGAGCTCCACGGCATCCATCCCGGCAGCGAAGTCGTCGCCCTTGGCGCGCCGCTCCGTGTGCCGGTCGGCGACCACTTGAAGGGCCGCGTCATCGACGGCCTTGGCCAGCCGATGGACGATCTGGGGCCACTGGTCAGCGACGTGCAGGCACCGTTGACCGCCCAGCCGCCGCATCCGCTCAAGCGCCAACGCATCAAGAATTTCTTCCGCACCGGCATCAAGGCCATCGACACCTTCATCCCCTGCGGACGCGGCCAGCGTCTCGGCATCTTCGCCGGGTCCGGCGTCGGCAAGTCCACCCTGCTCGGCATGATCGCCTCCAAGGCCGAGGCCGACATCAACGTCATCGCGCTGATCGGCGAACGTGGCCGCGAAGTCCGCGAATTCCTGGAGAAGGACCTCGACGAAGAAGGCCGCAAGAAGTCCGTCGTCGTCGTCGCCACCTCCAACCAGCCGGCCATCGCCCGCTTGAAGGGCGCGTTCCTCGCCACCGCCATCGCCGAATATTTCCGCGACGCCGGCAAGAACGTCCTCCTGATGATGGACTCCGTGACCCGCTTCGCCATGGCGCAGCGCGAGATCGGATTGGCCGTCGGCGAACCGCCCGCCACCCGCGGCTACACGCCCTCCGTCTTCTCCCTGTTGCCCCAGCTCCTCGAACGCACCGGCAACGGCGAGAAGGGCTCCATCACCGCGCTCTACACCGTGCTGGTGGAAGGCGACGACCTGAACGATCCCATCGCCGACACCGTCCGCTCCATCCTCGACGGCCACATCGTCCTCACCCGCGAGCTGGCCACGCAGAACCACTACCCGGCGATCGATGTCCTCGGTTCCGTCAGCCGTCTCGTCCGCGACCTCACCACGCCGCAGCAGCAGGAGCTCTCCGGCAAGGCCCGCGACCTGATGGCGACCTACAAGAAGAACGAGGACCTCATCAACATCGGCGCCTACCAGGCCGGAACCAGCCCCGCCATCGACACCTCCATCCGCATCCACGAACCGCTCAAGCAGTTCCTGCGGCAAAAGGTCACGGAAGGCTTCAACGAGAAGCAGAGCTGGGAAATGCTGACCAACGTCATCGCCCAGAGCGCCGTCGCGCCGCCCGCCCCGGCCAAAACCCCGGCGGCCAACAACCCGGCCAACCGCCAACCACCGGGCCGCTGATTTCCGGACCGCATCGTCTTCACGGCTCTCCCAACAGCGCCCACGGCGGCTGCGGCGGCGGAAGCAGATCCAAGCCCGTCTCGGCATCGATCAGGCCGAACGACTGGGCATCGCTGCGGGATACCTCGCGCACCCCCATTTCTCCGCCCACGGAATAGACGGGATAGGGCACGCCGAAGTCGCTCAACGCGACCCAGACCGCATCGGTCTTCAAGGCAATCATCCGTTCACCGAAGAGCTGTCCCCCGGCCTCGGTCCAGACGGCCGTCCAGTCGCGCGGAATGTCGCCCGCGATCTGTTCGTGGAGTTCGGCGGCGGGATAGGCATCCAGCACGGCGAAATCCGAACCTTGCACCCATTGCGTGTAGCCTCGATGCAGCCCGATGTTGGTCCGAAGGATGGCTTCCAGCGCATCCATGCGCGCGTCCGCGCCTTCGGGGGAGACGATGCCGTCGCGGAGCAGACGGGGACGCAGTTCGCCGAGGACCTCCGCGAGGCTTCGCTGTCCCGCGACGATCTCGCCGACCCCGCGCCGGATCTCGGTCTTCAGGTGGTGGAAGAGCGGAGCACGGGCCCAGATCCGGGCCTCCAGCACGGAACGCCAACCGGGCATTCCTTCGCAGAAACCGTAGTGCGCCGGGGTGATCCGTTGGTCGGCCAACATCCCGTCCACCTCCTGTTCCTCAAAAGGGCCTTCTTCCTGGTCGTCGATGAGGAGATAGATCGGCAAAGCTACGGGTTGCATGGAATGGGCGGCAGACTGGGCCGTCGGAAGGGTGATTGGCGAGCCGGTTTCCCGGCCGACCCGTCATGCGTGGGATGGACTCGCCGTAACCGGGCAACTCGCCGCCTCTCCTTCGCGCCTTCCTGGCGAATAGGGCTACCAGCGAAGCATTCGGCACTGCGGCTCTCCTTTCTCCACCCGACGCAAGTGCTTGTTTTTTTCGGTCTTCTTCGCCCTTTTCCGGCCTATTCCGGACAAACGGACAGAATCGCCGAGAACTCTCACCTGTCTGGCAACCCGAGTAGCACCTTGGGGTGTGACTTCCATTGCACACCGGATCGTTTCCTGCAATGGTCCACGTGCGGTTCCGGAAACGGGACCGAGTCGTAACTGGCAAACCACCGGGCTCGAGCCCGTCCTTAAATTCCGGTTCTGCCAGCCCATCGGCCCACGCCGATATCCGAGATGCGCCGCCCTAGTCGCAGTCTGTCGCTTGTGGATCGGATTTCCTCCCAAGGAACCCCGGCCTCGCAACCCCGACGCTTCGGATTCCTCTCCGCCTTGGCCGGCCCAAAAATCCGGGCCTGCCTCCCGATCTCGGCGGGGATCGAATCCACCCGGCGCGTTCCCGGTCCATCCCCGTGGTTCCCGATGAAAAACCAACCCAAAAACATCGATGAAACCGCTGCTCTCCCCCGATCCGGACAGGTCCGGAAGATCCCCGGGCTTCACCCTGGTTGAATTGCTCGTCGTCGTCGCCGTGCTCGGCCTGGCCGCGCTGCTGGTGCTGCCCGCGTTGAACCGGTCCGAAGCCACGTCCCAACGCGCCGCGTGCCTCCAGAACAAGCGCCTCGTCAGCGTCGCCGGCCTCATGTTCGCCGCCGACCACAACGACAATCTGCCGCCTTCCGGCCTCAGCATGCTTTCCGGCCCCTGGCTCAACGACCTGCCCCAGGCCTCGTCCGACGCTTTCCTGCTCTACGGTGCGGAAATGTCCGCCCTGTTCGAGCCCACCGTTTCCAGGAAGGAGCAGACCCGGAAGTGGCGGGGCGGCGAGGCCGAGAACCTCCGCACCGTGGGCATCGCCCTCGCCACCAAGGGCGCCCGCCGCCTCCTGCCCGACTACGAGATCATCAAGACCACCGGCACCATCCACGAAAGGGATGGCGAGGGCCGCCGCGCCCTGGCCCCGATGGAGATCTTCTGGGCCGCCGACCTCACCATCTCCGAAGGCGACCGCCAGTCCGGCCGCTCCGCCAACAACTACGCCCGGGTCATGCGTGGCGGCCACGTAAACGAGTCGGACCACCTGGGCGTCAACGGCCTGCCCGAAGGCGGAAACGTCGTGGCCCTCGACGGCCATGTGGAATGGCGGCGGTTCGACCGGATGAAGCTCCGCACCTTCGACAACGGCCCAGAGCTGGCCGCCTTTTGGTGGTGAGATGCGCCGGAGAAACCGTTTGAGAAACCCGGTGTTGAACCCATGACCGAGAATTTGCCGGAACGATGAAGTGCGCGGGCGCCCAGCGGGCGCGATCCGCCGGGGGATTCGGCCCAACCGATTACCCCGGGGCCATGGACGACCTGTTTGTCGCTCCACGGTCGGCGGAGTCAGAGGTTAGGGTGTCGTCTGAAGATTCCGCACGATCCCGACCGCGAAGCGCCCGCCGCTTCATTGTTCCGGCCGCAGCCAAAACAAGCCCCGCAGGGCAACCTGCGGGGCTTCTTCGTTCCTCCGTCGGAACAAATCCCAAAGCCGGCGCGACTTTGGACTTTGCCCCTCGAACCGCGCGACGTGAACGCTCAGAGTTCATTCAATCCTTGTGCATTATTCGCTGCCCCCAATCCGGGCGGCTTGCTTCCCCGACCTTCCGCGCGACACTCGTTCCACCATGCAAGTTGACCCGCCGAACAACACTTCGCGCCGCCACTTCCTCAAGTCCTCCGGGACCCTTCTCGTCGCCGGCTCCATCGTCGCCCCGCACATCCTCACCTCCAAGTCCCGCGCCGCAGAGACCGGCCCGATCCTGAAGGTCGGCCTCATCGGCTGCGGCGGTCGCGGCACCGGTGCCGCCCAGCAGGCCCTCTCCGCCGACAAGGGCGTCCATCTCACCGCCATCGGCGACGCCTTCTCCGACCAGGCCCAGCAGTCCCTCGCCGCCCTCAAGGGCGAAGCCTCCGTCGCCGACCGCGTCAAGGTCGCCCCGGACCACGTCTTCGTCGGTTTGGACGCCTACAAGAAGGTCATCGACAGCGGCGTCGATGTAGTGCTGCTGACCGCGCCTCCCGGCTTCCGTCCGCTCCACATGCGCTACGCCGTGGAGAAGGGCAAACACACCTTCGTCGAGAAGCCCATCGCCACCGACGCGACCGGCTACCACTCCTTCATGGAATCCGTCCGCATGGCCAAGGCCAAGAACCTCGCCGTCGGCTCCGGCTTCTGCTGGCGCTCGCACCTCGCCCAGCGCGCCGTGTTCGAACGCGTCCACGCCGGCGACATCGGCGAGATCCAGGCCACCTACGGCACCTACAACACCAGCCCGCCCAAGACCCCCATCCCCCGCAAGGCCGGCTGGAGCGACATGGAATATGTCCTCCGCAACTGGATGCAGTTCCCCTGGCTCTCCGGCGACTGCCTCGTCGAACAGGCCATCCACAACGTCGATCTCACCGCCTGGGCCTTCAAGGACGAGATGCCCGTCAAGTGCCTCGGCCACGGCGGACGCCAGATCCGCACCGAGCCCCTCGTCGGCGCGAACTACGACCACTTCTCCATCGTCTATGAATGGGCCAACGGCGCGAAGGGCTTCCTCTTCTGCCGCCAGATCACCGGCTGCGCGAACGACAACACCGAGCACATCTACGGCACCAAGGGCCGCGCCCACGTCATGCTCTTCCGCGGCAACCCCTTCATCGTGGACACCAAGGGCGAACGCACCTGGCGCTACAGCGGCCCCACGCCCAACATGTATCAGGTGGAGCACGACGAGCTCTTCGCCTCCATCCGCGCCGGAAAACCCCGCATGGACGGCGTCTGGCTCGCCAACAGCACCATGATGGG
Source organism: uncultured Verrucomicrobiales bacterium (assembly GCA_946480965.1). The sequence goes on along the minus strand of CAMLMI010000152.1, from coordinate 3,178 downwards.
CCTCATGGGCCGCATGGCCGCCTATACCGGCCAAGAGGTCACCTGGGAACACATGCTCGCCTCCAAGGAGAACATCGGGCCCAAGGACGACATCACCTTCGACACGAAGCCTCCCGTGGCCGAGCTCGCCATGCCCGGCCGCACCCAGCTCGCATAGTCGCCCGACCCGGCCTGATCAGCGCGCTTCCACCCGTGGAAGCGCGCTTTTCCTTTTCACCCGGAAGAACCGCTTGGGCGACCAGGCGGTTCGCCGATCCCGCCCCGGTCATTCCGCCACGGCCAGGGTGAACGCGCCGGTCTCGATGCGTCCGCCCACCTTGACCTGCACCCAGACGTGGTATCGCCCGGCGGCGGGAAACGAATACGGAAATGGCAGCACGTGGTCCGCGCCCAACGGACTGCACACGTCCTCGACCAGCTTTTGGGCCGCGCCTTCGCCGAGTTCGCGCCGGGTGAAGGCCAGGCCCGCGCCCATCGACACGTTGCCCTGCGGATGCAGATGGGTGAAGACCGTGCCGTCGTCCTTCAGGATGAAGGCGTGGCCAAACATGCCGAGATAGAGTTCGAGTTCGACCGGCTCACCGGCGGCGTCCTGCACCTGGAAGCGCAGCGAAACGGGTTCATCCACGCGGACCGGCCCGGGCTCCAGGCGCTTCAGGACCAGGCCCGGGGAAAGAGCCGCCGTCGCGGCGGACGCCGGTGCCACCACGCGGAACGCGTCGTCCGCATCGCTCGGCATGAACGGGGAGGCTTCGACCGAATCGCTCAGTTCCACGCTGCCGACCAGCGTCTGGGCAAAGCCGCTTTCCTGCGTGATGTCGGCGAAGAGGCGGTAGTTCCCCGGCGACAGCGGCGGCACCTTGGACAGGAAATCGCCGCTGGCCGCGTCGCGCACGGGATGGAGGTGGGCCACGGCACCGGCGTCGTCCGTCCGGACCATGAAGAGATGCATGAGCTTGCCGTGGTCGGGGATGAGCGGGGTGCGGTCGCGCTGGTTGCCCGTCGCCGGATCGAATCCCACGCGCAGAAGTCCGTCCTTGATCTCCGCCCGCAGCGGCGCGGGCTGGTAGAGCACGCGGCTCAGGTAGCGGTTCTCCTCCTGTTTCCACCAGGCCCGGCCAAAAACCAGCCCGCCACCAACGAGCAGCGCGAAGGCCGCAGCGGCGACCACGCCGCGAATCCGTCGCCGCCGGTCGGGCACCGTGCCCGTCGGCAAGGTGCTCTCGCGCACCGCCGCGCCCGCGATGGTCACGATGAGCGCGACGAGCAGCAGGCCCAGGGCCGCCAGCATGGCGCCGAAGCCCATGGGCAAGCCGAGCCGCTGCGTGGCCACGGAGTTCACGGGCACGAGGAGCGAGTGTTCCCCGCGCGTGCCCTTCGCGTTGACCAGCACGCTGTAGGCGCCGGAGTTCATCAGCCAGAGCTTGGCGGTGAAGAGCGCGGGGTCGCCCTCGACCGGCTCGCCCGGGTCCGGTGGCGGCGCGCCTTTGCGGCCCGCGTCCCAGCGCATGGGCAGGACGGAGACGGCCTCCACCTCGTCGCTCAGGCGCCGCACCGTGATCTCCGCCAGGCCGGGAACCACCCCGGGCGGCTTGATCACCACGCGCAACGGATACGGCCCGGCCAGCCCCTCGAAGACGATGTTCTGCCGGCCCACGTGGGCGGAACCGGTCGCGGCACCGAACAGCATCAGGAGAAGAACACAGAGACGAAGAAACATCTTCGGACGGATGCCGACTAAAGAGGCCGGTTGGTTAAATTGGAGAAAGCCTCTCACCCCGGCCCTCTCTGCGTCGGACGGGGACGGGGTGGCCGAAGGTTGGGTGAGTGGGTTCCGACCCTTTGCTCCATCCATGCCCAGATTCCTCATGAGAAGATTGCCCAGCATGTTTCCTCAGCGTTGGACCGCCTTCATCCCCTTGCCGAACCACAGCCCGAGCCGGGCCGACAGCACCGCCGCCAAAGCCGCGACCAGCACGCTGCCCGTCGTCAGCGGGTCCTTGTCCAGATCCCAGAACCGATGCCGCCATTCACCCGGCCCAGCCCCGTAGCCGAAATGGTTCTGGCCGATCAGGAACCAGTTGTCCGCCGCCGGGGAGATCAGCAGCTCCGCGAAGCGCCATTGCACCGGGATGAAGACCGCCGTGAAGGCCAGCCCGGCGCCGAGAGCCCGGAGCCAATCCCGCCACCAGCGCGACGGCATCCGCCGCTCCAGCCCCATCACCAGATCGATGGCCAGCGCCGGCAAGACGAGCAGCAGCGGAAAGGACGGCGGCACCATGTGCGTCACCGGATTGTAGATCGGCGCGAGCTTCGGCGTGCCCGGGAAGAGCGGGAGAATCCAAGCCATCGACGCCAGGATGCCCATGTAGATCAGCGCCGCCTTCGTGGCCGCCCAGCGCGTCTGCGCCGCCCGCGCCACGATCAGCAGATAGATCGGATACGCCCGGCACGAGACCTTGTGGAAGGTCGCGGTGCGCTGGTCGTTCGGCGTGCTGAACTCGGTGAGGAAGATCGCGAGCATGGCCAACAGCACCCCGCCCACGGTGACGAACATCCACGTGGTGCGGCGCTCGTCCGCCGACCCGAGCCGGTTCCGCCATGAGGCCATCAAGACCCACGATCCCACCGCCACGCCATACATCCCCAGCGCCAGCACCGTGTGCGGCGGCGAGAGGATCTTCACGTCCAGCCCGTAGGCGTCGTGCCACCAGTTGTCGAACGGCGCGGAGGTCAGCATGGCCAGCGAGCCCCAGATGATGATCCAAGCGCCCAACGGCCCGCGAAAACCCCAGATCCGCACCGACCGTTCCCGCTCCTCCGGCGTGCCCGCGAACGTCGTCTTCAGCACCAGCCAGCCGCAGACCATGCCCGGCATCGCGCCGCCCAGATAGATGAGCATGTGGGCCGGCGTCCAAAACGTGTCCCGCCCGATCGTGGAATGCCACGAGATGTCCCACAGGACGCCGAACGGGATGCAGAGCGCACCGAAGACCACCGCATAGCAGAACCAGGGCAGCGACCGGGAAGAAGACACCGCCCGACGCTCGGCCGGTTCCGGGGCCGTCGGCACTCCGGGAAAGGTTGCGGAATCGGGGTTCATCCGGGCGAGCCTGCCGCCGCGCACGGGAAATGACCAGCACCCGAACCGGGGGCGTCGCAGTGGTCAGTGGTCAGT
>CAMLMI010000151.1 GCA_946480965.1 uncultured Verrucomicrobiales bacterium | reverse complement strand
CCAGCCAGGCGCCGCCCGTGGCGAAGGAATGATCGGGCAACATGTCCATCAGGTTGGCGAAAAAGGAGAGCTTTTCATCCCAATGATCGGGACTGCCCAACGGCGTGCCTGCGCTGGGACAAGCCACCATGATCACCCGGCCCGCCTTGAGGCGCCGGCCACGCGGATGCGCCAACCCGGAGCCTTCCAGCAATTCGCGCGCGACGAGACCGCCGCGCGAGTGGGTGATGATGTCGAACTCGAAGTCCCGGTCGGGCAACGCCGCGAGCAGGTCGGCGACGTTCTCAGCCGGGGTCTTGCTGATCGTGAAATGATTAAACGCGAAGATGTTGTCGCCATAGATTGCGCGCGCCTCCGCGAAAAACCTCGTTTGCGTCAGCTTCCGGAACCCGGAATGCGCATGGGAAAACGTGCCGTGGATAAAAAGGAGACCGCGCTGCGGAGAACCGAAGCCGGGCAGGGCCGCGGGCAGGTTTCCCGCCGGATCGGCAAGCGTCGTCTCTTCGACTCGGACCCAACCCTGCACGCGATTTTTCCAGAGCCGCTCCTCGAGCTGCCGCGAGAGCAACGGCACGGCCCACTTGGCGGCATGGCGGCCGAGCGCCCCGAGCGCCGCGTCGGCGACCTTGACCAGCACGATCCGAACGAGCTTCGAGAACAGGCCACGGCGCCCCTCGGACGCGGCTCCTTCGCCCGCGGGAATGTCGAACGCGACCACCACGCTCGCGAGGCCGCGACGGCCGCCACGAACCGGCGCGCGCCGCGGGAAATGAAACGAGATCGCGCCCGAAGGCTGCGTGGCTGTCACAAATACCGCCGCATCGGCCTCCACCTCGGCGGCCACCTGGACCGAGCTGGTGATCGTCTCGGCGCCACGACGACCAGGCTGCGGACGCGCATCACCAGCGTCCAGGACGACGAACTCTTCGCTGGCGAGAAAGGATGGCAATGAAAAGGTCCCATCAGCAGGCGCATTCTTTATGCGACTGCGACGGACGGTATCCGACCTGTTGGAGGAAAGAGCCCAGCCCTCGGAAATTATACTGAGATGATTAGGAGTGGTTCGCTCCGAAGAATCCTTGGTGGGCATGCTGCGTATTCAAGATGCGGTCAGTTGTCTGTCAAGATTTCGATGATAGTAGGAATAACAGTTTGTGCTGCCAGTGTTCGCTTTGCTTCACCTTTTCCATGAACTCGGGGCGGACGAGCTTGGCGCGGCCGGTGACGTGGCCGTCGGCTTCCGTGCGGAGGTAGAGGCATTCCATCAGGTTGTCGGGGCGGCCGGTCAGCGGGTTGTCGAACACGCTGTCGAAGGCGGACGGGCCGATGAGGGCGCGCAGTTGCTCCAGCGTGGCGGGGCCGCGATGGAGGACGGGCACGGTCTGGAGCCCGGTGCCTTCGAGCATCCGCTGCCGGGTGGCGAGGTCGAGGAAGCGGTCGGCGTCCTTGTCCCAGACATCGAACTCGAAGAAGTAGTGCGGCAGGGCGCGGTAGTGGACGGAGTGCTTCGCGTAGAGCCATTCGCCGTAGAGGATGAAGCGGTCGGCCAGCATGGCTTCCAACGCGGGGCGCTTCACGGAGGTCCACTGTTTGAAGAGGTCATACTGCGGGTGCATGCCCTCGGTGATCTCGTGGCCGCGGCACTGGAGGACGAGGCGGCCGGCGGCGGTGAAGTGGAGGCCCACGTTGGTGCCGTCGAGCTTCTCCTCCACGACGAGCGACGGGTCGGCGAGGAACGCCTCGGAGGCGCGGCGGCCGAGGTGTTTGTCGTCGTCCGTGCCCTTCGAGCCGAAGAGATGCGGCGTGCGCGGGTATTTCACGAAGTTGTCGCGGGAGGCGCCCATACGTCCTTTGGTCGGGAGAAACTGCCCGGCCCACGGCCGCAAGTCACGTCCGGCGTCGGCGGCCGCGCGTTTCAAGAGGAGCCGTTGCCTCGGCGCATGACGCTGGGCGACCTGCCTGACGGCTGGGCAAGGCGGTGGAGCCCGGTTATTCTCGGCCCATGCCCAAGCTCCCGGGAATCCGCAGCCCGCTGCGTCCGCTTAACCGGAAGGAGGCGCTGCTGTGCCTGCTGGTGAACGTGGCGGCGTGTCCGGGGCTGGGCACGTATTGGGCGAGGCGTTGGGCCGGGGTGCCGCAGCTCGTGCTTGCCTTCAGCGGCTTCGGGATCTTCCTGGGCGTCTTCGGCTGGATGGTCGTGACCGCCTACCAGACGATGGAACCGGCGAGCCTGGCCGGGGAACCGATGGTGTGGTTGAAGCGGGCGCTGGGGCTCTTCGGCACGGCGTGGGTATGGGCCGCGTTCAGCGGGGCGCTGATCCTGAAGCAGACGTTGCCGGTGCTGGAGACCACGCCGCCGCCCGTGGCGTGACGGACCCGGCGGGGCGTGCGCAGGGCGTCCCGCGCCGGAGGCGATGGGCTCCGGGGGCGGAGCTGGGGTTTTGGACTGAAGCCCGCATTCCTTTCCGCCGATAGGCCAAGGGCATGGCTCAACCGAGCACCATCCTCATCGTGGACGACGAACCGCGCGGGCGCGAAACGCTGGAGGCGTTGCTGACGCCGCTGGGGCACCGGCTGGAGTTCGCCGGATCGGGCGCGCAGTCGCTCGAACAGGCCACGGCCCTGCAGCCGGACCTGATCCTGCTGGACGTGATGATGCCGGACATGGACGGCTTCGAGGTTTGCCGGCGGCTGCGGCTCGATCCCGAGCTGGGCGAGGTGCCGGTGATGCTGGTGACGGCGCTGGACGACAAGGATTCCAAGTTCAAGGGGCTGGAGGCGGGGGCGGACGATTTCATCAGCAAGCCCTATGACCGGATGGAGCTGCGGGCGCGGGTGAAGACGGTGCTGCGGTTGAACCGTTACCGGCGCCTGGTCTCGGAGCGGCGGCGTTTCGCGAACATCGCGGAGCAGTCGCCGGAGGGGTTCCTCGTGATCAACGGCGCGGGCGACATCCAATACGCGAACCGGCAGGCCAGGCTCTTTCTCGGCATTCCGGCGGACATCCCGGCGCCGGAGTGCGGCTCGTTCACGCGCTGGGCTGAGCGGCATTACCGGCGCAAGCCGGAGGTGACGTGGGACGAGTGGAACGACCCCCGCCTGACGCTGGGCAACGCGCGGTATCTGGTGCGGGCGGACGCGGATTCGTCCGAGAGCACGTGGCTGCGGGTGGAACAGCTGGAGGGCGATCCTTCGGACGGGCGGCTGCTGCATCTGCGCGACGTGACGAAGGAGATCGAGGCCTCGGGCCAGGTGCTCCAGTTCCAGAGCCTCGTCTCGCGCAAGCTGCGCAATCCCGTGGCCAGCCTGATCGGCTGCCTGGAGGTGGCGCTGGCGGATCTGCCGAAGGACTTCGATCCGGACGTGGCGGAGCTGCTGCGGCTGGGGTTCGACAGCGCGAAGCGGCTGGAGGGGGACGTGACGGACATCCTCAACTACATCGATTCGCAGCGGAAGCCGGGGCACCGGCGGAGCTTCTGCCTCGGGGAGCTGGAGGCGGCGGTGCGGCGGCTCTTCGAGGAGGTCGCGCTCACGCGGGCGCGCTTCGACATCGACCCTTCGCTGCTGGAGGAGCGCGTGGGCCTGTCGTCCGACAACGTCGCCACGATCCTGCGGGAACTGCTGGAGAACGCGCGGAACTTCCACCCCACCCAGACGCCGACCGTCGCGGTGACGGTGGAGCGGGGCGGGGACGGGAAGATCGCCCTGCGCGTCGCGGACGACGGCGTGACGCTCTCGCCCGGCCAACTGGCCCACGCCTGGGCCCCGTATTACCAGGGCAGCAAACATTCCGCGGAGGAGGCCGGCATGGGGCTCGGACTCTCCACCGTGGCCGCCATCGTGTGGAACGTGGGCGGGAACGGCCGCCTGTTGAACCGAGATCCCGGCCCCGGGGTCATCGCGGAGATCATCCTCCCGCTGCAAAGACATGGAACGCACGTCCAGGATACTCATCGTTGAAGACGACGCGCGGGGGCGCGACGTGTTGGCCGCGCTGCTGGCGCGGAGCGGGGGACAACTGCTCTTCGCCGTGGACGGCCACGAGGCGCTGGCGCTGGCGCCGGAGGTCATGCCGGACCTGGTGCTGCTGGACGTGATGCTGCCGGATCTGGACGGCTTCGAGGTCTGCCAGCGGCTGCGCGCGGAGCCGAAGCTGGCGGAGGTGCCGATCATCATGGTGACGGCGCTGGACGACCGGGAGAGCCGGCTGCGCGGCTTCGAGTCGGGCGCGGACGATTTCCTGACGAAGCCCTACGACCGGCTGGAGCTCCAGGCGCGCGTCCGTTCGGTGCTTCGCCTGAACCGATTCCGGGGGCTGGTGCACGAGCGGGAAAAGTTCGCCGAGCTGTTCAACCATTCGCCCGACGGGCTGATCGTCACGCACCTCGACGGCGGGCTGATGCTGGCGAATCCGGCGGTGCGCGCGCTCCTCGGGGCCTCGGGCCAGAAGGAGCCGCCGGGCCACATCGCCGACATGGTGGCCGGGGCCAGGCGCGAGGAGTTCGGCGGATGGCTGGAGAAGGTTTCCGGCGCGGCGGGCGACCACCTGTATCTGGAGACGGAGTTCGTGACCCTGGAGCGGAAGGCGTTCCCCGTGGAGCTGAGCGCGCGGCGCTTCCTTTGGGTGGACCAGCCGGCGATCCAGATCCACGTGCGCAACGTGTCGGACGAGAAGCTGGTGCAGGCGAAGTTCCTCCGGGCGCAGCGGCTGGAGAGCATCGGCACTCTGACGGGCGGGATCGCGCACGACCTGAACAACATCCTCACGCCCATCCTCGCCTCGCTGCGCTTCCTGAAGGACGACCTCAGGGAGCATCCCTCGAAGCGCTGGGTGGAGCTGATGGAGACGAGCGCGTTGCGGGGCGCGGGCATCATCCAGCAGATCCTCGCCTTCACCCGGGGCGCGGGCGGGCGGCACGAGCCGCTGCGGGTGAAATACGTCTTCGAGGAGCTGCAGCGGATCATCCGCGAGACCTTCCCCTCCACCATCGAGCTGCGCGTCTCCGTCGCGCCGGACACGGGCATGATCCGGGGCGACAACACCCAGATCCAGCAGGTGCTGATGAACCTGAGCGTGAACGCCCGCGACGCCATGGCCGACGGGGGGCTGCTCAAGATCGAGGCGCGCAACCGCCGCATCGACGCCATCCTGGCCGCCCAGATCAACGGCGCGACGCCGGGCGACTACGTCTGCATCACCGTGTCCGACACCGGTTGCGGCATGTCGCCCGAGGTGAAGGAGCAGATCTTCGAGGCCTTCTACACGACCAAGCCCGTGGGCAAGGGCACCGGCCTCGGGCTCTCCACCGTCCGCTCCATCGTCGAGAGCCACGCGGGCTACATCTCCGTGGAGAGCGAGGTGGGGCGCGGCTCGATCTTCACCCTGCTCCTGCCGGCCGTTCCGGTCGGCGAAGCGGCCCGGAACGACGCGTCCGCCGCGCCGAACCTGCCGCGCGGCGAGGGCGAGCACCTGCTGGTGGTGGAGGACGATCCGGCCATCTCCGAGATTCTGAAGGGCACGCTGGAACGCAGCGGCTACCGCGTGACTGTGGCGGGCGACGGTCCGGAGGCCGTGGCGGTGGCCGCGCGCGAGGCGGCTTCGCTGAGGCTGGTGCTCGTCGATTCGACGCTGCCGGTGCTCTGCGGTTTCCCGCTCGTGCGCACGCTGCAGCGGCTGGTGCCGCCGTCGTCCATCTTCGTGATGTGCGACGGGCTCACGCAGGCGCGGCTGACGGAGCAGCTGGGCGAGGCGGGCGCGGGCTTCCTGGTGAAGCCCTTCTCGGCCGAGCAGCTCCTGAACACCGTGGCCTCGGCCCTGCAGGACCAGCGGGTCAGGTCGTCGGAGGAGATGCGGACGCTGCGGGAGTTCCCTGCCCGGCTGCTTGAGCCTGCCGGTGCCAGATGTAGCGCGACATGATCGCGCGCAGCGCGGCCGTCAGCGGGATGGCCAGCACGCCGCCGAGGATACCCCCGAGCAGCGTCGTGCCCACCACCACCGCGATGATGATCGTGAGCGGATGCAGCCCCACGCGGTCGCCGATGATCTTCGGCGAGATGACGAAGCCCTCCAGCGCGTTCACCACGGCGAAGAGCACCGGCACCAGCGCCACCCGCCAGTCGCCGAACTGCACGACCGCGAGGATCGTCGCGGGCACCAGGCTCATGGCCACGCCCAGGTAGGGGATGATCCCCAGGATGCCCGCCATCACGCCGAGCAGCAGCGCGTAGTTCAGCCCCATGGAGAAGAACCCGGTCGTCAGCAGGATGCCGGAGCACATCGCCACCAGCACCTGGCCGCGGAAGAAGACGATGAGGCTGTCGTTCACCGAGTTGATCACGAAGACCAGCTCCTCCTTCGGCCGCCCCTCGGGCACCGGCAGGTAGTTGGTCCAGCTGTCCTGGATGCCCTTTTTCTCCAGCAGGAAATAGAAGGCGTAGATCGGCACCAGGGCCAGGCCGAGGATCCAGCCCAGCACCCCGGCCGCCTGCTTCACCCGCGCCAGCATCCACTGGCCGACCTCTGGGAGCACGGCGCCGCCCTTTTCCACGACGAACTGCGCGATCTCCCGCACGAGTTTGGAGTCCACCTGTCCGGTCGCCGTCGGTCCGAGCACGGCGGCGACCACGTTCGTCGCGACCGCTTCCGCCTGGTTGGTCGAGACGCTGGACGTCGCGGCGTGCGGGGCGGGGTCGGCGCCGGGAGCCGGAGAGGAGGCGGTGTTGGTCCGGGCCGAATCCAGGTAGAGGTGCCAGAGCGGTTCCAGCCGCTGGAACGCGCGGGTGCCCTCCACCTTTTCGATCAGCTTTCGCGTGTAGGTCGGCGTCTCCTTGACCAGCGCGCCGGTCTCCACCACCAGCCGGGGCACCACCGTGCCGAGCATCCCGAGCACGAACATCACCCCGACGAAGAACACCACGACGATGGCGCGCGTCCGGGGCACTCCCTTCGTCTGCAACCAGTCCACCAGCGGGTCCAGCAGGTAGGCGACGACGCCCGCGATGGCCAAGGGCAGCAGCACCGGGCTCAGCCGGTGCAGCAGCCAGCTCAGCCCGAGCATGGAGAAGAAGACGAACGCGGCCACCACCCCGACGGCCATCGTGGCCACGCCGAACCAGATGATGCGGGCCTGCGTCCTGGAGGGCGGGGGGAAGTTCATGCGGTTATTGGCCCAGTTGCTTCGACTTCGCCGACGCGGCGCGCACGGCGTTCATCAACGCCGCGCGCAGCCCGCCCTTCTCCAGCTCGTGCAGGCCCTCGATGGTCGTGCCGCCGGGGCTCGTCACCATGTCCTTGAGCGCGCCGGGATGCTGCCCGGTCTCCAGCACCATCTTGGCCGCGCCCAGCAGCGTCTGCGCGGCGAGCTTGGTGGCGATGTCGCGCGGCAATCCCGCCGCCACGCCGCCGTCGCTCAAGGCCTCGATCATCTGGAACCCGTAGGCCGGGCCGCTGCCGCTCAGGCCGGTCACGGCGTCGAGCAGCTTCTCCTTCACCTCCACCGCCACGCCCACGGCGGAGAGCAGCGCGCTCGCCGTCTGGAGATCCTCCGGTCGCGCCTTCGTTCCGGCGGAGTAGCCGGAGGCTCCCGCACCGACGAGCGCGGGCGTGTTCGGCATCACGCGGATCACTCGCGCCCCGACGGGCAGCCCCGCCTCCAGCTTTTCCAGCGTGATGCCGGCGGCGATGGAGACCAGCAGATGGTCGGCGGTGAAGGCGGGTTTGATCTCGGCGAGGACCGCCGCGACCTGGTCGGGCTTCACCGCGAGCACGAGCACCTTGGCGGAGAAGGCGACCTCGAGATTGGTGGGAAAGGCCGTGCCGCCGGTGTCCTTGGCGAAGGCCTCGCGCGCGCCCGGATGGACGTCGCTGGCGAAGAGCGCGCCTGGCTCGGCGACGCCTTTGGCGACGAGCCCCTTGGCGAGCGCGCCGGCCATCTTGCCGGCTCCGAGAAATCCGAGTGTCAGCTGGGCGGACATGCGGCGGGTTGTAGCAGGCACCCCCGGCACGGACAACGGAATAGGGCCTGGAAGATCGCGCCGCGATTGGAGCCCGGTCCCGGTCCCGCTTCCGCCCGCGGCGCCTTGGCCCCGGTTGCGAACGGGAGGAACTGTCTGGAATGAGTTTTCGCGCCTTTCGCCCGTGACGTCCGGGAGCATGAAATGGTCCCGCTAAACGCTTGAGCCGGTGCGGCGGCCTGCAACCATTCTTTCAGAATGAGTTTGGACGCCTGCCTGACCCGCCAACGCACACGCATCGTCGCCACCCTTGGTCCTGCCAGCAGCAACGAGCCCACGCTCCGCGCCATGATCCTCGCGGGGCTCAACGTCGTCCGGATCAACTTCTCCCACGCCAAGCCCGAAGTCGTGCGCGAGCAGCTTTCGCTCGTCCGCCGTCTCTCCGCCGAGCTGAAGCAGCCCATCGGCATCCTCGGCGACCTGCGAGGCCCGCGCATCCGCGTCGGCGAAATGTCCGGCGGTCAGATCCTGCTGGAGAACGGTGGCGAGATCGTCGTTTCCCCCAAGCCCATCATGGGCACCCCGGCCCGCATCAGCGTCTCCTATCCCGGATTGGTCGCCGATCTGGAGCCCGGAGCCGACCTGTTGCTGGACGACGGCAACCTGCTGCTGCGCGTGCAGCGTTTCACCGCCGAGGGCGACATTGTCTGCCGCATCGTCCGCGGCGGCCTGCTCTCCAGCAATCGCGGCATCAATCTCCCCGGCCGCAAGGTCGGCCTGCCTTCCGTCACCGAGAAGGATCTCGCCGACCTCGACCTGATGATCGCCGAGAAGTTCGACTTCGTGGCGCTGTCCTTCGTCCAGTCCGCCGCCGACGTGCGCCTGCTCAAGGACGAGATGCGCAAGCGCGGCGCGGAGATCCCCATCATCGCCAAGATCGAGAAGAAGAGCGCCGTGGACGACATCCGCGAGATCGTCCAGGAGGCCTACGGCATCATGGTCGCGCGCGGCGACCTCGCCATCGAGATGAGCCTGGCCGATGTGCCCATCGCCCAGAAGCAGATCATCCAGGCCTGCCTGCTCTCCGCCACCCCCGTCATCACCGCCACGCAGATGCTGGAGTCGATGACCACGAACCACAAACCCACCCGCGCCGAGGCCTCCGACGTGGCCAATGCCATCCTCGACGGCACCGACGCCATCATGCTCTCGGGCGAATCCGCCATCGGCAAATATCCCGTGGAAACCATCCAGATGATGGCGTCCATCGCCCGGCGCGTGGAAGGCGCGCTCACGCAGAAGGAGATCCCTTCGTTCCCCGTGGAGCACGAGAGCTGGACCGTGCGCAGCGCGGTCTCCGCCTCCTGCCAACGCATTGCCAGCAAGCTCAAGGCGAAGGCGATGGTGGCCTACACCGAGTCCGGCGCTACCGCGCGCTGGATCATGTGCCATCGCCCCGAAACGCCGCTGCTCGCGCTCTGCCCCGACGAAGCGATCCGCCGTCGCCTGGCCCTGAGCTGGGGCGTGCAGACCCGCTTGGCCGGCAAGGTCAACTCCTTCTCCGAAATGCAGCAGGTGGCCCTCGAATCCGTGAAGGCCGAGCACTTGGCCCGCCCCGGCGACATCATCACCGTCTCCGCCGGCCAGCCCTTCGGCGAACCCGACGGGACGAACATCCTCTGCGTCGAGCGCGTGCCGTGACCACTCCGTAGCGGTGAACGGGAGTTCGCCGGAAACTTCCCCCCCATGACCCCTTCGAGCCAGAACGTCGGTCTTATTGGACGACGGCAGCGCTGACTGCACCGGTTCGCTTGGCGGATAGGCGCGTTGGGAATGGTGGCAGCCATTCTGATCGGAGCATGGCTCGGATTCGGGAATAGGCATCCAAACCTAGCGCTTCTCCCTGACAACCATCCGATACCTACGAACGATCTTCCGTTGCCGGACCGATGGATTCCAGAAAGCCCGGGTTGGAACTGGGCTTGGAGACTGCGCCACGCTGTCTTGCCGGACAAAGAACCCCTGTGGGCGAGAATCGAGGTGTTCAGCGGAACGGCGAAATCAACGATCGATGTTCCTATCCAAGGAGCAGCTTCCGTTTCGACGTTTGATCGGCATCTCCATCTTGTGGACGCGCGAGAGCTGGCGTTGCTGCGAGACCGGCTACGCAGCCAATCCGATCTCCGCAAGCTGGCTCATGTCGGCATGTCGTTCGCGGACCTGCGCCAGGCCAACGGCACACCCGAGTGCCGCGCGCTGGGCGGCACCGGGGCACGCTGAGCGCGGCACCGGCGGGGGTGGGTGGCGCCGCCCGCACAGGGGCGCGGGTCGCGCCTCGTTATGCTCGGGCCCATGCAACAGGTTCTGGTGGTCTGCATGGGCAACATCTGCCGCTCGCCCATGGCCAGCGCGGTGTTGCAGGCCGAGGTGCAACGCCGCGGCCTGCA
>CAMLMI010000150.1 GCA_946480965.1 uncultured Verrucomicrobiales bacterium | reverse complement strand
CGGGAGTTGCCAGTGTCGCCGTCGGAAAACGGAGTCCGCCCCGAGGCGGCTCGGCGGGAGCCTTCGCCCTACCGCGTGCAGCCGTTTTCAGCCGTCGTTTGATGCGTCGGCTCTGGGAGAAAAGTGTCGCTCCCGGGCGCGTTGGCCGACATTTTTGCCCGCAAGAAGACCCGTTGAACCGCCTCCCATGAAAGCCGCTTTCGCCACCCTCGCCGCCACGTTCCTCCTCTCCGGTTGCAGCACGAACATTTCCAAGGTTTCCCAGCCGCTCTTCGACGGGAAGTCGCTGGCCGGTTGGCGCTCCTACGGTTCGACCAACGCGCCCGGCGCCGGCTGGGTCGTCACGGACGGCATGCTGCACAAGCTCGCCGGCGTCCGGGGCGGCGACATCGTGACCACGCGGACGTTCACCGACTTCGAGCTGTCCTGGGAATGGCGCGTCGCAACCGGCGGCAACAACGGCGTGAAGTATCTCGTCAACGAAGCCCGCAAGGGCGCGCCCGGCCACGAATACCAGATGATCGACGACGCCGGGCACTCCGACGCCAAGCGCGGGCCCAAGTGGCAAACGGCGTCGTTCTACGACGTGTTCCCGCCCGCCGCCGACAAACCCACGCGGCCCGGCGGCGAATGGAACGAGTCGCGTCTCCTGGTTCGCGGCAACCACGTCGAACATTGGCTGAACGGCGTCAAGGTCCTCGCCTACGAACTGGGCTCGCCCGAAACCAAGGCCGCCGTCGCCCAGAGCAAGTTCCGCAACGCGGCCGGCTTCGGCGAAAAGATCACCGGCCCGATCATGCTCACGGATCATCAGGACGAGACCTGGTTCCGGAAGATCGAGATCCGGGAGCTGAAGTAGCGGCGTAGCGCCGGCTTCCAGCCGGCCGTAGCGCAAGCCTCCGGCTTGCCGTGCCGCAACCGTCCCCGGTTCCAAGACGACCTCCCGCCCAAGCACGCCCTCGCAAGCGGGACGCTTGCGCCACGGCCGACGGGACGTCGGCGACACGGCCCGCGAGACGCGGGCGCTACGTCCGTTTGCCTTCCCGCCTTCGCCCGCTACCGTCCGCGCCATGCCCGAGCTGGCCGAAGTCGAATTCTACCGCAAACGCTGGAATCCCGGTCTGGGCCAGGCCGTCCAGCGTGTGTCGCTCCACGCCGACAAACGCGTCCTGCGCGGCGTTGCCACCGACACGTTGGCCGCCCATCTCACCAGCAGCCGCCTCGCGGAATCCTTCACCCACGGGAAACAGATGCTCTTCCGCTTCGACGGCGGCGCTTGGTTGGGCGTGCATCTCGGCATGGCCGGCGAACTGCGGGTCGAGCCAGCCACCTTTGCTCCGGGCAAACACGATCATCTCGTCCTCCACCAGGCCCGGCAGTCGCTCGTCTTCGCCGATCCCCGTCTGTTTGGGCGCGTCCTTTTCCATGCAGGCGATAGCGCGCCGACGTGGTGGGCCTCGCTTCCACCGGGGTTGCTCGCTCCGGAGTTCACCGTCGAGCGCGTGGACGGCATCCTGAAACGCCGGGCCAAGGCGCCGATCAAGGCGGTCCTCTTGATGCAGCCGTTCTTTCCCGGCATCGGCAATTGGATGGCAGACGAAATCCTCTGGCGCGTCCGCGTCGCGCCGCAAACTCCCGCCGGACAACTGGCGGGAATGAAGGCCGCCGCGCTCCATCGCGAGATCCGATGGGTCGCCGCCACCGCGCTGAAGACCATCGGCGAGACCTACGAAGATCCGCCCGACTCGTGGCTATTCCCCCACCGCTGGCGCGCCGGTGGTCGTTGTCCGAGATGCAACGGCGGCTTGGGCCGGGAAGAGGTTGGAGGACGCACGACGGCGTGGTGTCCCCGTTGTCAACCCTGACGGCAAAGCCGAATCGCGAAGGCCAAATCCACGAAGAGAAGTTTGGCGGGACGATGCGGCAGGAGCGCGGAAGTGACCGTCCGCGCTCCTGCCGCATCGTTCCACCCACGGGTTTTGCTGCTGCCAAGCAGCGCTTCACTGGATAGGGTCGCGCGACACTCGACCTGCATTTCCACCGCGCGATGAATCTGATCCGAACGCTCCGAGCCCTGCCCCTCTTTCTCGCCCTGTTCCCCGCCGTCGCCGCTGAGACCCAGCCCGCCTCACCGTGGGCGGACTTCGTGGAGCGCGACTTCCCGTTCTTCTCCTCGGTGGTGGACGGGCGGAAGCTCGGACCGGGCTGGCCGACGAACAACCTTTCCCCCCGCGCACTGGTGCTGAATCTCGGGCACGACTGCTGGGCCGCCTTCGACACCGACCTGCTCCGCGTCGCAGCCGTCTGGCGCGGCGGCGCGCTCAGCCCCCAATCGATGGCGCAGATTTCCTACCACTCGGTCGGCCAGAAATCGCCCGATGGACAAAGTGTCCTGCCCGAACCGCTAGGAACTCCGTGGCTGGCGAACGGGCTCCTGGCCGGTTGGCAAACGGGCGACGCTTTCTCCACCGACGATCCGCGCGAGCCCGGCGTCGATCCCCGCGAGGTCGGTCGCGGGCCGATGCCCGGTGGGCGTTTCAAGGCGGTGCAGTTGTTCGAACGCGGCGCGGTGCTGGACTACAGCGTGGGCGGCGTGTCGATCCGCGAACAGATCGAGGCGCGGCTGGTGGACGAAAGGCCCGTCGTGCAACGCAGCTTCCAGTTGTCCCGCGTGGACCAGCCGCTCTGGCTGGTGCTGGGGCAACGGCCGGCTTCGGCTCCGGAAACCTTGGGCCTCGGAGTCTGGGCCGATCAGCCGGGCGTGGTTTCTCCGGCCACATTGACGAAAGGGCTCCGTGCGGTGCGGGTGCAGACCACGACCCAACCGCTTGAACTGCGCGTGGCAATTGCGCTCCTACCCAAAGCGGAGCCGCTGGAAACTTGGGCTCCAACTCCGGCAGCCGCGCCTTCGCTGCGTTGGCCGCCGATGCCCGAAACTTCCGCCACGCTCTCGACGCAGCCAGACGCCTATGTGGTGGACAACATCGCCCTGCCCACGACCAATCCTTGGCGGCGCAACGTGCGGTTGGCCGATCTTGGATTCCTGCCCGATGGCCGCGCCGCCGTCGTCACCTTCGACGGCGACGTGTGGTTGGTCTCCGGACTGAACGGCGAGCTGAAGCGCGTCGGCTGGAAACGCTTCACCTCCGGCTTGCACGAGCCGCTCGGGCTCTGTGTGCGCGGCGAAGAGATCTTCGTCCATGATCGCAACGGCCTCTGGAAGCTGGTGGACACCGACCGCAACGGCGAAGCCGACCGGCACGAGCTGTTCAACAACGCCTTTCACCAGACGGCCGAAACGCGCGAATTCGCCAGCGGCCTGCGGCTGTTGCCCGACGGTTCCTTCGTCATCGCCAAGGGCGGCATCCTCACCAGCGGCCCCATCGGGCGCGACAACGGCAAGGTGCTCCGCATCTCGCCCAACGGTGCGGAGACCACGGTGCTGGGCTGGGGCTTTCGCGAACCGTTCCTCGGCGTGAACCGAAAGACCGGCGTCGTGACCGCCAGCGACCAGCAGGGCAACTACGTTCCCGCCACGCCGATCCACGTCGTGCGCGACGGCCAATACTACGGCTACCTCCCGCTCTCCCGTCCCAAGGAGCAATACCCCGCGCCCATAGCCGATCCGCTCGTCTGGATTCCCCATCCGATCAACGCCTCCGCCGTGGGCCAGGTCTGGTTGAACGGCGCGCTGATGGGCCCGCTCAACGAACAGCTCATCCACATCGGCTACTATCGGCCGGAGCTCTTCGCCGTGTTGCGCAACGACCGCGCGGCGGACAAGCCCCAGGCGGCCGTCGTCAGCCTCACGCAGGACTTCGCCTTCGCGCCGTTGAACGGCGCGGTGAATCCCGCCGACGGCCAGCTCTACGTGGCCGGCTTCAAGATCTGGGGCACCACCGCCGAAGCCGTCAGCGGCCTGGCACGCATCCGCTACACCGGCGCGGCCCATACGCTGCCGACGGAGGTGGCCGCGATGGACCGGGGAATTCTCCTGCGCTTCGACGCGGCGCTGGACGAAGCCAAGGCGCGGGATCTCGGCAGCTATGCGGTCGAGCGTTGGAACTACCGACGCACCGCCGCCTACGGTTCGCCGCACTTCAAACTGGATGGCAGCAAGGGCCAGGAAACGCTCGTGCCCAGCAGCGTCTATCTGTCGAAGGACCGGAAGGCCGTCTTCATCGGCGTGCCGGACTTGAAACCCGTGATGCAGCTGCGTGTGGGCTTCGCGCTGGCGACGGCGGAGGGCCGGAGCTTCGAACGCAGCGCATATCTCACGCCCCATATGCTGACACCGTTCGACGCGACGAAGGAAGGTTTCGGCGAGATCACCGTGGACCTTGCTCCACGCGAAGCCGTGGCGGCTGCGGACACCACGCCGGTCACGGCCGAGGAAGGCCAGCGGCTCTACGGCTTGATGGGTTGCGCGGCCTGCCACTCGCTCGACGGCTCGGTGGTGGGCAAGATCGGCCCCTCATGGAAAGGCCTCTTCGGCAGCGAGCGCGTCCTCTCCACCGGCCAGAAAGTCGTGGCCGACGAAGCCTACCTGCTGGAGTCGATCAAGGACCCTGCGGCGAAGCTGTTGAAGGGCTTCGACAAGGCCGACAACGCGATGCCGAGCTACGAAGGCATCATGACCGGGAAGCAGATGCAGGCGGTCGTGGAATACATCAAGACGCTGAAGTAGGCAGTTCCCCGGGGATGCCGGATCGCCGGTCCCGTTCAGGGTCCGATCCGCAACCGGTAGAACTTCACCGCCTCCAGCGCCGCCGGATCGAAGAAGCTGTCGTTCGTTCCCTGCGCCGTGCGCAGCGGAGCTCCCGGATGCGCAGCGAATCCGTCCACCAGGTTCGTGCCGGAGAGCAGTTCGTAGTGGCGGCCGGGCGTCGTGCGCCAGCGCACCAGCGCGCCGCCGTTCCCGCGCTCGATCCGGAGATCCTGGAACGAAGCCGCGTTGTCCGGATCGGTGCCCGCCAGCAGCTCCTCCACGTCGGTCGCGCCGTCAAGATCCGAGTCGTGGTCCTGCGGCGGCGACGTGCGCGGAACGGTGGTGGAATCGAGGATCGTCCCGTCGGCCGCCACGGCCGAGACGTGCATGAAATCGCCCTCGACCGAGACGCGCAGATGGTGGTGGACGCTGTGGAACCAGGCGTTCTCCGGATCACGCTCGGCCATTCCGTAGAGCACCGCGCCGCCCCCGCCGGTGACGAACTGGTGGACGCCGTTGACCGGACGGAAGCGTTCGTAGTTGTGGTCGTGTCCATTGAAGACCGCCTGCACGCCGTGTTGCGCCAGCACGGGCAGCAGCAGCGCGCGGATCTGCGCGCGGTCCTGCGCGCCGTCGGCGTCGTAGTCGTCGAAGCGATGGAGCGAAGAGGTGTTCAGCGGCGAATGGAAGAAGACGACCTTCCACGGCTTCGTCGTGCGCGCGAGATCGTTGGTCAGCCATTGGAAATGCGGGCTGTCCGGCGCGAGACGATAGGCCGGGGCCTGGGCGAAGGGCGTGAGCGTGGGCAGGAACACGCTGACGAAATGCACGTCGCCGCGGTCGAAGGAGAAGTAGTGCGAGGTGCCGGTGACGGAGTTGGTCGGCTGGACGAAGGACGCCACGAACGGCCCGTCGCTGCCGGAATAAAGGTCGTGGTTGCCCAGGGTGAAGTAGAACGGCGTGCCCGCCATCTGCGGCTGATAGACCGAAAGGCAGCGGAGATCGACGCGGTCAACGGTCAGTGACGGATAGGCGATGTCGCCCGTGTGCAGGACCAGGTCCGCGCCCGATGCCGCCAGGCCCTTGGCCACCGCGTATTGGCCGGGCGTGCCCAGGCCCGTGTCGCCCACGACGGCGAACTTCACCGGCCCCGATTCCGCCGCCGTGCGAAAGGAGAACAGAGGCGAGCGGCCTTCGCTTTGCCCGGCGTTCGCGACGATCCGGTAGTGGTAGAGCGTGTCGGGCCGGAGCCCCTCCAGCCGCGCCAGGAAGCGACGTCCGCTCGGCGCGACCTCCAAGCACTCCAGCGCGCTGGCGTTGGTCCCGAAACAGAGTCGTCCCCCTGCGGGAACCACCGTTTCCCAGGAGACGGTGGCCGAGGCGGTGCCGACATCGGCCACCGCCGGAGCCCGGGAGAAATTGGCCACCAGTTCCGCCAAGGCCAAGAGGTTGCCGTCCTCCGCACCGGCGGTGTGGACCTGGAGCGCGAGCACGTTGTCCCCGTCGCGCAGCGCCTCAAGCGAGGCAGAAACGTCGAGCAGCAGGAGACCGGTTTCGGCCGCGTTGGTGGCCGCCGCATGGAACGGCACGAAGCCGCCGCGCTCTCCGGGCAGGTTGGCGCGGAAAACTTCGGCCCCGTTCAGATAGGCCACCACGCCCGACCGGGCCCGCAGCCGCAGCCCGAGCCAGGCGATGTCCGCGCGGTTCGTGACGACGAATTGGCGACGCAGATACAGCGAGGAGTATTGGCCCGGAAGATCGGACAACGGCGTCGCCTCGGACTGGGTGCCGGCGGAGAAGCCCATCGGACCGCGGAGCCACGCCGCGTCGTCAAACCCCGGCAAGGTCCAGAGAAGCATCCCATCCGGCGACGGCTCGCTCCGGCCCTTGAAGCAGCGCCAGTCGTCGCCGATCCACGTGAGGCTCTGCGCCCAGCCGATCAGCCCGGACAGCCAGAGCGCGAGCAGCCATAGGACGGATGGACGGGGCATCCACCGGGAATAGCAGAATGCCAGGGGCGCAGTCAAAGGCCCGCCCGCGGCGGCTCTGGGCCGTCGGCCGCTGGGCCGGCTATTTCACCAGCCGCCCAACGAGCGCCACGTGGGAGCGGATGCGCTTCAGGTCCGGGGCCATCTTCTGCACGAGGTGGAAGGCGGACAGCGTGGTGCTGGTGGCGCAGACAAGGGCGAAAGGACCGCGCTCGTCCTTGATCGGGAGCAGCATCAGCGGTTGCCCCTTGCCCGCGCGGCGCAGCCAATCGGGGATGAAGGCGCGGACGGCGGCGTCCTCCGGGTTCTCGATGACCACGTCTTCGCCCCGCACGAGGGCCACGGTGAAGACGTTCCGGTCGTTTGGCCTGAGCAGGAAGCCGTCGCGGGTCTCGCGCAGCATCGGTCCGGACCCGGCGGCGGGATGGAAGCCGCGCGTGGAGCGGTCCAACAGGAAGATGACGCAGCTCTCGAAGCTCAGCGCGTTCTGCAGCACCTCGATGGTCAGCTCGAAGATGCGCTGGAGATGCGGCCGGGGTTCGCGCACGAGCGTCGCCAGCTCGTCGGAACCGGCCTGGAGCACGCGCAGCGCACTGTCGAACTCCGCGCTCTCCTGCGGCGTGGGCGGCCGGACCGCGCGACCGGACGCCACCGGTTCCCTGGCGGGCGCCTGGCCGGGCTGCGGCAACGGGGGCGGCTCCCGCTCCAGCGAGAGGCATTCGAGCCGGTGGAAGAGCTTCACCGCGCTGGAGGTCATGCCGCCGCGCCCGCCAAAGCTCTCGATGGCCTGGGCGGCCTGTTTCACGAGGTCCTCGACCGCGCTCGGGCAAAGGTGCAGCGCCTCGGCGTATTCCCGGCTGATGGCCTCCATGCGCCCGGAGAAGTTCCCGAGCGAAAGGTCCGGGGCCATGAGCGATTCGCCGAGCCGCAGACCGAGATCGGCCACGGTGGCGACGGCTCCCGAGGGATTGTCCGGAAGGTCTTTCCGCTGGTCCTCGGGCACGGAGCGCAGGCCGTCCAGCATCACGTCGGGCAACTGCATGTTCGTCAGCAGCTCGCGGCCGAGCGCCAGCGGCGTCAGGCCGAACGTGGCCACGAAGGACAGGTCGGGCGTCATCGCCTCGCTCGCGGCCAGTTTCATCGCGGCGGCGTAGTCCTTCTCCATGAAGGTGGCCATGAGCAGCCGCCCGTAGCTGCGGAGCGCGCTGCAAACAAAGGCCAGATCCGGGGCCACGCCCGGCAGACGACGGCCCAGTTCCCCGGCGAAGAGCCCGCTGATCAGCGAGAGCCCGCCCAGTTCGCGGCTCGTCTCGGCGCTGTCCTTCGACTCGGCGTTCTCCACCAGCAGGAGGGACATCGCCAGGTTCCGCACCCGCTCGAAGCCGATGACGGCGATGGCCTGGTGGATGGAGGTGATCTCCACGCCGTTCGGGTTGTAGCCGAGCGAACCGGCGATCGCGATGATCCGGCTCATCGTCGTCGGGTCACGGCTGATGCTGTCCGCAAGGTCGGAGACGGAGATGCGGTCCACATTGCCGCTGATGTCGCGGATCACCTGGACCACTTGGCTGATGATGGGGGCCTCGCCGCTGTCCACGGCGGAACGGATGCGCTGGAGCGTCGCCTTGGCCCGCTCGTTCATCGGTTCCGTTTCCGTTCCCATTTCCAGCGCTGTGGACATAAATGTCTCACTTCCCATCGTTTGCTGCCCGTCGGAACTTGAGGATGCAGACGAAGATTCTGCATCGCAGCGGTGTCATCGGACGATGCGGCCAAAAAAAAGAAGCCCCCGTTCCTACAAACGGGGGCTGGGGAATCTTCGGAAACGGATTGGACCCGGCTTACATGCCCATGATCTGGTAGCCGCCATCCACGTAGATGACCTGGCCGGTGATCGCCGCCGCGCCGTCGCTGGCGAGGAAGGTGCCGGTCGCGCCGAGCTCTTCGGGCACGCAGGTGCGCTTGAGCGGCGCGTGGGCCTCGTAGTGTTTGATCATCTCCATGAAGCCGGAGATGCCGCGCGCGGCGAGCGTGTTCACCGGTCCGGCGCTGATGCAGTTCACGCGGATCTTCTTGGTGCCGAGATCGTAGGCCAGGTAGCGGGTGCTGGCTTCGAGGGCGGCCTTGGCCACGCCCATCACGTTGTAGTGGGGGACGACCTTTTCCGCGCCGTAGTAGCTCATGGCCACGATGCTGCCGCCATCGGTCATCAACGGGGCCGCGCCGCGCGCGAGGGCGATCAGCGAGTAGGCGCTGATGTCGTGGGAAATGCGGAACGCTTCGCGGCTGGTGTTCACGAACTGGCCTTCCAGGGCGTCCTTCGGGGCAAAGGCGACGCTGTGGAGCAGGAGGTCCAGCTTGCCGAACTTCTCGCCCACGGTCTTGAAGACGGCGGCGATGTCCTCGTCCTTGGTCACGTCGCAGGGCATGAGGAGCGTGTCGGAGCCGAAGGTGCCGGCCAGTTCCTCCACGTTGTCCTTGAGGCGTTCACCTTGGTAGGTGAAGGCGAGCTTGGCCCCGGCCTTGTGCCAGGCCTGGGCGATGGCCCAGGCGATGGAGCGCTTGTTGGCGACGCCGAAGACGATACCGGTTTTTCCTGCGAGTAGAGACATAGGTGACGGGGATTTAAGCGGACCGGAGCGGCCGGGACAGGGAAAAGTTTGTGGGTTGTGGGTTGTGGGTTCTCCGTTGTCCGTTGTCCGTTGTCCGTTATCCGGCATCCGGCATCCGGCATCACCCGCCACTGACCACTGACTACCGCCCCACCTCCTCGATCGCCTTCCGGCAATACCATTTCACCGCGCCGCTCATGGGCGGCTGGAGCGCATCCAGTTCTTCGGCAGAAACCCAGCGGATGTCGTGGTGCTCCTCCTCGGCCAAGGAGAGGTCGCCGCCCTTGGGCCGGGCGAAGTAGATCATGCCGATGTGTTCATGGGTGTCGCTGATCCGGTGAATGTCGAGGAAGCGGGGCGCGATCAAGGCGCGGGTGCCGGGTTCGGTCGTGGGCGGCCGTTCGCCGATCAATTCCACGTCCAGACCGCTCTCCTCCTTGGCCTCGCGCAGGGCGGCGATCTCCGGCTCCTCGTCCAGCTCGATGTGGCCGCCGAGCGGCAGCCATTTGCCGAGCTTGCGGTGGAGGATGACCAGCACCTTCGCGTCGCGGACGACGAAGATGGCGACGGTGAAATCGATCTTTTCGTGGATGTGCGCCATGCGCGGCGGAGTGAACCCCGGACGACGCCGCGAAGAAACGGCAAAAACACCCGCCGGAACCAGCCTCCCCTTCCCTCGCCGACCGCATACGAACGACAATCCAGGACAAGCCTCCGACAATTCCCCCTCTTGCAACCCGGTCTCAATTCCCCGAAGTTCTCGCCGACTTTGAGCCCGACGCCTCCAGTTTCCGCCTGCCCAACCGCCGAGGATTGCCCTCATGGCGAGGTCTGTCCGCTGAGCCAGGTGGCCGTCGGCACCTCCGTGCGGGTCAAACACTTGACCGCCGCGCCGGAGACCACCCAGCGTCTGCGCGAGATGGGCTTCACCGAGGACCAGACCGTCCGCCTCGTCAGTCGCCAATCCAACGTCATCTGTCAGGTCTGCAACGCCCGCCTCGGTCTCAGCATGGCCTTGGCCGAAACCATCCTCGTCCAACCGGTCTCCCGCAGCCGCGCCGCCTGACATGCCTGCCGAGACCAAGCCCCTCACGGAACTCCCCGTCGGCTGCCGCGCCGTCGTCGCCGAGATCCGCGTTTCCCCGGAACACAAACCCCGTCTGATGGAAATGGGCCTGCTCGTCGGCACATCCGTCGAACTGGTGCGCTTCGCGCCGATGGG
>CAMLMI010000149.1 GCA_946480965.1 uncultured Verrucomicrobiales bacterium | reverse complement strand
GCGACCTCAGCTCAGATCCGGCCGGAAGACGGAGAGACTTCCGCTGAAGGTTCGGCTGGGTGGCGTTACTCTATCGCCTCTAGTCAGCTCGCCGCTACTGCAGCGGTTTTACGAGGACAAGTTCGTCTGCATCAACCCCAGCCGACGTGAACAGTTCCGGTGTATCCTGTTCGGCAATCCCTTCAAGCATGAGCGCAGCTTTTGCCTGTTCAAACGCTCTTTTGGCGGACAGGCCAAATCCTATCGCAGAGTAGAACTGGGCGGAAAAAACGCGTGCGGCGTTGTCTCCAATTGAGGTTTTCATGCCGATTGCCGCGTGGACGTGTTGAACAACAGCCTCGGCCTGATTTCGAGAATAGCATGTGTTGAAAAACACGAGCCTGATTTCACCAGAGGCTGCCGCCATGGTTTGAACGATGGCCTCTTTTGAAACCAGTTTCGTCGTGCCATTGGTGTCCTGAAATACGATCTCGTCTTGATCTGAACCATGACCACTAAAATGAACGATCCGTGGACGATGTTCATTTAACGCCTGTAACACGTCGAGCGGGCGCACGGCCCAACATGATTGGAGACAAATGGCATCACGATGTTCAGATCTTCGAATCATCTCTGAGATCAATCGCGCCTCTTCATCAAGTCTCAACTGAGCTTGGTCGAGTGGGTTGGCTGCCATGAAGAGAACGGTGATCTGTTCTGGCAGTTGGGAGAGCTTTTCGATCGCGGACAAGGTATGCCTGTGAAGAGCGTCGTGTTGCGTCAACGTGCTGCTAATATTGCGTATCCTTTGTTCATGCTCCTTGGCTTTCTTCTCGGCATCTCGCCGCCTAGCGTCTGCCTCCCGCTCCTCCTCTCGCGTTAAATTCTTCTGAGCGTCGGCCAACCGCGAATACTCTCGTGCGATCTTGTCCTCAAAGTTCGCCAGATTCTTTTGAGCGCCGGCGGCTTGCTCTGAAAAGCGCTGAGCTTCGCGTGCATAGCTCTGCACTGACGAAAGTGATGAAGCGCGTCCAGCCGAGGCGGAAGCGTTGTTGCTCCGTTTCTGAAAATCCGCCACCCGCACCGCTTCACGTCCCTTGTCACGTTGTAAACGGGCAATCTCTTGCTGGTGCTGTTGCACCTGCCGACGGTGGTAGTCGCTATTCATGTGTTGCTCAATTATCCCCGCTCACAGCCCCAGCCGCTTGAAGCGGCTCTTCACTTCCTTCAGGTGGAAGTCGAGGGAGCAGAGCTTCTCCAGTTCGCCCTTCTTGAAATGCTTCGCGACATCGGCGTCGGACTTGAGGACTTCGAGGAAGTCGGCGTCGTCGCGGCCGGCGTGCTTCACTTCCCAGGTCTTCATGGCGTTGCGCTGGACGAGCGCGTAGGCGTCCTCGCGGGTCAGGCCCTTGCGGATGAGCGCGAGCAGCACGGTCTGGCTGTTCCACATGCCGAGGCTGAGCCCGAGGTTCTTCTTCATGTTCTCGGGATAGACGAGCAGGCCGTCCATCAGGCGGGTGAGCAGGCCGAACATGTAGTCGAGCAGCGTGCAGGAATCGGGGAAGATGATGCGCTCGACGCTGCTGTGGCTGATGTCGCGCTCGTGCCAGAGGGCGACGTTCTCCATGCCGGCGACGGCGTTGCCGCGGATAACGCGGGCGAGGCCGGTAAGGCGTTCCCAGGTGATGGGGTTGCGTTTGTGCGGCATGGCGCTGCTGCCCTTCTGGCCCTTGGTGAAGGGTTCCTCGGCTTCCAGCACCTCGGTGCGCTGGAGGTGGCGGAACTCGACGGCCCAGTGCTCGAAGCTGGCGGCGACGAGCGCCAGGCAGTTCATGAACTCGGCGTGGATGTCGCGCTGGACGACCTGGGTGGCGATGGAGGCGGGTTCAAGGCCGAGCTTCTTGCAGACGTAGGCCTCGATCTTGGGCGAGAGGTGGGCGTTGGTGCCGACAGCGCCGCTGAGCTTGCCGATGGCAACGACGTCGCGGACATGCTTGAAGCGGGACAAGGCGCGGACGAACTCCTCGTGCATCAGGGCGAGCTTGAGGCCAAAGGTGGTGGGTTCGCCGTGGATGCCGTGGCTGCGGCCGATGCAGGGCGTGAGCATGTGCTCCTTGGCCCGGCGAGCGATGACGGGCAGCAAGGTCTCGACGTCTTTGATAAGAATATCCGCGGACTGAACCATTTGAACGGCGAAAGCCGTGTCCACGATGTCGGAGCTGGTCAGGCCGAAGTGGAGCCAGCGTGAGGCGGGGTCGTTGATCTGCTCGGAGACGGCGGTGGTGAAGCCGATGACGTCGTGGTTGAGCGTCTTCTCCAGTTCCTTGGCGCGTTCGGTCAGGGCCTTGGTGTCGGCGAAGCACTTGTCGGCGCCGGCCTTCATCTTGGCGAAATCCTTCTTGGGCACGACGCCGTCGGCGACGAGCGCCTCGCTGGCCAGCAGTTCGATCTGGAGCCAGATCTTGAGCTTGTTCTCGTCGGTCCAGATGGCGCGCATCTCGGGGCGCGAATAGCGTTGAATCATGCCCGGAGACTACGGGGCGGGACGGACGGAGGGGAAGAGGGGAGAGGGACGCCGGAGCGGGATGGTCATGTCCGCGAGGCCGCGTTCTGATGCGGGATTCCTGATCCCGGATGCCGGATGATAACCGCCAAAACGCGGTAGCGGGAAACCGGCCCACAAGGCTCCGCGCGACCGAGAACACAAGACGGCTGGAGGCCGGGTTCCCCAACCCGGCATTTGCCCTCCGTCCTGAGAAGCTTGAACACCCGTCGTCGCCCAGTGCGGCCTCGCGGACGGTCTCGTCCGCGCTCCTTCCCTTTCAAATCCGCAGGAAGATCTTTCGACGTTCCATCCAGTAGAGGATGAGCCAGATCACCAGAAAGGTCGCCGCGCCCCGGAAGAACGGTTCATACGGCGCACCGGCGAAAGCGAAGAAGTCCTGGCCGAGATGGGTCTGGAGATTGCGGCCGATGAAGCCGTCCCACAGGTGCGAAATGCAGTAGGCGGCGATGGAGTTCACGCCGAGAACCCGCAGCGGCATCGCCCAGCGTTGGCAGGCACACCGGTCCACCACGGCGTAGAACCCCGCCAGCAGCAGAAAACACCAGCCGCCACTGAAGAGCGTCCAGCTCGGGGTCCAGATGCGTTTCACCACCGGACAGATTCCGGCCGCACCCAGCGCCCAGCCCGCCACCAGAGCCACGACACCCGCCACCACGAACCACTGGATCTTGGCTCCGGGAGAACTTTCGCCGCGCAGGACGCGACCGGCTATCAGCCCCAGCAGCATCGTGCCGAGGGTGGGGATGAAGCTGAGGGTGGAGTAGCCGCCGCCGTTGAAGCGCCACGGCTCCGGGCGCGGGAACCAATTCATGATCGCGGTGTCGGCGGCCCAGGCGAAGTTGCTGTTCTTCTGCCAATGCGCGGCGAAGCCGGTGTGGCCGTGTTCCCGCAGCCATTCGGCCGAGACGCCGACGGCTTCGTAGTCGAAGTTCGTCGGCACCGGGTGGAGCGCGAAGGCCAGCCAGTAGCCGACGAGGATCACGGCCAGGGCGATCCATTGGGTGCGCGGTTTGGCGAAGCCGAGGGCGAAGAGGATCGGGTAGCCGAGGCCGATCTGGGAGAGCGTGTCTTCCAGCGTCCAGTTCGTGTGGTTGGTCCCGGTGGAGCGGAGGAAGACGCCGAGCAGCACGAGGAGCAGCGCGCGCCAGAGCGCGTGGAGCCATAGGCGGCCGAAGGTCTGGCCCTTGGCGAGGCGGGCGGCGATGGAGAACGGCAACGCGACGCCGACGAGGAAGGAGAACGACGGTTGGATCAGATCGTGCAGCACGCAGCCGACCCATTCCACGTGGTCCTGGTGGAGGGCGAGGAAGTCCCACAGCGTGCTGGGCGTCCCGGCTTCGCGGAGATTCCGCGCGACCCGGCCGAAGCGGAACAGCTCGCCGATCATGAGGAACATGACGAACCCGCGATAGACGTCGATCGAGGCCAGACGGGACGGCGGCGCGCCGGAAACCGGCGGGACCGCTGGGGTGGGACTCATGGGCAGGCACGGTAGTCGGGGCTGTCCGGAGCTGTCACCCACCGGTTCGGGCGGGATTGCCTGCTTTGCGCCCGGGGCGGAACCGGGGTATCACCGGGCGGGACAAAGAGCGTCATCCAGTTCCAACCGGGAGAGAGAGCCCATGACCAACTTCATCACACAGATCTTCGATCCGTCCGGTTTTCCGGCGCGGTGGCATTGCGGCACGTGGACGCCGGTCCACGGCTGGACGCATGTCGTGTCGGACGTGCTGATCTTCGGGGCCTACATGGCGATCCCGCTGTCGATCGCGTTCTTCGTGATGCGGCGGCGGGACATCTACTTCTCGAAGATCTACTGGCTCTTCGCGCTGTTCATCGGTTCGTGCGGGCTGGGGCATCTGATCGAGGCGACGATCTTCTGGCATCCCTGGTATCGCTTCTCGGGCCTGTTGAAGGTGGTCACGGCGGCCGCGTCCTGGGCGACGGTGCTCGCGCTGGTGAAGATCATGCCCACGGCGATGAAGATGCCTGGCGCGCTGAAGCTGAACGAATCGCTCGCGCGCGAAGTGGAGGAGCGGAAGCGCGCCGAGGCCGAGGTGCGGCGGCTCAACGAGGCCCTGACCCAGCGGCTGGAGGAGATGGAGACGCTGCTGGAAGTGCTGCCGGTCGCCATCGCCATCGCGTCCGATCCGGAGGCGAAGAACATCCGGGGCAACAAGGCGCTCGCGCGGTTGCTGGACGTGCCCCGGGAGGCCAACGCGTCGCTCTCGGCGGACGAGGGGGAACGGCCGGGCCATTTCAAGGTGCGCTCCGGCGGGCGCGAGCTCACGCCGGAGGAGCTGCCGATCCAGCGGGCGGCGATGCAGGGGGTCGTGATCCGGGACTTCGAGGAGGAGATCGAGTTCGACGACGGGCGCCGGGTCCACATCGTGGCCCATGCCGCGCCGCTGCACGATTCCTCCGGCAAGGTGCGCGGCGCGGTCGCCGCGCTGATCGACATCACCGCGCGCAAGCAGGCGGAGGAGGAACGGCAGCGCATCGAAACCAAACTGCGGGAAACGCAGAAGCTGGAGAGCCTGGGCGTGCTGGCGGGCGGCATCGCGCACGACTTCAACAACCTGCTGACCGGCATCGTGGGCAACGCCTCTTTGGCCCGGCTGGACTGCGGGCCCGGTTCGCCGTTGATCCAGTATTTCGAGCAGATCGAGCAGTCTTCGCTCTACGCGGCGGACCTGTGCAAGCAGCTCCTCGCCTATGCGGGCAAGGGCCGGCTGGTGGTCGAGCCCATCGACCTCGCGCAGGTGGTCCGAGACACCACGCACCTGATCCAGACCTCGCTCAAGCACCGGGTGCAGCTCTCCTTCGACCTCCAGCCCGTGCCGTTGATCGAGGCCGACGCGGTGCAGCTCCGCCAGGTCATCATGAACCTGGTGATCAACGCCTCCGAGGCCATCGGGTCGGAACGGGGAACCATCCACCTCGGCACGCGCGCGATCCAGGCGGACCGCGAGTATCTCGACCACACCATCGGCGAACCGGGCCTGCCGGCGGGCCGCTACGTGGTGCTGCAGGTGAGCGACACCGGGTCGGGCATGTCGGCGGAGACGATGGCCCGGATCTTCGACCCTTTCTTCACCACGAAGTTCACCGGGCGCGGTCTCGGGCTGGCCGCCGTGCAGGGCATCATCCGCACCCACAACGGCGCGATCCGCGTCTATAGCGAGCCGGGCAAGGGCACGACCTTCAAGATCCTGCTGCCCGCCAGCGGCAAGGAACCGGTCGCGCCCGTCGCGGCGGCCGGGGACGCCGGCCACGCGCCGCAGACCGGGCGCATCCTGCTGATCGACGACGACGCGTCGGTCCGCCGCACGGCCGAACGCATCCTGGCCCGTGCGGGCTTCACGGTGACGACTGCGGCGAGCGGCGAGGAGGGCGTCGCGGCCTTCCGACAGGACCGGGAAGGCTTCGACGCGGTGGTGCTCGATCTCACGATGCCGGGCATGGACGGGGAGGAGACCTTCCGCCAGCTGCGGCAGGTCAGGGCGAACGTGCGGGTGATGCTGATGAGCGGCTTCAACGAACAGGAAGCGGTGCAGCGCTTCGTGGGGCGCGGTCTCGCGGGCTTCGCCCAAAAGCCCTTCTCGGCCGACACGTTGCTGCAAAAGCTCCGCGCCGTGCTGGAATCCGTGCCACCGCTGGGGAAGTGAGCGAAGAAGCCCGCGCAGCCGCGTTGCCCGGGATGGCGACGTGGCCTGCGGGCTTCGGAGTCCGGGCTAGACGCTTTCCATCGGCCCGGTGCTGTCGCCGACCTTCTCGGCCTTCACGCCCATGCGGTCGAGCATGGAGACGTAGAGGTTGGTCATGGGCGTGGGCTTGGCGAGGTGGAGATGGCGACCGGCATCGAGCGTGCCGCCGCCCTGGCCCGCGAGGACGACGGGGAGCTCGTCGTGGTTGTGGCGGTTGCCGTCACCGATGGCGCAGCCATAGACGAGCATGGAATTGTGGAGGACGGAGGTGCCGTCGGGGTCCTTCATCGCTTCGAGCGTGTTCAGGAACCGGGCGAAGCGCTCCATATACCAGTGCTCGATCTTGGCCACCTTCTGGATCTTCTCCTTGTTGCCGGCGTGGTGGGTGAGGAAGTGGTAGCCCTCGGAGATGCCGAGCTCGGGGAAGGGCCGGTTGCTGCCCTCGGGCGCGACGGCGAAGCTGACGACGCGGGTGGAGTCGGTCTGGAAGGCCAGCGCCATCAGGTCATACATCAGGTCCACGTGCACAGTGTGGTCGGCCGGAACGCCGGCGGGTTCGCCGATGGACGGTTCCGGGAGGCGGAAGCGCTCGGCCTTTTCGATCTGGGTCTCGATCTTGCGGATGCCGGCGATATACTCGTCGAGCTTCTGGCGGTCGTTGCGGCCGAGGGATCGGTTGAGCGAATGGACGTCCTCAAGGACGAAGTCGAGGACGCTCTTCCGGCGGGCGAGGCGCTGGCGGAGGTTGGCGGCGCGCTGTTCGGCGGAACCGGTGCCGAAGAGCTTCTCGAAGACGGCGCGCGGATTGGCCTCGGGGGCGAGGGGCAGGGTCTCGGAGGCCCAGGAGATGTTGTATTGGTAGGCGCAGGGATAGCCGGTGTCGCACGAGCCATACATGCGCGCGCCTTCCGTGCCGAGCTGGAGGGAATCGAGGCGCGTGAGATGCCCGACCTGGCGGGCGGCGATCTGGTCCACGGAGATTCCGAGATGGAGCCGGGAACCGAGCGTCTTCCACGCATGGCAACCGGTGAGGAAGGACGCGCCCGAACGCGCGTGGTCGCCGGGACCGTCGCCCCAGTTGTTGGCGGCGTCGTGGGCCAGGTTGGAGATGATCTGGAACTTGTCCTTGAGCGCCTTCATCGGGGCGAAGGTCTCGTTCATCTCGTAGGCGCGGCCGGTGCCCTTGGGCAGCCAGCGCTCGTAGTTCGAGCCGTTGGCGAAGGCGACGAAGCCCATGCGCAGCGGCATCCCGCTCGCGGTCGTGGCCAGGCCCGGTTCGCCCGTGGCGGCGGCGAGGACCTTGGAGCCGGTCAGGGACTCGAAGGCGGGCAGCGCGAGGGAGACGCCGAGGCCGCGGAGGAAGGCGCGGCGGTTCAGGATGCCGGAAGGAGTTTGGATCATGGCTCAGTTCGCGGTTGAGGGGTTGGGGACGGGCAGCACGGCGGCGGGCGAGACCACGGCCGGGATGTCGTTGGTCGGGACGTTTTCGGGATTGGCGCGGGGCGGACGGCGGCGGCCCTTGCGTTTCTCGGGCGGGGGCGCCTCGGGAATGATGGAACGGGGCGGCGTCTTCAACGCGCCGTCGTCGCCGCGCCGGAGCTGGAACTGCGGGCTCTCCACCACTGCCAGCAGCAGCGTGGAGAACTTGCCGCCCTCCGACGCCACGCGGTGCGCGATGCGGTCCACGATGACGGCGTCGCTCGGGTCGAGGCCGCGCCCGAGGGAGTAGGTCAGGAGCTTCTCGCTCACGCCGTGGTAGAACTGGTCCTTGCGGTCCACGAACATCCGCTTGATGTCGCCGATGCCGGTGAGGGTCTGGCCGGTGGTGGTCTTTTCGTTCGGCGCGATGGGCTCGCCGGCG
This sequence comes from uncultured Verrucomicrobiales bacterium, assembly GCA_946480965.1. The sequence continues at coordinate 2,420 of CAMLMI010000149.1, read as the reverse complement.
TCCTGCGTGCGCCACTGGCCCGTGAGGCTAAAGTTCTCCAGGGCGATGCCGATCGGGTCGAAGTGGGCGTGGCAGGCGGCGCAGGACTTGTCGGCACGGTGCAGGGCGAGCTGCTCGGAGCCGGTCTTGGGCAGGGGCCGGTCCACCACCTTCAAATCCTCCAGCGCGGGCACGCTGGGCGGCGGCGGCGGCGGATGGATGGCGAGCAGGTTCTCCAGCACGAAGAGGCCGCGCTTCACGGGCGAGGTGCGGTTGGGATTGGAGGTGGAGACGAGGAAGCTGCCGTGCGTGAGGATGCCGCCGCGGTTGCTCTCCGGCGACAGGGCGACCTTCTGGAAGCCGCCCCCGTCCGGCGCGGGCAGGCCGTAGAACTTGGCCAGCTTCTCGTCGAGGAACGTATAGTCCGCCGTGACGAGCTCCAGCAGGTCCCGGTCGTTCCGGGCGATGTGCTCGAAGAGCATCTCCGTCTCGCGCTTCATGGAAGAGCGCACGGCGTCCAGCGCGTCGGCCCGGGTGATGGGGGTCATCAGCACGTTGCGCGTGCGCAGCCATTGGCCGGGGAAATCCTCGAAGAACCGTTCGGCCTTCGCGTCGGCCAGCATCCGCTTCAACTGCGGGGCCAGGTTCTTGCGCAGCTCGCCGCGCCGCGCGAGTCCGAACAGCTCGTCGTCCGGCAGACTGAGCCACAGGAAATACGAGAGCCGCGAGGCGAGGGCGAATTCGTCCAGCGGATGGACCGACTTGGGATCGTCGGGCCGGGGCTGGACCTCGGAGCGGAAGATGAACTGCGGCGAAGTGAGGATCGCCATCAGGCCGAGACCGATGCCTTCCTCGAACTTTTCGGAGCCCATCGCGAGATCGGTCAGGCGGTCCAGCATCGGATCGGGGGTGGGACGGCGGAAGGCCCGGTCGGCCACGCGCTGGAGAATCTCGCGCGCGTAGGTCCGGCGCGCCGCCGCGTCGGCCGGAGCCTCGCCCTTGAAGAAGATGCGCCGGTGGGCCTCCGGATAGACGCCCACGCCGGGGATGATGGGGCCGGTGAGCCGCACCCGGGGGCGCAGCTCCTGATGCACGAGATTGCCGGAGGAGTTCGGCTTGGTGGCCACCATGGAAAAGGCGAGCCGGTGTTTGCCGGCGGGCAGGTCGAGCTCCTTGCTGAACTTGTAAACCCGTTGGCCGCCCACCTCGATGCCCTGCTCGCCCATCGGTTGGCCGTCCAACGCGAGGGTGAAGTCGAACCCGCCGCCGAACTCCTGCCAGCCGCCAAGGGTAAACTGGAAGTCCACCCGGTGCTTTCCGGCCGTCGCCGTTTCGAACTCCAGCGTCTGCTCCGTCACCTTGGTGCCGTTGGCCTCCTTGCGCTCCGCCCGGATCCCGCCGGTATCGACCATCCGCTCGGGATGGAGGGGGCCGTCGCTGACGACGACATGGTCCACGACGAGTTCCGCGAGGTTGAAATACTTCTCCAGAAGCGCCGGGGCGAGCGTCTGGAAGTCGCCGTTGTTGTCGAAACCGAACGCCGTGTCGTCCGGCGGCAACAGGTCGCGCAGCCGGGACTTGGCCGTGGTGCTGTCGCTGCTGAATTCCCCATCGACCTCCGGGCTGACGCCGAAGAGATCCTGGATGGTGAACTCGTATTCCATCCGGTTCAGCCGCCGCAGCGTCACCCGGCCCGGATCGGGGTTCGCGTAATCGATGCCCAGCCGATCCTGCTCGATCCAGCGGGTGATCTGTTTCCGGTCATGGTTCGGCAACGGATCGGCGTCGGACGGCGGCATGAAGCCGTCGCGGATGATCTTCCACGCCTTGACCCACTGGAAGCGGTTCGTCTCGTTCACGCCCACCTCCAGCAGGCCGTCGAGCGCGAAGCTGCCCTTGTCCATCCCGTCGCCGTGGCATTCGTAGCAATGGGTCTCCAGGAGCTTCAACGCGGCGTCCGTCGGCACGGGCGCAACCGTCTCCGCCGCAGCGGTCCAGCCCAGCCCCAACAGCCCGGCACCGAGGGACAGGATGCGGATCGAAAGGGCGACACCGGGAGCCGACCGGGATGGTTTCTGGGAACGCATGGGATTCAATAACGACGCCCCCGATCCCTTCCGGTTTCAACCCGATTTTCGCGGCCCGTTTTGAGGACAAAGGGCTCCCTGAACCGGCGGTGGGCGGGCGGTGGAATGGCCGCGACGGATTGATTCCCGCGGAAGCTGCCGCGTTTCAGGCCACGGAGAAGCCGAAACGGCGGGGCTGCGGCTCCCCCTGGGCCGTCGCGGGGACGAGCAACGCTGAACGCGCATCACTGACAACCCCGGAACATTCCGGAATCGCCAGTGGTGCATTTCATATTGGGTTGGACCTCGGTGCCACATCCAACCCGGAACCGGCTCCCAAGTTACGAGCAACCGAGGCTTTCGCCGCAGTTCAGG
>CAMLMI010000148.1 GCA_946480965.1 uncultured Verrucomicrobiales bacterium | reverse complement strand
GCCGCTGGCCGACACCGACCGCAAACCGCTGACCAAGAAGGAAACCTCCGCCGATCATCCCACCTGGTGCCCCGGCTGCGGCGACTTCTCCGTGCTGGCCCTCTACTTCAAGCTCATCGAGCGCAAGAAACTCTGGCACGAGAAGATCACCACCGTGGCCGGCATCGGCTGCTCCAGCCGCTTCCCCTACTTCGTCCAGGCCCACGGCGCGCACTTCATCCACGGGCGCGCCCTGCCGTTCGCCAGCGGCGTTTCCCTCAGCCGGCCAGACCTGCATGTCTTCGTCTTCGGCGGCGACGGTGATGCCTTCTCCATCGGCGGCAACCACTTCACCCACACCGCCCGCAAAAACATCAAGATGACCTACGTGGTCATGGACAACCAAGTTTACGGCCTGACCAAGAACCAGACCTCGCCCACCTCGCCCGTCGGCTACAAGTCCAAGACCGACACTTGGGGCAGCGGCGACCGGCCGATCCTGCCGGTCAAACAGGCCATCAGCGCCGGAGCCACGTTCGTGGCCCGCACCACCTCCACGAACCCCAACCATGTCCTCGCGATGATGGAAGCGGCGATGGAGCACGACGGCTTCAGCTTCATCCAGTGCCTGAGCGAATGCGTGGAGTTCCACCCCGGCGCGTTCGATTCCGCCACGCCGCGCAAAGGCGGCACCTTCCCGGAAGTGCCCAAGGAACACGACATCACCGACGAATACGCCGCCTACAAGCTGGCCGACACGGGAATGCCCGGCCACTTCGGCATCTTCTACAACAACCCGCGCCGCACGAAGAACGCCCACGAGGCCCAGATCGTGGCCGACGCGCAGGCCAAGGTCGGCGGCTTGCAGGACTGGCAAAAGCTCCAGAAGATCTTTGATCGTCTGAAATGACCGCGTTTTCCGTCGCTCAAGCCCCGGGAAACCGGGGCTTTTTTTGTTGCCGTGAATCCCGCGCCCACCAACGCCTCCGATCTCTGCTGCTCCTGCGGTCTGTGCTGCGACGGCATCTTGTTCTCCAAGGTCCGCCTTGCGCCCATCGACCCCGTCGCCCCGCTGGAATCGGCGGGCCTGCGCATTGTTCCCGGACCAGATTTCGCCCAGCCCTGCGTAGCCTTGGGCGCAGATTGCCGCTGCCGCGTCTATGCCGACCGACCGCAGCAATGCCGCAAATTCGAGTGCCGTGTGCTCCAAGCCGTCACCGCCGGTGAACGTCCGGCGACTGAAGCTGCGGCCCTGATCCAAGCCGCGCGATCTCAGGCTCACCGAGTGAGGCAAGGGCTCCAACAGCTCGGCAACCACGCGAAAGAACGAGCGTTGAGCCTCCGCTACCAGGAAACCGAACGCCGCTTCCGCGCCGGGGAGCTGGGTTCCTTAGAAGATCGCGACGAAACCGCCGCCGCCTTCGCCGAACTCACCCTCGCCGTCTATCGCCTCCAGGCGATGCTCCGGAAGGATTTCTACGTTTAACGAGCGAGCGGCCCAAGAACGCTGGTATCGCCTCAGATTCCCAACCTTTTGGCCACTTCCTCGGCCAGCACTTCGTAGGCGGCGGCGCCGGTGCTGTATTTGTCGTAGTGGATGATCGGCTTGCCGAAGCTGGGGGCTTCCGCCAATCGCGTGGTGCGGGGAATGACGGTCTCGAACACTTTGTCGCCGAAATGCTGGCGAACCTCACCGACGACCTGGTGCGAGAGGTTCGTCCGGCCGTCGAACATGGTCATGACCACGCCCAGCAGTTCCAGCGTGGGATTGATCCCCGAGTCGCGGAGCTGGTTCCAGAGCCGCGTGATCATGGAGATGCCTTCCAGCGCGTAGTATTCGCACTGGAGGGGAACCAGGAGGTAATGCGCGGCGGCAAAGGCGTTCAGCGTGAGGATGCCGAGCGACGGCGGGCAATCGATCAGGATGACGTCGTAGCGGTCGGACTCGGCGATCGGCCGGAGCGAATCCTTCAAACGGGTCAGGTAGTTTTCCTGGCGGGACAACTCGATGTCGGCGCCGCAGAGATCCAGCTCGCTGGGGATGAGGTCGAGGCGCTCGAAGGCCGTGGCCTGGATCTTCTCGGGCAACGCGCCTTCGCCCAACAGCACACGGTAGCAGGAGGCACCCTCGGTCTTCTCGAAGCCGAGCCCGCTGGTGCCGTTGGCCTGGGGGTCGAGGTCGAGCAGGAGAACGCGTTTGCCGACGACGGCGAGACAGGCGGCGAGATTGACGGACGTGGTGGTCTTGCCCACGCCGCCCTTCTGGTTGGCGACGGCTACGATGCTGGATGACACGGGGCGGATTTAAGGAGCCACGGAGCGGTGGAGCAAGGGCGCAGCGGAGGAATCCTGCGATGCCCGTCCTGGAAACGAAAAAGGCAGCCGGTTAGGGCTGCCCAAAAACCTACTCCTCCGCTTGCGGCAACTATTGAAGCGGAATGGCCAACAGCTCGGCTGCGGTCCACTGCTCGGACTTGCCGGACTCTTTCGCGCGGATCTCCTTCACTTCTTCGGGTGTCACCAACGTGCCCTTGTTGCCCCAATCATTGCGGATGTAGCTGACGACGGCCGCGACTTCCTGGTCGTTCATCATGTCCTTCCACGCGAGCATGTTGTTGTTGTATTCCTTGCCGTTGACCGTGATGGGTCCTTGCAGTCCATGGAGGACGATGCGGATCAAGCGGCCATGTCCTTCGACGTTGACCCAATCGGAACCAGCCACTGGCGGAAACAATGGGGGCGAACCTTGGCCGTTGGCCTGATGGCAGGCGGCGCAGTTCTTCGCGAACAGCTTCTTACCTTCGATGATGATCGGAGGAATGTTCGGCGGCGGGTGGGCGATTTGGACCTTGGCCAAATCCTTGAACGGTCCGTAAACGTTCGGATCGAAAGCTCCGCCGGAATCCACCAAGCGCGCGATCCCTACGAACGTGAAGAGGCCAACCAGCGTGACCGCCCAGAGCGGCACCGGGACGCGGCCGGCCTTGGGTTCGCGGCGTTGTTCGATGGGGGAATTGGACTTGGACTCGCTCATCGCCGGTTACTTCTTTTCGCCGTTGGCGGCGGCTTCCACCGTGTTGGTCGCTCCCTCTACGGAGTTGGTCTTCGGGGCATACATGGGAGCCTCGAAGAGGTTCACATTCTGATGCAGGCTCAAGATATAGGCGACGAGGGCCTTGGCTTCCTGCTTAGGCAGGATCTCTTCGTTGGCTTCCAGACGAAGGGCTCGGGGCAGGGCTTTGCGGAGCTCGTCGGTCAGGGGCAAGGCCTCCGGCGAAGGACCGAACTTCGGGTCCACTGTGCGGCGCTCGAACAGCTCGGGATACGGCGGCATGGAGGATTTCTCGACGAGAACCTGCGGCGCGTAGAGATGGATCAGATGCCAGGTGGGATCGGCAATGCGGGCTCCGGCATTGGAAAGATCGGGCGCCAGGCGCTGGGGACCGAAGAGCGCGGGTTGGTCGAAGAGATAGTCGCGGTGGACGCTGAAGCGTCCGTCCTTGGTCCAGCGCTGCAGATCGGTGGATGAGCCGTTGACCTGCTGGCTGTGGCAGTAATAGCAGCCGTGTTTGCGGTAAAGCTGCCGTCCCTGTTCCGCCAAGCCCACGCGGGCCTGAGGGTAGATCTCGCCGGCGTCGCCGTCGATGGGTGGCTTTCCGATGGGCTGCATCTGCCCCATCGGCACTTGGCGGCCGAGCTGGATCTGCGGGGCCACGACCATGCCCGTCCAGGACCCGACAAAGGTCACGAGCAGGCCGAGAAAAATGAGCGTGACGTGGTTCATTTCCGTTTCTTGGCCGAAGCGTTCTGTTCGCCGCCGCAGCATTCGAGACAGGCGGCCTTGATGGAGCCAACGAGGTTCAAGGCGAGGAAGACCGCCACGACGAGGAGCATGATATAGCCCAGCGTGGAAGGTCCGATGAAGCCGTTGAGGCCGCGGCTGACTTCGGCGGCGGACTTGGAGAGGTCGGCCCAGAGCGCGGCCTGGCGCATTCCGCCGAGGATGAGCGGCAGCGTGGTGAAGGCCAGCGCGACGAGCAGGACAATGAAGAGGACGGGGCTGAGGAGCGGCTTGGGCCGGGTGCCGAGCACTTCGGGCAGCATCAGGTTCAGCGCGGCGAGGAAGGCCAGCAGGACCACGCCGATGAAGAAGAGGTTCATCAGGCCGGGCTGGAAGAGGGAGAGGCCGAGGTCCAAGTTGCGCGCGGGGGCATGGAAGGCCACCAGCAACAGGCCGAACGCGGCCAAGGACTGGATGCCGAAGCGGGCAAACTTCAGCGAGGGCGCCTCATCGTCGTCCGCCGCCCGGGGCGCGATGGTCTTCCAGAGGTTGTGGACGATCAGGGCAATGGGAACGAAGAGGAGGAGATTCGCCGTGCCGCTCACGCTGACCATCCAGCGCGGCAGCGGAGCCGAAGCCATCAATCCGCCCCAACCCGCCAACAGGGCAAAGAGCCAGAAGGCGAAAGCGGCTGAGGATCGGCTGTGGAGCTCCGTCCGGGACACGCGGGGCACGACATACAGCAGCGCGGCAATGGCGAGGAAGCCGAGCCAAAGCCAAGTGAAGGCGTGCATGAACCAGGCGTTGACGCTGAGTTGGACGGCGCCGCGCACCGTCTGGAACAGGAGCGTGAAGGAGGCGGTGCCGAGGATCCAAGGCAAGGCAAACAGCGCACCGATGACGAACCAAGCGGCGGGGAACAGCTCGCGTTCCTCGCGCTGGGCCGCGGTCAGGAGGCCGGAAAGGGTGAAGGCAACCGAGAGGACCGTCAAAAGGGCGAGGATCTGCTTGGGCATCTCCAGCCACGGATAGCCGGTGTTCGCCCCGCAGAGGATGCCAAACATGCCGACGAAAACGGCGATGTTCCAAAGGATGGTCGCGAAGACGACGAACGGCGCGGCGACCAGTTTAGCGCGCGAAAGACGAGCGAGGATCCAGAGCCCGACCGCGAGGCCGATCTGGCTGAGAAAGCCGTAGATGAGGGCGGTAGTGGCTGCGGGCTGAAGGCGCCCGTAGGAAAGAGCAGGGCAATCGGCCAGAAACAACGGGCCGTGCATCTTGATCGCGGCCAGGATCTGGAGAAGAGCGGCGAGGACGAACCACGCCACGCCTTTGCCGGTCAGGAGCAGGAGGGCGAGCCGACCGGCCGGATCTCCGCCGCAGCAGGCGTCGGCGGAATTGGCCGGAGTGGGGGCCACGGTTGTGGAAGGTGCGGCGGGCATGGAAGCGCGGCTCACTCGAATTCGCTGACTTTCTCGGGCAGCTTGGCCGTCGCCTTGTCGAGACGTTCGAGCAGGGCTTTGCGGCCGGCCGGAGGATTCTGCCATTCGCGGAGGACGATCTCTTTGGCCGCTTCGAGCGGGATGCGGTAGGTGCCGCGGTCCTTGTCGATCAGCGCGGCGTTGGTGAGCGTGCCAGTGGTGGCGTTGACGACCTCGTCGCGGAACTTGAGGCGTTCCAGACGGCGGGCCTCGGTCAGATCGGCCGGTTTCACGGCGGACGAGACGCGGGCGACCACGAAGCCGACCAAGGCCAAGGCTCCGATCACGCCGATGGCGGAGATCACCAGAGAGGGTTTCTTGCTGGAGGAATTCATGGATCGGCGGTCGTTATTTCAGGCCGAGGTGGATCGCGGCCATGGAGCCCTTGGCCGGCGGGACATAGACGCCCATCGTCTCGGCGATGCGCGGGTCCTTCTGCGGGTAGGCCGGGTGGGCCTTGAACATCTTCAACCAAACGGTGATCAGGATGCCGCCGATGAAGGCGACGCAGCCGAGGTCCGCGAGGCTCAACACGAAGCCGTGGGTGTAGAGCGAAGGCATGACGTTGAACTGCATGTCCATGTAGTGCATGAGCCAGGCCCAGGCGATGAGCGGGAACATGATCGCGAGGTTCAGCTTCGCGTCGATCCGCAGCATGGCGAGGAACGGCACGAAGAAGTGGCCGAAGATCATCAGCATCCCGACATACCACCAGGAGCCGACTTCACGGCGCAGGAACCAGAACGTCTCCTCGGGCAGGTTGGCGTTCCAGATCAGGAAATATTGGGAGAACGCGATGTAGGCGTAGAACACGGTGAACGCGAAGAAAAGCGTGCCGATGGAGTGCATCGTCTTCGTCGTGACCACGGCGGTCAGGTGACCGGTGCGCTTCAGGACCAGGGCGATGAGATAGACCGTGGCCCAGGTCATCCACACGCTGCCGGCGAAGTAATAGACGCCATACATGGTGGAGAAGAACTGATACATCAGCGACTTCATCAGCATGATGCAGAGGAAGGTGAGGCCGACGCCGAAGGCGAAGATGCCCCAGCCGGTGTGGAAGCGGCTGCTGAGCGTCCATTTGGCCGCGCCGTCCTTGTCCTGGTTCAGCGAATTGGAGCGAAGCTTCCAGGCGAGCACGCTGAGGACGGCGAAGAAGGCGATGATGGTGATGAACCAACCGGCCTGGGTGAAGAGCGGGTGCTTGGCCTTGACCGCGTGGTCCTGCTGGTTCCAGAGGAACGAGAAGAGGCCGGAATCCTTGTTCATCGCCAGCAGCGCGATGGGGATCCAGAGCACGAACATCACGGGGATCAGCATCGACATGTGCTCGGCCACGCGGCGGATGGGCACCGACCAGTTCGCGTCGAAGAGGTGGTGCAGCAGCACGAGGAACAGCCCGCCCAGCGCGAAGCTGAGGAAGAACATGTAGGCGGTCAGGTAGGAGAAGGAGAGCTGCTGGAGACCGGTGATCTTGTGCTCGCCGTCGGTGCCCCCGGCGATGAAGCCGAGGACGGCGAGGACGAGGCCGCCGATGATCATGAACAGGGGAACCTTGCCCCAGATCGGGCTCAGCTTGAGCGGCTCCTCTTTGTTGGTCGTTGTCGGGTGGGCACCCATGGTCGTTGTTCGGGAAAGGTTATTTCGGGAGCGTGGCCATCGCCTCGGCGGGCACGTCGCTCTGGGTGGCCAGATGGCTGACCTGGAGCGTGCGGACGTAGGCGATCACCGCCCAACGGTCGTGCGCGTCGAGCTTGTCGTTGTAGGCCATCATGGTGTTGCGGCCCTTGGTGATGACATGGAACAGCTCGCCGTCGGTCATGCGGACGATCCGGGGATCGTGCAGGTTGGCGGTGGCGGCCATGCCATATTTGGAGGTCACGCCCTTGCCGTCGCCGGAGGTGCTGTGGCAGGGGGCGCAGTAGATGTTGTAGCGCTGTTGGCCGCGCTCCAGGAGCGTGGCGGTGACGGGCACCGGCAGCAGCTCGACGAAGTTGGTCGTGCCGGGCTTGAGGCCGGTGTTGTGCTCGTTCGACTCGAAAGCGGAGTCGCGGGAAATGGTGCCCTCGACGGGTTTCCGGGAGGACATGCCGTCGGAGAAGAAGCTGTTCTTGTCGGACGGCCGCAGCTTGGGCTGGCGGTCCATGTCGGGCCATATCTCGATGGGCGGCTTGCGGGACTTGTCGCCGCGGAAACCCGCGACGGCCACGACGCCGACGACCAGCAGGACAAATCCTAGAAGGAAATAGCGCATTACTCCTCCACCAACTCGATGTGCTTGCTGCCGGTCGATTCGAGCAGCTTGCGGGTTTCCGTCTCGGAATAGCGCGGATCGGCGGTCTCGATCGCGACGAAGAACTTGTCGTTGTTCGCGCCCAGCTCGAACCGGCGGTTCTTGAAGAGCGGGTTATACCACTTCGGGAGACGGTTCAGGAAAAACAGGCCGAAGAGCGTGCCGAAGGCCGACAGCAGGATGGTCAGCTCGTAGCTCACCGGGAAGGCGTAGAGTGGGGTGAAGAGCGGCTTGCCGCCGACGACGATGGGGTAGTCCACCGCGCTCATCCACCAGATCATCAACATGCCGATGGTGAAGCCGGTGCAGCCGCCCACGAAGGTGAAGTAGCCAACCTTGGCGTTCTTCAGGCCCATGGCGTCGTCCATGCCGTGGATCGGGAACGGGCTGTAGGTGTCCCACATCTTGTAGCCGGCGTCGCGGACCTGCTCGGCGGCGTGCATCACGTCGGCCGGGGTCTCGTATTGGGCCAGCATCGCGAAGGGGCGCCCCTTGGCGACGGTGCCGACGGAAGCCGTCTGGCTCTGGGTAGCGGTGCTCATCAGTGATGCCCTCCTTTCGCGCCACCCAACGGATGGTGCGGATCGGCCTGCGGCGTCACGCCCTTCACTTCAGAGATGGCGATGACGGGCAGGAACTTCATGAACAGCAGGAACAGCGTCATGAACAGGCCGAACGAACCGGCAAAGGTCAGGATGTCCACCCAAGTCGGGCTGAACATGCCCCAGTTCGACGGCATGAAATCGCGGTGCAGCGAGGTGACGATGATGTTGAACCGCTCGAACCACATGCCGATGTTCACGAAGATCGAGATGATCCAGACGAACAGCATGCTGCGGCGCAGTTTCTTGAACCAGAAGAAGTGCGGCGTGATGACGTTGCAGATCATCATGCTCCAGTAGGCCCACCAGTAGGGGGCGGGATCGACGCCGAACATCGGGCCGAAGATCCACGGGTCGGCGACGCGGTTCTTGATGAACAGGTCGAGTTCGTAGGGATTGCCGCCATACCAGGCGATGAAGAACTCCATGATGTAGGCGTAGCCGACCATGGAACCGGTGCCGAGGAGCACCTTGCACATCAGGTCCAGATGGCGATGCGTGATGACGTCCTCCAGCTTGCAGAGCGAGCGGAGCGGGATCATCAGCGTCAGCACCATGCCGAAGCCGGAGAAGATGGCGCCCGCGACGAAGTAGGGCGGGAAGATCGTGGTGTGCCAGCCGGGGAGTTGGGAGACGGCGAAGTCGAACGAGACGATCGAGTGCACGGAGAGCACAAGCGGCGTGCTGAGACCGGCGAGAAGCAAGTAGGCCTTCTCGTAGTTCGACCAATGACGGTTCGCTCCGGTCCAGCCGAGGGCGAAGAGGCCGTAGCAGAACTTCTTGATCTTGGTCTTGGCCCGGTCGCGCATGAGCGCGAGGTCGGGGATCAAACCGACATACCAGAAGAGGAGCGAGACGGTGCCGTAGGTCGAGACGGCGAAAACGTCCCAGAGCAGCGGCGAGCGGAACTGCGGCCAGATGCCGTTCGCGTTGGGGAATGGGATCAGGTAGCCGGGATACATGGCGAACCAGACGCGGCCGGTGTGGAACACCGGGAAGATGCCGGCGCAGACGACGGCGAAGAGCGTCATGGCCTCGGCGGCGCGGTTGATCGAGGTGCGCCACTTCTGCCGGAGCAGGAAGAGCACGGCCGAAATCAAGGTGCCGGCGTGGCCGATGCCGATCCAGAAGACGAAGTTCGTGATGTCCCACGCCCAATCGACGGGCTGGTTGAGCCCCCAGACGCCGACGCCCGTGGACACCAGATACACGATCATGGTGAACATCATCGCGGTGCCGCCCGCGCTGATGATGAAGGCGGGCCACCACCACTTGGCGGCCTTGCCCTCGGCGATGCCGGCGATCTGGTCGGAGAGCCAGCCGAGCGACCGGTTGTTCAGGACCAGGGGCTCGCGCTCCAGTTCAACGGGCGGACCCTGGATCTTGGGACCGGAAGGGGAGGAAGACACGGAAGCCATTAGTGTTTCTCTCCTTTCATCTCGGTGCCGTGGGCGTGGTCATGGTCGTGACCGTGGTCGCCCGCGTGGCCATGCGCCTCGAAGGGGCTGGCGTGATACTTTGCTTCATACTCCTTCGTGGTGAACGAGAGTTCGTAGGCGTCCGGCATCTTCGGGTTCGGGTTGCGGATGCGGGCCAAGTAGGTGAGGCGCGGCCGGGTTTCGAGGAAGCCGAGCACCTCGTAGTTGCGCTGGTTCTTGCGCAGCTTGGAGACGCGGCTTTCGGGATCGACCAAGTTGCCGAAGACGATGGCGTCGGCCGGGCAGGACTGGGCGCAGGCGGTGGTGAAGGTGCCTTCCGGAACCTGCACGTTGCCCGAGGGACCGGCCTTGACCTTCTGGTCGATCTTGGCCTCTTCGATGCGCTGGACGCAGAAGGTGCACTTCTCCATCACGCCGCGCATGCGGACCGAGACGTTCGGGTTCTTGCCGAGCTTGATGATCTCCCACTCGGCGGACGTGTTCTTGTCCACGCCGAACGGACCTTTGTAGAGGTTCGCGTCCTTGCCGCCCCAGATCGGGCTGCCCATCCAGTCTGTTTTGACCTGGGCGTAGTCGTTCTCGCGCTTGTTGTAGTCGAAGAAATTGAAGCGACGGACCTTGTAGGGGCAGTTGTTCGAGCAATACCGCGTGCCGATGCAGCGGTTGTAGGCCATCACGTTGAGGCCTTCCTCGTCGTGGACGGTCGCATTGGCCGGGCAGACGCTCTCGCAGGGAGCGTTTTCGCAATGCATGCACATCATCGGCTGCGTGGCCACCTGCGGATCCTCGACGGAACCGGCATAGTAGCGGTCCATGCGGAGCCAGTGCATCTCGCGGCCTTTGATGACCTGGTCTTTGCCGACGATGGGGACGTTGTTCTCGCTCTGGCAGGCGATCATGCACGCGGAGCAACCGACGCAGGAGGTCAGGTCGATGACCATGCCCCACTGGTGGACTTCGCTCTTGATGATCTGGTTCCGGTCCTTGCGCGGTCCGGTCAGGTTGCCCTT
>CAMLMI010000147.1 GCA_946480965.1 uncultured Verrucomicrobiales bacterium | reverse complement strand
CGGCGGCGGCGATGTGCCGGATGTAGCTGCGGCCCGCGCGGATGGCGTCGATCTTCGCGGGGTCAATGTCCAGTCCCAGCACTTGGCAACCCGCACGGGCGAACTGCAGGGCGAGCGGGAGGCCGACGTAGCCCATACCGACAATGGCGATCTTGTTCATGAACGGGCCGATGTTGCGGGACCGCTTCCGATGCGGTCAATGCTGCCAAAGAAGCGTGCCATCACCCGTTCCGCGCAGCGGCCGGTCTCGTGGAGCGGCGGCGGGACGACCAAGGTGCGGCCGGTGTTCTTCCAGACTTCCAAGGTCCGCACATAACCGGCGGCGATCAGCTCCTCCACGGCGCGGACAACGCGGCTGCGGGCCTTGCGGCGCGGCACCGGCAACACGCCCGTGCGGGCTCCGGCGGTCACGGCTTCGTGGATCATCGAGACGCTGTCTTCCGTCACCCAGGTCTCGACCGCATGGGCCAGTTGCGCGGGCAACCAGCCCGGCTGCGTTTCAATGTGGGGCACCAGCGTCGTCTTCGCCGGGAGCAGCGCCTTCAATCGACCGAGCGTATCGGCCGGGCTCCGCCGGGAATCCGCCACGGTCCAGGACAGTTCCGGCCGGGCCGAGACCACTTCCGCCACGGCCGACAGCACCGTCCCGGCATCCCAGCCGTGATGCGCGGAGGGGCCGCCGAGCAGCACGAGTCCTTTCGCCTCCTTGGGCGAAGGCTGTTCCGGCAGGCGATTCAACGCGCCGAAGGTGGCGATGATCCGTCCTTGGTCCACGGGACGCCGCAGGTCGTGGCGCGGGATCAGGCAGAGGTCGAAGAACCACGTGGGCCAGCTCGGCTTCATGATGACCACGGTGCGGGCCCCGAAAACGCGCCCCGCGCACCAGAGTGGCAGATGGGTCCGGTGCCCGGCGGCGATCAGCAGGTCGGGCGGCGTGCCCGAGGCGCTGGGCCGGGTGGCGAGGGCGAAACGTTGACGCAGAGAATCGGCGGGATCGAAGCGCAGCAGCTCCACTTCCGCCCCGGTGCGACGCTTCAGAGCCTCGGCCAAGCCCACGCTCTGGTTTTCGTGGCCCGGTCGGCCGTCCGACAAGATCCGGATCTGGCGCGGCCCTGGGCTCATGGATGGACCGGGGCTCCGGTGCGGTCGGAGATCGGGAAAGGGCGGAGCGTCATCTGGCGTGACGCTTGCACCCGGGCGCGCCGGGTTCAAGGGAGGAACCAGCCGGGAATCCTCGTCCCGTGCCGCCAATGCGCTGGGACCAGAGGGGTGCGCATGCATTCCGTTTGATGAAACCCTTGCATGGCAAAAACTGTCTATGGCTTAGTCCACCGTCGCTCGCGGCCCGATGCCGCGGCGGCCCTTTTCCATGAGCCGGTTCCGCGTGAACGTCCTCTATTCCGGCCGGGTCCAAGGCGTGGGTTTCCGCTACACCACGAAGACCCGGGCCAGCGGCTTTGACGTGACCGGAACCGTGCGCAACCTGGCCGATGGCCGGGTAGAGCTGATCGCCGAGGGCGAGCGCCGGGAACTGGAGGATTTTCTGGCAGACATCCGGGATTCGGAAGTCGGCCGGTTCATCAAGGACGAGCAAGTGACCTGGTCCGAGGCAAAACAGGATTTGAAAGGTTTCGAGATCGTTCGTTAGTTTGCACAAGTCGTAACAATGAAATACGCGATCATCGCCGACATCCACGCCAACCTGGAGGCGCTGGAAGTCGTGTTGGCAGACATCAAGGCGCAGGGCTGCACGCACACCGCGTGCTTGGGGGACGTGGTCGGCTATGGCGCGAACCCGAAGGAATGCCTCGACATCATCCGGGGCATGAACATTCCCGTGGTGAAGGGCAACCACGACGAAATGTGCTCGGTGGACGCCGAGTTGGAGGGCTTCAATCCCGCCGCCGCCGAGGCCGTCCACTGGACCCGCCAGCAGTTGTCCGACGACGACTGCAAGTGGCTGCGCGAGCTGAAATACGTCCGCCTCGTCACCAGCTTCTCCATCGTCCACGCCACGCTGGATGTGCCGCAGAAGTGGGGCTACGTCTTCGACAAGCTCGCCGCCGCCGCCAGCCTCACCTACCAGAACACCGGCGTCTGCTTCTTCGGCCACACCCACGTGCCCGTGGCTTTCGTCCGCGACAGCACCGTGCGCGGCGGGACCTACTCCAAGTTCAAGGTGGAACCGGGCCGGAAGTATTTCGTGAATGTCGGCAGTGTCGGACAGTCCCGCGACGGCGTGGCCAAGGCCACCTACGCGATCTACGACATGGTCGAGCAGTCCATCGAGCTCCGCCGGTTGGACTACGACATCCCCAAGGCCCAGGCCAAGATCCGCGCCGCCGGTTTGCCGGAGCGTCTGGCCGAGCGTTTGGCCCACGGCAAGTAAGCCCGTTTCTCCGCCTCTCCCCCTTCGTCCTCCTCCTCGTCTCCGTAATCACGCGGGACGAGGAGGAGAGGAGAAGGAATCTTTCCCCTCCCCGAATTTTCAGCCGCCTACTTCGCGATGCAGAAGAGGTGGTTGTCACCCCGGATCAGGAGCTTGTTCGCCACCGGCACGGGCGAAGCGATGATGCGTTCGCCCATCGGGTTTTCGCCCAGCAGCTCGAACTTCTCCCCAACCTTGGCCGCGAAGACCACGCCGTCCTCGCGCGCCGCGTAGAGAATCCCGTTGGCCACCACCGGGGAGGAATAATACGGAGCCGACGCCTTGGGCAGGCTCTCGCTCCAGACCGTTTTGCCCGTGGCCGGATCAAGGCAGACGACCTCGCCCTTGTGCCGCAGAAGATAGACCTTGCCCTGGTATTCCACCGGCGCGGCCACGAAGACGCCGAGGTCTTCCCGCTTCCATGCCCGGTGCGTCTCGGTCACATCGCCCTTGCCGCCGAGCTTGATGCCGTGGACGCGCGCCTGGTTCGGCCGATCATCGCGGCCCACCGGCACGACGGCCATTTGGCCTTGGATCACGGGACTCGCGATCGCAGGCCAGAAGCCGGTGCCCTCGGGATTGAAGCCGCCCGCCGACCACAGGAGCTTGCCGTCCGTCGCGCTGTGCGCGGTGAGATGGTCCGCGCCCCAGAGCAGGAGCGCCTTCTGCCCGTCCTGCTCGAAGAAGACCGGCGTGGTGTAGCCGTTGTCGTTCTCGGAAGGCGCCTGGTAGTTGCGGGCGACTTTCCACTTCACTTCGCCCGTGCCCTTGTCGAACCCGGCAACCCACGACTCGCCCTGGTGCATCCGGGTGAGGATGACGTGCGTGGCGGTCACGACCGGCGAGCTGCCTTGGTCCCAGAAGAGCCGCTCCGCGCCGAACTGTTCGGTGAGGTTCTGCTTCCACAGGACCTTGCCGGAGAAATCCAGCGCGGCGAAGTGGCCGCTCTTGAAATAGACGAAGACGGATTTGCCGTCGGTCACGGGCGAAGAGTTGCAGCTCGATCCGAGCGTGCGGTGTTTGGGCGGGCTCTCAGGACCGAGCTTGGTCCGCCAAAGTTCCTTCCCGGACAGGTCGAAGGCCAGGACGGTATCCTCCCCGTCGGCCGGCGAAGTGACGAAAATCTTTCCGTCCGCCACGATCGGGCTGGAGGAACCCTTGCCCGGCAGCGGCGCCTTCCACGCCACGGACTCGGCCTTCCACTGGGTGGGGAATTCGCCGGTGGCCGTGCTGCCGTTTCCGGCGGGACCGCGCCAGCCGGGCCAATCGGTCGAGGCCCATGAGGACAGCGCGAGGCCGGTGAGGGTGAAGCAGGTCCACGCCTGGACGGACAGGCGCGGGAAACGGGCAGAGAAGTTCGTCGTTTTCATGTCCTGGAAATTTCAGCGCCAAAGGAGCACGGACCGCCGCAAAGGGCAACCCTTCGTCCGGCCATCCGCAGAAAACGATTCGCCCCGGTGATCCGTCGGGTTCAGTCCGGACCGGCCTCGGAAGCGCGCGCCTGGCCCAGCTTCGCCTCCAGCTCGGCCACGCGCCGGATCAGCGCGGGCAATTGGTGGACGGCCACGAGCTGGCGCTTCATCTGGCGGTCGGGCTGCGCGGGGGAGCCGAACCACTTCTCGCCTTCGGGCACGTCGTGCATCACGCCGGACTGCGCGGCCACGAGGGCCTTGCTGCCGATCTTGAGATGGCCCGCCACGCCGACCTGGCCGGCGAGCGTCACGTAGTTGCCCATCTTGGTGCTGCCGGCCACGCCGACCTGCGCGACGAGCAGGCAATGGTCGCCGACGCTCACGTTGTGGGCGATCTGCACCAAGTTATCGATCTTCGTGCCCCGGCCAATCGTCGTAGGTCCGAGCGCGCCGCGGTCGATGGTCACGTTCGCGCCGATCTCCACGTCGTCATGGATCAGCACGAAGCCCACCTGCGGCACCTTGCGATGCTGGCCCTGGTCGAGCACGTAGCCGAATCCGTCCGATCCGATCACCGCGCCGGAATGGATGCGGACGCGCGCGCCGATCTGCGTGCGGGAATAGAGGGAGACGTTGGGAAAGATCCGTCCGTCCTCGCCGAGGACCGAGCCGGCTCCGACGGACACCGAAGCCATCAGCACGGTCCGTGCACCGATCTTGCAGCCTTCGCCGACGACGCAGTTGGGACCGATGTGGGCCGTGGGATGGATTTCCGCGCCGGGCGCGACCACGGCCGACGGATGCACTCCGGCCGGATAGGAAGGTTCGGGAAAGAAAAGCGGCAACACCCGGGCGAAGGCGATGCGGGCGTTCGGCACCTTGATCACGGCCTTCTTCTCCGAGCGGAACGGCCCGTCCACCATGATGGCGGCGGCGTCGGTCTGTTCGGCTTTGAGGAAAAACGTCTCGTTCTCGGCGAAGGTCAGGTCGCCCGCCTTGGCCGAAGTGGCGGGGGCGAAGCCGGTGAGCCGGATCGAAGGATCGCCCAGCACTTCGCCGCCCAGCTCCCGGGCGATGTCCTGCGTGGTGAACTGGATCGAAGCGGACGAAACGTTTGGGGCTCCCTGGTTCATTCCCTTGGCATGTTGGCGGCGGTTATTTGCCGTTCTTGTCGATGATGACGTTGCCCGCTCCCAGCACGGCCACGCGGGGCTTCCAGTTCGCGGCGGCGGCGGGATCGACCTCGGTGAAGCTCATGATCGTGATGAGGTCGCCGGGCTTGCCCAGATGCGCCACGGCTCCGTTCAGCTCGATCGCGCCGCTGCCGGCCGGGCCCTTGATCACGTAGGTCTCCCAGCGCGCGCCGTTGGCCATGTTGCCGCAGAGGATCTTCTCATACGGATACAGGCCGCAGGCCTCCATCAGATCGGACGCGATGGTCAGGCTGCCTTCGTAATCGACGCTGGCCCCGGTGACGGTGGCGCGGTGGATCTTCGACTTGAGAACGTGAACGAGCATTTTTCGGGCGGAAACCTAGTGTCGCTCCCCGAACGCCGCCAACTCATTTCCTGTCGCCGGAGTTTGCCCTTGGTCCCGCCGCCCGGCATCGGCTAAATCCCCGCCCGCATGGAATGGATCAAAGACGCCATCGACTTCGTCCTGAACATCAAGGAGCACCTGGACACCTTGGTGCGCGAGCATGGCACGTGGGTTTACGTGATCCTCTTCCTGATCGTCTTCTGTGAGACCGGCCTCGTCGTCACCCCCTTTCTCCCGGGCGATTCCCTGCTCTTCGCCGCCGGAGCCATCGCGGCCGGGGGCGAACTCAACCTCGTCCTCCTCTGCGTCGTCCTCATTGTCGCCGCCATCCTCGGCGACACGGTGAACTACTGGATCGGCCGCAAGCTCGGCACCTGGACGGCCAAGACCTTTCCGCGCGTGGTGAAGCAGAAGCACCTGGACCGCACCCACGCCTTCTTCGAGCGCTACGGCGGCAAGGCCATCATCTTCGCCCGCTTCGTCCCCATCGTCCGCACCTTCGCCCCGTTCGTCGCCGGAGCCGGCGCGATGACCTACGGGCGTTTCATGTTCTTCAACGTGGTCGGCGCGCTGATCTGGGTGCTGACGCTGGTGCCGGCCGGCTATTTCTTCGCCAACGTGCCGTTCGTGAAGAAGAACTTCGAGCTGGTCATCATGGGCATCATCGTCGTGTCCATCCTGCCCGCCGTGGTCGAGATCCTGCGCGAACGCGCGCGGCTCAAGCGCGAAGCTTCCGGCCGCTGATCGTTGGACCGAGCCGGAAGCCAGGGAGAAAGCGTTGGCCAGCCTCCCGTGGCGCAAACCTCCGGCCGACCGGTCTGCAACCGTTTCGGCTGCCGCATCGCCCGCTTCCAGCCTGCCAAGCCGGCCCACCACCCAAGCCTGTCCTGACCAGCGCGACACCGACGGCACGCCCGGCGGAACATCGGCGCCAACGCGGCAACGGACGGAACCGCCGTTCCACCTCGCCCTTGCGCCGCTTCCATCGGCTCCCGACACTCGGCCTCGCAACGCGTCGCGCCCATGATCGAGCAATTGACCGCCCTGCCCCGGCTCCGGCTCTTCCTGCTGGCCGCCATCGGCATCGTCGTCGTGGGCGCGATCGATCTCAGCACGGGCCCGGAGCTGGCGTTCTCGATCTTCTACCTGTTGCCCATCGCCCTGGTCGCCTGGTCGGCCAGCATCTCCGCCACCCTCGCCGTGGCCTTGACCTGCGGCGCGGTCTGGCTGGGCATCGAGATCGCCACGCACCAGCTCTCGCATCCCGCGATCCTCTACTGGAACGGCGCCGTGCGCACGGGCGTCTTCTGCATCGTCGGCTGGATGGTCGCCCTGGTGGCGAAACGCACGCGCGAACTCCACGGCCTGAACGACTCGCTCGCGCAGAAGGTCGCCGAACGCAGCGCCGCGCTCCGCGACCAGTCGGAGCTCCTCGAATCGGTCCTCGACAGCATCGGCGAAGGCGTCGTCGTCGCGGACACCGCAGGCCGCGTGGTGAAGTCCAATCCCGCCGCCCGCCGCATCCTCGGTGCCGCGCCGCCCGATGCGGACCGCGTGACCGAACCGGAACTGGAGCCGCTGCGCCGCGCCTTGCTGGGCAGCCCGGTGGACGCCGAGGAAGTCCCTTGGTTCGCCGATGAAAACCGCCCGCCCCAATGGCTCGCACTGACCGGTCGTCCCATCGCCGGCGGACGCTCCGAAACCAAGGGTGCGGTCGTCGTCGTGCGCGACGTGACCGAACGCCGCCTCTTGGAGCGCCAGGTCGCCGAAGCCAGCGACAGAGAGCAACGCCGTCTCGGGGCGGATCTCCACGACGGCGTCTGCCAGCAGCTCGTCGGCGTGGCCTTCGCCGCCCGGCTGCTCGCCGACAAGCTGGCTGCGGCCCAGCCCGCAGAATCCCGCGCCGCCGCCGAGATCGTCGCGTTGATCGATTCCGCCCTGGGCCAGACCCGCCAAGTGTCCCGTGGGCTCTACCTCTCGGGCCTGGAGAGCGGTGGCCTCGCCGAAGCCCTGGACGAACTGGCCGAACAGGTCCGCCAACGCAACCGCTTGGACTGCGTCTGCTACACGCGCCTCACCTCACCGGTCGATGATCCCGTGGTTTGCCGGGAACTCTACCGCATCGCCCAGGAAGCCGTGGCCAACGCCCTCAAGCACGGGCGCCCTCGCCATCTCCAGCTCACGCTCGACGCCGACGAACGCCGCATCCTGCTCTGCATCGAAAACGACGGCCTGCCCTTTCCCGCCGCTCCGCCCAACGGCCAGGGCATGGGTCTCCAGATGATGCGCCATCGCGCCCGTTTGCTCGGCGGCACGCTCACGCTCGATTCCACCGGCCCCGCCGGGACCGAGGTCGTCTGCGAAGTCCCCCGCCGCCGCCATCCATCGACTTCCGCCGCATGAAAAGCACCGAGACCCCAGCCGCCCAAGTCCATCGAATCTTCCTCGTGGACGACCATCCCATGGTCCGCGAACACCTCGCCGCCCTGCTGGAGCGCGAACCGGATCTGAAGGTCTGCGGCGAGGCCGACGACGCCCCGACCGCGCTGCGCCGGATCACCGAGACCAAGCCCGACCTCGTGCTGCTGGACCTCACCCTCAAGAACTCCCTCGGGCTCGAGCTGTTGAAGGATCTTCGCGCCCAGTTGCCCGATCTCCCCGTGCTCGTGCTCTCCATGCACGACGAGATGATCTACGCCGAGCGCGTGCTCCAGGCCGGTGGCCGCGGCTACATCACCAAGCAAGAAGCCACCACCCGCATCCTCGTGGCCGTCCGTCAGGTGCTCGCCGGCGAGGTCTATCTCGGCGCGGAAGTCGCCGGGCGCATCCTCCAGCGTTTGGCCGGAGGCGGCGCCAAAGGTCCGCAAAGCCCGGCCGAAGCCTTGACCGACCGCGAACTCGAAGTCTTCCGCATGATCGGCCAAGGACTCTCCACCCGCCGCATCGCCGAAGACCTCCGCCTGGGCATCAAGACCGTGGAAACCTACAAGGCCCGCATCCGCGAAAAGCTGGGCCTGACCGATGGCAGCGAAGTGCTCCAGCACGCCATCCGCTGGCTCCAAGATCACGAGGGGTAAGGCGCGAAACACCCCCGGCGGAGGCAGCCCCATCTTCCGAGTGCGCGGTCGGCCTCTGGCTCCGGCCAAGCCGCCCAAGGACGAACAGCGCTTGTGGAACGCCACGCGGGCAACTCCGGAACGTCTCGGTGGTCGCCCAACTCTCACTTTTTGGGCCCGACAGCGTCTGTTTGGTCTTTCAGCCCAGCTTCGGAGATGTCGGGAACGTTGGGGGAATGGGGGTCTCGCTGTAAGGGCTCTCCGCAGTTCCACGTATCATTCTCTCCAATCTGCTTTCGTTCCATCTCCCTCTTCTCCAGCCCATTGCCACCGTCTCCTCCACAAATCTTGGCCAATCCCACCCTCCTGCCCCCACACCGGGCCAAGGAGATTCCCCTACCGCACAACCGGGGGGCGTCCGTCTGCCGCTGACCGTTTCCAATCCATAAAGTGTCCACAGATGAGACGAAGCCAGCGCCTCGCCTCGACCTAAAAACGAAAGACGTATCAATCCCAGAACACCACGGACACCACCATGAAACTTCAACCCTCCCTCCTGCGCGCCGCCTGCGTCGCCACGCTGCTGGTCGGCAGCCTCAGCTCCCAGGCCTTGATCCTGACCACCGCGCCGCAGACGTTTGTCTTCGGTCCCGGAGATCTCGACTATTCCGAATCCGCCGCGTTGGCCACCTTCAACGAGCCCGGCACCCTCCTCGGCGTCCATATCGAGCTATCCGGCTCCTCGCTCTTCACCCTGACCGCGAACTCCAAGAGCAACCCCGGCCGCATCCTGGGCATGACCGAGGACACCTCTTTCATGGTCACCGGCCTGCCGTATGTCTCGCTCGGCACGGTCACGCCCACCTACACCGTCGGCGCGTTCAACCTGGGGGCGAACTCTACCCGGACGTTCACGGACACGGGCGTCGCGCCCACCGTTTCGGCCGACCTGAGCGCGCTCTTCCAACTGGCGGCCTACGACATGTCGGTCGGGGCACCGTCCAGCCTGCCTTTCCAGTTCGATGCCTTCGAGTCCTTCAGCTACACGAAGTCGGGCAGCGGGCTGTCGGCGGGATCGGACGCGAGCGCCACCGGCACGGTGTCGGTCTGGTATACGTATGAACTGACGTCGCCGCCGCCGGTGCCCGAGGTTTCCACCGCCGTGTCCGCCGCCGGATTCGCCCTCATCGGCGGAATCTTCGTGCTGCGGAACCGGAAGAAAACCGCTCCGGTGAAGGTGGACTGAACGACGGCGTTTCTTTGATCCGAAACTCACGTTGCCGGCCGGCGGAGCGATCCGCCGGCCGTTTTCTCGTAAAGCTCGGGCAGTTCCCGGCGCAGGCGGGCGTCCAGTTCGGAACTGGGGAAAACGTAGCGGGAATAGGCCAGCCAATCCTTCGCCCCCGGCAGATCTCCCCGTCGATGGCACAGCCGGGCCAAGTAGGCGGCGCAAATGCCTTGGTCCACCAATCCCGGGCTCTTTTCCAAAACTTCCCGCAGTAGCGGCTCGGCTTCGTCCCAGCGGTCGTTTTCGCAGAGCGCGCTCGCCAACGTTCCCTTCAAGGTCAGGCGATCCGGGCACAATCGAAGCGCCTCTTGGGCCCATGACAAAAGCACATCTCTTCGCGGCAGATCGTGTCGATAGACCATCAGCGTTGCCACGGAGTCCAAGCAGCAGGCTTTGAAGGCGTCCGAGACACCGGACGAGGCCAGCAAATCGAAGAACATCCCAAGCTGATCAGAACGCTCTTCCAACACCCGCTGCACTGCCAAATCGCAGGCCAAACATAAGCGGGCCTCCATGTGCTCAATTTGCAGCGAAAGAAGCTCCTCAATTCGGTTAGCCGCGTCCGTGTGCCGCTTTAAGTTCTTCAACGCGTAAATCTCGAGCGACTTCATCAATGGGTGTGGGCCATACCTTGCTTGAAGCCGCGCGCACTCTCCTAACATTCCGTTCCAGTCGCCATCACGAGTCAGCTCATCGAACCGCGGCACTTGCTGATCAAGAAGGTCATCCTCCCATGCTCCCGCTTTCCAAAGAAATTGGTTCAATGCCCTCCGAGCCTCTGCCAACTCCGACATATCTCGCTCCACTTGAGGTGGAGCCAGCGTTTCCCGTAGCCGACGAACCCCGATCCAAAAGAATACAACTGAAGGAGCCGCCACAATCGTCGCCAAAA
>CAMLMI010000146.1 GCA_946480965.1 uncultured Verrucomicrobiales bacterium | reverse complement strand
AACCTGAAGCCCGTCCGGCTTTCGCCAGACGGGCTTTTTCGTTTTCGGTTCCTCCTGCGACGCCCTGGAGGGCGTTGATCGGCGGTCAGTGGCGATGGCCCCGGCCGTAGCGTCCGTGCCCGTGGCCATGATGATGGTGATGGCGGTAGTGCCCGTAGATCACCGGGCCGCTGCGCACGATCACCGGGGCCGGTTGATAGACCACGACCGGCGCGGGCTGCACCACGTGGACGACCTGGGGCTGGTGCACCACGACGGGTTGCTGGACCACCACCGGAGCCGGCTGTTGGACGACCACGGGTTGCTGCACCACGACCGGCGCAGGCTGGTGATAGACGTAGGTCGTGGTGGTTTCGCAACGCGGCGTGATGGCGTTGTGGATGACTCCGGCGATGGCCACTCCGGTCAGGATCTTGCCCGCCGTGGCCCACTCTCGGTCGCCCGCCTGGGCGGAGTTCGCGCTGGCCGCCAGCATCGCCACCACCAATCCGCCGCCGACTAACTTGTGCATCGTTTTCATAGGTTTGACCTTCACCGTGACAGACCGGAACCACGGGGGATTATTCGAGGACCACGAAAACTTTTCCGGCGGGAATTCTTGAATAGCCGCCCTGCGCCGCCGTCTGACGCGGCCCTCATCGGTCAGTGGAAAAGCCCCAGCTCCTTCAGCGAGGCATAGCCCTGCGGGCAGCGATCCGAACGGCGGCCGAGGATGACATGGTCGATCAGCTCGATCTTGAGCAACTGCCCGGCGCGGATCAGGTCGCGCGTCGCGCGGACATCGGCGTCAGACGGGTGCGGGTCACCGCTGGGATGGTTGTGGACGAGGACCACGGCGGCGGCGTTGGCCAAGATGGCCTGGCGGAAGACCTCGCGCGGATGGACGAGGATGGTGTCGAGCGTGCCGAGGGAAATCCGTTCCGAGCGGATCAAGCGGCGACGGACGTTGAGCAGAACGGCGTGGAACTCTTCCACTTCCGAGAGCCGCAGTTCCTCGCGCATCAACTCGGCGACGGCCTCGGGTCTGTCGAGCAGCGGCGCCTCGCGGTGGATCTCCCGCACCATGCGTCGCGCGAGGGTGAAGGCGGCCTTCAACGTGACCGCCTTGTCGCGGCCCACGCCCTTGACCTGGAGCTGGTCGAGCGAGGCACGAGCCAAGGCGTCGAGCGACGGGAAGCGCTGGAGCAGATCACGCGCGACATCGATGGCGGAGCGGCCCTTGAGCCCGGTGCGCAGGAGAATGGCGACGAGTTCCGCGTTGGAGAGGGCGTCGGCTCCGTGGTTGGCCAAACGTTCGCGGGGACGCTCCTCCTCGGGCAGATCGTGGATCCGCAGGGCTTGGGACATGCGCGGAAGATGCAAAAGCCCCCGCCGCCGAGTCGAGGCCCAAGGTCCAAGCAAAGCCGCTTGCCCCGCGCCGCGGCGGATGCTGAATCTTCCCGCGCCATGAAGCTCGGTCTCTACGGCGGCTCCTTCGACCCGGTGCATCTGGGCCATCTGCTCGTGGCCCGGGCCGCGCTGGAGGAACTGGGATTGGACCGGATCGTGTTCCTCCCGGCGGCGCAATCGCCCTTCAAGCCGGACGCTCAGCCCACCCCGGCGGCCGCGCGCGCCCAGTTGCTGCGCCTCGCGCTCCAGGGCTTGCCTTGGGCCACGGTGGACCTGTGGGAAACGGAGCGCGGCGGCGTGTCCTACACCATCGACACGCTGCGCCACTTCCGCGCGCTGCATCCGGACGCCGAGCTGTTCTACCTCGTGGGCGGCGACCACGCGCCGCTGTTGCCGCAGTGGAAGGACGCCCGGGAACTGGCCGCTTTGGCCCAATTCGTCGTGGTGCCCCGCCCCGGCACGCCCCCGCCGCAATTGCCGCCGCCGTTTCGCGGCCGGACGCTCCAGGGGTTTCCTCTGGGCGTTTCCTCGTCGGCCATCCGCGAGCGCGTCCGCACGGGCCGTTCGATCCGTTTTCTCGTTCCGGAAGCCGTGGCGGAAGCCATCACCACAAATCGGCTTTATCTTTGAGAAGCCGCCCCGCTAGCCTGCCGCCCAATGGATTCGCT
This sequence comes from uncultured Verrucomicrobiales bacterium, assembly GCA_946480965.1. The sequence continues at coordinate 8,590 of CAMLMI010000146.1, read as the reverse complement.
GAAGCTGGCCCTGCTGTGCCACGAACTGGCCGACAACAAGAAGGCTGAGAACACCGTCATCCTCGACGTCCGCAAACTGTCGAGCATCACGGACTTCTTCGTCATCACCTCCGGTTCGAGCGAACCGCACATCCGCGCCATCATCGGCTCGATCACCGACGGGCTCCGGGACGACCACGGGCTGCGTCCGGCTTCGGTGGACGGCGAACATCCGACCGCCTGGCAGGTGCTGGACTACTTCGACGTCATCGTCCACGTGATGAAGGCCGAAACGCGCAAGCTTTACGATCTGGAGAGCCTCTGGGGCGACGCGCCCCGCATCGACGCCGCGAATCCGCCCTCGGATGCACCGGCCGCCGAAAAGCCGGCCAAGAAGAAAGCGGTGAAAAAGGCGGCCAAGAAAGCCGCCGCCAAGAAGGCCGCCGTGAAGAAGAAGGCGGCCAAAAAGAAAACCGCCGCCTGATCCTTGCGGACGGGCGGCGGTGGAAAGAACCCGCGAAGCTCCCGGCCTAGGGCCGGGGGAGGCTTCATTGGTTGTGGAGGTCTTCCGGGATGTCGGGCGGGGTTTCGTTCAACGGCGGCATTTCACCGGCCGCCTTCACCATCTCGTCCACCAGACGGCGGAACTCCTCGAGTCCGGTCGAGGGGATGATGATGTTGTCGCGGCGCCCGTTGACGTCCTCGGTGATGCGGAGGAAGCGGCCCCGGGGATTCTCCTTCAGCGTGAGGATGAAGGTCTTGCGCTCGATCTGGATCTTCTCGGTGCGCAGGGTGTCCTCGTTGACCTGGGGCTTGGGGGAATGGGAGTGGGAGTGCCCACCCTGATTGTATCCGCCGCCGCCGAAGCCCGCGTGGCTGAAGCTTCCATATTGCGACTGTGGCTGCGCCGAAGGCCGCGTCCTTGGGCGATATCCATACGGCGAGGGTCTCTCGTTCGAAATCATCTTGTTCCAATTATCGGAGTTAGTCCTGCAGCACTTTAATCTGACGGCTCTAGGGCTGCATCTCAGCGGGCGACCGTCCGTTGCCACACGGCAGAGACGGGCGAGTGTATGCCCGACCAACGGACAAAACGCAATGATTCGCTCAGACTTTAAGGCAATACGCCCGACCCGCTAACGGCTGAACCTCGGAATCGTGACGGTTTTCGCCGCCGTCGGGCTGTTGGAGAGCCGCCACAGGTAGAAGGCCAACCCCAGCAACGCCACGGAGTTGCCCATCATGGAGACGCCGTGCCAGACGCGGAACGATCCTGCGGCGGCTTCGCGGGCCTCCACCGGAGCCGAGGGGCTGTATTTCACCAGGTTCAACTGCTTGAGCTTGGGTTGGAGCCAGAATCCCCCGACCAATCCCAGTCCAAGGATCACCAGCAGCGTCCACAGCACCGGCCGGTCGATGGGGCGGCCGATGTAGAGGAACTCCGCCACCAGATGCACGAGGGCGAGCCCGGCGCAAACATGCTGGAGCCAGAAGAGCTTCGCGATCACCGCCTGGGTCGCATAGCCCGCCCAGAAGGGCGTGAGCACGCCTTTCAATCCCAGCACGGTCGGCGCGACGATGAAGGTGAAAAACACCGTCGATCCCAGCCAGATGGCCGCGTTGAAAATCGCCACCGTTCGGAGAAACGGAATCATGGGCTCAGGCTAGGCCAGCAACGCGCGGCGCGCCAAGCCCTTGCTCGCCACCGGATCGGGTCATTCCCCGAGGATGAAGCGGACGCGCGTCCCCTGCCCCGGATGTTCGATCTCGCAGCGCCCGCCGATCTCCGCCATGCGCTGGCGGATGTTGCCCAGCCCGTTGCCGGAACCGGTCCGGCCCTCCGGCGGCGCGTCGCCTGGCTCCGGCAATCCGCGCCCGTCATCCGTGACCGACAGCTCGAACCCGCGCTCCAGCATCCGCAGCGCGACCGTCACCTGGGCGGCCCCGGCGTGTTTGACCACGTTGTTGAGCGCTTCCTTGAAGGCCAGGAAGAGGTTGTGCCGGACCTCGGCCGTGACCGGGCCGGACGGCAGCGCGACGGGCACGTCCAGACGGCAGCGGATGCCGGCGGCGTCGAGGAAGTCCTGGGCGTAGTTGCCGAGGTAATTGGCCAGGCTGTCCAGCGTGTCGTGCTTGGGATTCACCGCCCAGACGATCTCGTCCATCGCCTGCACGAGCTCGCGCGAGGTCCGGTAGATCTGTCCCAGCGCCTCGGTGGCCTGGGGCGAGCCGGCGTGGTCGGGGGCGACCGATTCGCTGAGCAGGGAGATGCGCGTGAGGCTGGAGCCGAGGTCGTCGTGGATGTCCCGGGCGATGCGGGCCCGCTCGCGCTCGATGGCGCGCTGGCGCTCGGCCGCTTCCAGCGTCCGCCGCATCCGCCGTTGCGTCGCGGCCCAGGCCGCCACCGCCACCAGGGCCATCGTGGCCACGCCCAGGGCGAAGCGGAACGGAAGCGTCTGCCAGAAGTGCGGCAGCACCGTGAAGGCCAGCTCGGCGCCGGTCGGATTCCAGACTCCGTCGTTGTTGCAGGCCGTGACGCGGAAGACGTAGTCGCCGGGCGGGATGTAGCTGTAGGTCACGGATCGCTTCGTCCCCGCCTCCATCCATTCCGTCTCCAGGCCCTCCAAGCGGTAGCGGAACCGCACCTTGTTCGGGGAGACGAAGCTCAGTCCCGCGTAGCGGAATTCGTAGTGCTGCTCGCCCGGACCGATGCGCCGCGACAACAGGTCGCGCCCCCGCAGCGTCACGGCTTTCCCTCCCGCTTCCATCACGTCGATCACCACCGGGGGCGGCAACGGGTTTTGCCGGACGGCGCGGGGATCGACGACGACCAGTCCTTTCGAGGTCGGGAACAGCAACCGCCCGTCGTCCATCCGCGCGCTGGCGGGCTGCATCCCGCCGGAGCATTCCACCGTGGGCAGGCCGTCCTCCACTCCGTAGAGCACGGCCGCGACGCGGTTGGTTTTCCCGTCGGCGCAGCGATCGAGCTCCGCCTTGTCCACACGGATTAGCCCGCCCTGGGCGCTGATCCAGTAGCGGCCGAGCCCGTCGTCCTGGAGGTCCGCCAGCATGGTCTTGGGCAGTCCCTGTTCCGCGCCCAGATTGGCGAAGCGCCCGTCGAGATACCGGCTGAGCCCCCCGCCCGCCGTGCAGATCCACAGCGCTCCGTTCGTGTCGAACCGCAGCCCGCGCACGAACTCGCTCGGCAGCCCGTCCTTCTTGCCGAACTGCCGCACCTGCCCGTCCTTCGTCCAGCCGAGCCCGCCGCCCAACATGCCGAACCAGATCGCGCCGTCCGGCCCTTCGGCCACCGAACGCACATCCGGCGACGCCAACCCCTCCGCGGCTCCGAACCGCCGGGAACGCCCCCCCTCATACTGGAGCAGCCCGGTGCCGGTCCCGATCCAGACCGTGCCGTCCTGCGCATGCAGCACCGCCGGCATCGGCACCCGATCCGCCTCCAGTCCGGCCAGCCGCGTGAAACGCCCGTCCTGACCGGTGAAGAGGCCCCCGCCCCACGTCGCCGCCCACATCCGCTGGTCGCGCCCTTGGCTGATCGACCAGACGAACTGGTTCTCCAGCCCTTCGCCCGCGCCGAACCGGCTCCAACTCCCGTCCAGCCACCGATATAGCCCCGCGCCCTCGGTCCCCGCCCAGAGCGCGCGGTCGGCCGATTGCGCCACGGTGAGCACGGCCCGGCCCTGCCATTCGTCGGGCGGACGCAACGTCTTCAGGTGCGAGGGACGCAGGATCACCAGCCCGTTGCCCCCGGTCGCCACCCAGATGTTGCCCTCGCGGTCCTCGCAGACGCTGCGGACCCAGTCGCTGGGAAACTTGGTGCCTCGGTTGAACCGCCGGACCTCTCCCCCGGGCACCATCACGAAGAGCCCTTCCTCCTGCGTGCCGACGAGCAACCAGCCCGCGCGGCTCTGGCGAAAGGCCGTCATCGGCCGGTTGCCCCACGGCACCGGGCCGAAGTCCCGCTCCAGCCTGCCCTGCCGCCACCGTCCCAACCGCCCGTCCCGGACCAGCCACAGCGAGCCGTCCGCCCCGGCGCAGACGCCCTGCACGTAGGAGTCGGGGGAGAATCCCTCCAGCTCCGGGGGCTTGACGCGCCCCTGTTCGAAGACCGAGAGCGCGCCGTCGCGGACCAGCCAGAGACGGCCTTGGCCGTCCCGCTCCAGGCTCGCCAAGCGATCCGCCGTCCCTGCCCGGGGAACCACGGTGCGTCCGTCCCCCGGCCGCACCAGCACGCCCTCCTCGTTGTAGAGCCAGAGCCCTTCCGCCCCGTCCGTCGCGAGCCCGATGATCCGGCGGTTCTGCCAAGTGGCGTTGACCTTCACCGTCTCGAACCGGCCGGCCTCGTAGCGGGTCAGATCGCCCGTCTCGCAGCCGATCCAGAGCACGCCGTCCTTGTCCTCGAAGAGGCTCGTCACCCGGCTGCTCCGCATCTCCGGCACCGTGCTGTCGTCGAACACGGCGAACTCCACCCCGTCGAACCGCGCCAACCCGCTGTAGGTGCCGATCCACAGGTAGCCGTCGCGCGACTGGAGCACGGAGGTGAGCGAGTTCTGCGGCAAGCCCTCCTCCGCCTGCCAGTTGTGCATCGAGAACTCCGGCAGCGCGTCCGTCTCCGCGGCCGACATGGCGAGCCCCATCCACCACGCGAGCAGCCACGCGAGACAAAGACCTTTCAAGACGGGGTGGAACACGCCCGGACGATGCCCGCCGTCCACCGACGTCTCAAGCGCCGCGTGCGCCGTGCTCTCTCTGCATGAAGTCCTCCCGATTTCCGCCGGGCAAATGCGGGCGGACCACACCGGAACAGGCCGGTCGGACGGGCGATCCAGGTCCAAAGGCCCGATCGGTTCCGCCACCGAAACCAGCGACGACCCAAAAAGAAAACCGGCGATTCGAGAACCTCGAATCGCCGGCCGGGAAACGGTCTGCGCGCCTCGCGCTCAGGCGATCACTTCACCGAGCTGCATCCGGACAAAGCGGCGGATGACGATCTCGTCGCCCAGCTTCTTGCCGAGGGCGGCGACATGGTCCTTCACGCTGACTTCGCCGTTCTGCTTCACGAAGCCCTGATCGACGAGGCAGATGCCCTGGTAATACTTCTCCAGCTTGCCCTCGAGGATCTTGGCCACGGCCTGGGGCGGCTTGTTCTTCACCTGGTCGGCGGCGATCTCCTTCTCCTTCTCGATCAACGCGGCCGGCACCTCGGTGCGGTTCACGTATTGCGGATAGGCGGCGGCGATCTGGAGCGTGATGTCGCGCACGAGCTGCTTGAACTCGTCGTTCGCCACGGTCTCGTCCTTGCCCGCGCCGACTTCCACGAGCACGCCGACCTTGGCGCCGGTGTGGATGTAGGCGGCCACGAGACCCTTGCCGGTCACTTCCAGCTTGTGGTTGCGGCGGATCTGGATGTTCTCGCCGATCTTGGCCACGGCCTCGACCCGGTCGGCCTCGAGATCGGCCGAAGGGTTGCCCAGGAGCTTCTGGGCGATGCCCTCGCCCCAGGCCTTGAACGAGTCGTTGCGGGCCACGAAGTCGGTCTCGCAGTTGATCTCCACGAGGATGCCGGACTTGGAGCCCGGAGCGATGCTCTGGAAGATCGCGCCTTCCTTGGCCTCGCGGCCGGCCTTCTTCACGGCGGAAGCGGCGCCCTTCTTGCGCAGGTAGTCCACGGCGGCGTCGAAGTCGCCGTTCGTCTCGAGCAGCGCCTTCTTGCAGTCCATCAATCCGGCTCCGGTGGTCTCACGGAGCTTGCCCACGGCTTGTGCGGTAATCTCGGCCATAAAGTTCTGTCTCTCTCTGTCGGTTGGTTGGATCTCTCCGGTTCTGGAAATGAAGAAGCCGGCAGGAACGGTCCGTTCGCTGCCGGCTTCGCGGGAAACTAGGCCTGGGCAGCGGGGGCTTCGGCGGCCGGGGCGGCTTCCGCCTCGGCGGGAGCGGCCTCGTCCTTGTCCTTGTCCTCGCCCTTGCGGCGCGCGTGCTTCGCCTCGAACTCGGCCTTCGCCGCCGCGATCGTCTGGACGATCGTGGTCAGGATCAGGCGCACGGAACGGATGGCGTCGTCGTTGCCGGCGATCGGGTAGTCGGTCAGGAGCGGGTCGCAGTTCGTGTCCACGATGGCCACGACGGGGATGCCCAAACGGCGGGCCTCGGCCACGGCGTTGTGCTCGCGCTTGATGTCCACCACGAACATCGCGGAGGGCATCTTCTCCAGCGTGCGGATGCCGTCCAGGTTCTTGAACTGGCGGGCGTGCTCGCGGCGGATCATCGACTGCTCCTGCTTCACGTATTCGTTGATGGAGCCGTCCGTCTCCATCTTCTCGATCTCCTTCATGCGCTTGATGGAGCGCTTGACGGTGCTGAAATTGGTCAGGGTGCCGCCGAGCCAGCGCTCGGTGACGTGCAGCTGGCCGCAGGCCTTGGCCGCTTCCTTCACGGCTTCCTGCGCCTGCTTCTTGGTGCCGACGAAGAGGACGTTGCCGCCCTTGGCCACCGTGTTGTGGAGGAACTTGCAGGCGTTCTCGAGCTGAACAACGGTCTTGCTCAGGTCGATGATGTGGATGCCGTTGCGGGCGTCGAAGATGAATTCCTTCATCTTGGGGTTCCAACGCTTGGTCTGGTGACCGAAGTGGACGCCGGCTTCGAGCAGTTCTTTGACTCCGATGTTCATGCTGTCTGGTTTCCGATGGTTTCGACCGGCTTACCCGGCCATCCCGCGGAAGACGGGATTCTGGTTCGTTGTTGTTGTGGCCGCCGGTTCGACGTTCAAACCGGTGTGTTTAAGGCCGTTTTCCCCATGCCGCAGCCCGCTTGGGCCCGGAAAAAGGGTCGGCAACCTAGCAAAGCGAAGGATCGCAGCAACAGTTATTTTCCGGCCGCTTGCCCCTCGCCCGACGGCCTTCCATAGTCCGCACAACCGAATGTCCGCCCACTCCCAGTCCAAGCCCGAATCGACCGCGCTCGCCCTGGTCAGCCCGCATTCCCCGGCCGAATGCGCGGCGCGCCTCGCGCCATTGATCGATCACGAAGGCACGGTGGGACTGGCGCTCAAGGGCATGTTCGGATCCAAACCCGTGATCGGCGAGGCCACCGCCTCCTCGCTCCGCCTCCGCAAACGCCTCGGCTACCGAAACTCGTTCCAGACGCATTTGACCGCCACGTTGCAGCCGACCGCAACCGGCACGCTCATCACGGGCGAATTCGGAATGCATCCCTTGGTGAAGGGTTTCATGACGGTCGGGCTGGGTGTCTTGGCGATCGCCGCCGTGCCGTTCGCGATCTACAGCGGCGTTTCCTTCCTGCGTTCACAAGGCGACGACGCTACCAAGCATCTGTTCGGCGTCCTTGTTCCCATCGCCATGCTCGCTGGCGCATACGGGCTGGTGCGGTTCGGAAGGTATTTGGCCCGCAACGAAGCCAGGTTCCTGACCGACTTCCTGATCCAGGCGCTCGAAGCGCGGGACCCGAAACATGAGCCCTGAACGCCCCGCCGCCTTCGCGGCCACCATCCTCCGCCCCACATGAGACTCCTCGTCGCCATCACCGGAGCCAGCGGCACGCTCTACGCCCAACGCCTCCTCGACAACCTCGACCCCGCCGCCCACGAGGTCCACCTCGTCCTCAGCAAATATGCCGAGGCCGTCATCGGCGAGGAGCTCCCCGGCGGATTGCGCGTCCCGGACGGCGTCCAGCGCCAGAGCCGGACCAGCATGAACGTCTGCTACGCCAGCGGTTCCAACGCCGTGGACGCCATGGTCGTCATCCCCTGCAGCATGGGCACCCTCGGCCGCATCGCCCACGGCTACAGCGACGACGCCCTGCTCCGCGCCGCCGACGTCATGCTGAAGGAAAAGAAGAAGCTGATCCTCGTCCCCCGCGAGACTCCCATCAGCCTGATCCATGTGAAGAACTTCGAACTCCTGCTCCTCGCCGGCGCCACGCTCATCCCGGCCAATCCCAGCTACTACACCCGCCCCACGACCGTCGAACAGGTGGTGGACACCGTCGTCGCCCGCGTCCTCGACCACCTCGGCCTGCCGCAGAAGCTGGTGGCGCGGTGGAAGGACGAACAGGAGTGATCTATGGGGAAACGCCGAACGCTGAACGCTGAACTTTCAACGCCGAACGCGGAGGAGCCGGAGGTGGCCTGGGAGCTGAACGACGGACCGTCCCCCAAACGACAATTCAATCTCGAAGACCGGCTCCTCGCGTTTGCTTCAGCCGTGATCGATCTTTCTGAAAAACTGCCCTCATCACGCGCCGGCAACCACGTCGCCGGCCAGATCCTCCGCTCTGGCACGTCGCCGTATCCAAATCACGGAGAGGCTGAAGCCGCCGAATCCCGCTCGGACTTCGTCCACAAACTCCGCATCTGCCTGAAGGAGCTCCGCGAAACCCGCCGCTGGGCTCGCCTGATCGCCCACCGCACGTGGTGCTCGAATGATGCGACTCTCCTGTTCGTTCTGTCCGAAGCAGACGAGCTGATCCGCATTTTCAATCGCAGTGTCCTGACCGCCACGCGCAACCAATCCACTCCATCCAGTCCCTACCACGCTTCCTGAATTTCGACGTTCAGCGTTGAGCGGTCAAAGTT